>NZ_JAHPJM010000020.1:0-61944 GCF_019042715.1 Paenibacillus sp. AK121
TTAAGCCCTCCAGCGCCGATGGTACTTGGACCGCAGGGTCCTGGGAGAGTAGGACGTTGCCAAGCAACAAGTAAAAAGGATCATGATCTTTTTGAGATCATGATCCTTTTTTGTATATAAGTGGATTTATTTATATTCTTACTCCTTTGTTGCTTACTCAAAGTGAAATATGCTTTTGTAAGTAGAGAGGTACCTTTAAAGCCGTTTGTTTATAATAGTTGTCCTTCGTAGGAGTACAGTTGTTTGTACAGGGAAATACTACGGGTTAGGGCTGTTGATGAAGGCTTGACACCCCTATACCGCTTTGCTAAGATTGCAATAATATATTTTCAGAGAGCCTTGATTTGTCCATGTCGGACAGACAACAAGACCAATACAGACTAAACATTTTGAAGGAGGATCATCTTGGTGTGGGAAGATAAATTCGGTAAGGAAGGCCTTACCTTTGACGATGTTTTGTTGGTACCTCGTAAGTCGGTGGTACTGCCCAAAGAAGTAAGCGTAGCGACTCGTTTGAGTGATAACGTGAAGCTGAACATTCCTTTAATGAGTGCTGGTATGGATACTGTTACTGAGGCAGTGTTAGCAATTGCGATGGCTCGTGAGGGCGGTATTGGTGTTATTCATAAAAATATGTCGATTGAACAGCAAGCGGTAGAGGTAGATAGGGTTAAACGCTCAGAGAGCGGTGTTATCACCAACCCATTCTCATTGACTCCGGATCACTTGGTATCCGATGCTGAGGCCGTTATGGGTAAATATCGTATTTCCGGTGTGCCTGTTGTAAACGAAGAGAACAAATTGGTGGGTATTATTACTAACCGTGATCTTCGCTTTATTCACGACTTTGATCTTAAAATTAGTGAAGTCATGACGAAGGAAGAACTAGTAACTGCACCAGTAGGCACGACTTTACAGGAAGCGGAAGTCATTTTGCAAAAGCATAAAATTGAAAAGCTTCCACTGGTCGATGAAGGGAACTACCTCAAAGGTTTGATCACCATCAAAGATATTGAGAAAGCTATTCAATTTCCGAACGCAGCGAAGGATGCACAAGGGCGTCTTCTGGTCGGTGCGGCTGTCGGCATTTCCAAGGATACGTTTGAACGGACTGAAGCACTTGTAAAAGCTGGTGTGGATTTGATTGTTGTGGATTCCGCTCATGGCCATCATATTAACATTATTGAAGCAGTCCGCGAGTTGCGTAAAACATATCCTGATCTGACGATTGTAGCAGGTAATGTAGCTACAGGTGACGGAACGCGCGAATTGATTGAAGCAGGAGCATCGGTCGTTAAGGTCGGTATTGGTCCAGGCTCTATCTGTACAACACGCGTAATTGCAGGGATTGGTGTTCCACAAATAACAGCTATTTATGATTGTGCAACAGTAGCACGTGAATATAATATTCCGATTATTGCAGATGGCGGTATTAAATACTCTGGTGAAATTACAAAGGCCATTGCGGCAGGGGCCTCTGCAGTAATGCTGGGAAGTCTTTTTGCAGGTACGGAAGAGAGCCCAGGCGAGTCGGAAATTTATCAAGGACGTCGCTTCAAAGTATATCGTGGTATGGGCTCTATGGCTGCGATGAAGCAAGGTAGTAAAGATCGTTATTTCCAAGATGACGACAAGAAATTGGTGCCGGAAGGTATTGAGGGACGCGTTGCTTATAAAGGGCCACTTTCCGACACTGTTCACCAGCTGTTGGGCGGTCTTCGTTCTGGTATGGGATATTGTGGTACTGCTAATATTGAGGAGCTTCGTAACGATACAAGCTTTATCCGTATTACAGGTGCAGGTCTGCGCGAAAGCCATCCGCATGATGTGCAGATTACGAAAGAAGCACCAAACTACTCTCTATAGAATTCAGCTGTATTTGATTTGAAGACAGGCAGAGCGCATTTCGCTCTGCCTGTCTTTTTACAAACGAGTTTATTGAAATTTATAAGCAGAAAAAAATTAGGAACTATATGTTTATTTGTTACAAATATTGTGTTATATTGGATGTGAGAGATACAAACTTACTATTTTTAGAGAGGATGGAAGTTTTAATGAAAAAAAAGTTTGCTTTTACTAGCCTTATTACTCTTCTTATTGCTATGTTAGTTGCTGTACCCGTTTTTGCTGCTACCGGTTCTACAAGTTTTAACTTAGTAGCTGGTGGAAAACAAAGCCTGATGCAAGCGTTACAGGTAAATAGTGGTGGTAGTGTAACTGTTTCTGCTAATGGTTTGCCAAATGGTTCAACAATTAGAGTAGTAGTTTACAATATAATTTCTGGAAATGAGCTTAGTGCTACATTTACTCAAAACAATCAATCTCGAACATTTACAAATTTGAGAACTGGTGAATACAATATACGTATTGAAAATATATCTTCTTCACCTGTTAGTGGTTCTATTGGGTTTAACTGGACTGGTAGCTGGGGGCATTGGATTGAATAAAGCATATCACTTTTAGATTAAATGTTAATACAGAAGGACAGATAGAGCTTTATCCTATCTGTCCTTTTTTTGCGTAAAACCCTGTGATAGAATAGATAAGAATTGTTTTAGTAGCTGAGTGACTTATATTCATAGGTGGACCGATATTAAAATAATCGGCTTTACAGAATTTATTTAAGTGAGTGCAATTTAGAGAGGGGTCCATATTCATTGAAAGCTAACATAAGTCAAAACAAATATAAAAAAAGTCAGGTATTTAAAAAAAGTGTAACTGCTGTAATGCTGTTAAATATGATGTACATGTCAGCATTACCGGTTGTAGGAAATTTTGATCCGAACGTGGTTACTTTTGCTGCTGGAGCGGCAACAGAGGCAAAGACAATTACAGGCACAGGATCTATTAATCCTCCTAGTTTAGCACTTCGTTCCGCCATTTTGATTGAGCCTTCCACTGGCCAGGTTTTGCTCTCTATGAATCCAGATGAGCCGCTCCCGCCAGCTAGTATGACCAAAATGATGACAGAGTACATCGTAGCGGAGCAGGTTAAGCAAGGCAAGCTCAAATGGACGGATAAGGTTACGATTAACGAGAATGCTTCTAAGAGTATTGGATCACGTATTTTTTTGGCCCAGGGGGATCAACATACGGTAGAAGAGCTTTATATTGCCATGGCAGTAGGTTCTGCCAATGATGCAACAGTAGCTCTTGCCGAACGTGTATCTGGAACCGAGCAGGACTTTGTAAAACTAATGAATGAAACAGCTCAGAAAATGGGTATGAAAAATACGTATTTTATCAACTCGACTGGCTTGGACCGCAAGGATATGCCTACAGGGTTTCAACCGGACACTGACCGGGAAACTGTGATGACTGCGAGAGACGCAGCTACTCTGGCGGGTTATATTATTAAGGATCATCCAGATTATACACGGTTTACCACGATTCAGTCGTACAAATTCCGTCCAACCGACAAAGCACCGATTATTAACTATAACTGGATGCTAGAAGCGAACAAAAATATTACTAACTTTAGAAAGTTTGCTTATCCTGGCTTAGATGGAATGAAGACAGGTCATACCAATAATGCAGGTAATTGTTTTACAGGAACAGCGGAGCGCGACGGAATGCGCCTCATTAGTGTAGTTATGGGCGCAGACTCTGATGAACACCGTTTCACAGAGACGGCTAAAGTGCTGAACTATGGCTTTGATAATTTTGAAGTGAAGCAGGTTGTGGCTCCAAAGACGGTGGTTAAGGGCGTTGAGAATGTGCCTGTGACCAAAGGTACGGAAACAGAAGTGCCGATCGTCACAAAAGATGCAGTAAGTTTTATCGTACCTAAGGGTGCGAGCAATCCTAAGGTAACCTTTACAACGAATATAACACCAGCAAGCTCTCTCGTGGCACCTTTGAAGCAAGGGGCAAAAGTCGGAACGATTACGTACACATACAAAACGGATGGCGTGGATAAAGGCCAGACGAAAACTGTTGATTTGGTTACAACTACAGCAGTAGAAGAGGGTGGTTGGTTCCGAATGCTTTTCCGGGCAATTGGTGATTTCTTCGGCGATTTGTTCCAGGGAATTAAAAATCTCTTCTAAAGATGAAACGCTAACCGGTCTAACCTGTTCTGTATTACTTATTTTGCAACTTGAAATGATTGTGTATTTGGCGTTCGTACGGTAAAATCTTAAGTTAGAAATCTAAACGTAACCCTTACAGGAGGCAACGACATGGAAACGGGAACTTCGCGTGTAAAAAGAGGTATGGCAGAGATGCAAAAAGGCGGCGTAATCATGGATGTCATGAACGCTGAACAGGCTAAAATTGCTGAGGCAGCAGGCGCTACAGCCGTAATGGCTCTTGAACGAGTGCCTTCGGATATCCGTGCAGCGGGTGGGGTTGCTCGCATGGCTGACCCTACGATTGTGGAAGAGGTAATGAAGGTTGTTTCTATTCCTGTTATGGCTAAGGCTCGTATTGGTCACTTTGTTGAGGCAAAGGTACTGGAATCTCTAGGTGTTGACTACCTCGATGAGAGCGAAGTATTGACACCTGCGGATGAGGTATTCCATATCGATAAGCGGGAGTTCACCGTTCCATTTGTTTGTGGAGCCAAGGATCTAGGGGAAGCATTGCGTCGTATCGGTGAAGGCGCATCTATGATCCGTACAAAGGGTGAACCGGGAACTGGAAATATTGTTGAGGCTGTTCGTCACATGCGTTTTATCAATGGTCAAATTCGCAAGGTGCAAAACCTGTCGAAGGACGAGCTGTATGCAGAAGCGAAAAACCTCGGAGTTGCTTATGAACTGCTGTTGGAAGTGCATGAGCTTGGTAAGCTACCAGTGGTCAACTTTGCAGCAGGCGGTGTAGCAACACCTGCGGATGCTGCGTTGATGATGCATTTAGGCGCTGATGGTGTCTTTGTAGGCTCTGGTATCTTCAAGTCGGACAGCCCTGAGAAATTTGCGCGGGCAATTGTGGAAGCGACCACTCATTACACGGATTACAAGCTGATTGCAGAAGTGTCCAAGAATTTGGGAACTCCTATGAAAGGCATTGAAATTTCCAAACTGGCATCGCATGAGCGCATGCAGGATCGTGGTTGGTAAGAAAGAAGGGGCCGGCATGAAAATAGGGGTATTGTCGCTGCAAGGCGCTGTGGCTGAGCATATACGAAGCGTTGAACGTGCAGGTGCTGAAGGTATAGCAGTGAAGAAGATCGAACAGCTCGATGAGCTGTCCGGTCTTATCATTCCCGGTGGTGAGAGCACAACTATCGGCAAGCTAATGCGCAAGTATGATTTTATAGAGGCTATACGTCAATTTTCCAATCAAGGCAAGCCTGTATTTGGCACTTGCGCGGGATTGATTGTATTGGCCAAAACGATTCAAGGACAGGAAGAAGTACATTTGGGACTAATGGATATTACAGTATCGCGTAATGCTTTTGGTCGCCAACGAGAAAGCTTTGAAACAGACTTGAACATTAAAGGGATTGAGGAGCCGGTTCGTGCGGTGTTTATACGCGCGCCTTTAATACAATCTGTCGGAATGGGAGTAGATGTGCTGTCTGAGTATAACGGCGAGATTGTGGCAGCCCGTCAGGGTCATTTGCTGGCTTCATCCTTCCATCCGGAATTAACAGACGATTTCCGGTTACATCAGTATTTTGTGGATATGGTCCGCGGATAGCGGAAAGTCAGGTTTGTAGTGTAGGAGGGATCACCTGTGTTAGATATAAAGATTTTGCGTAATGAGCTTGGTCGGGTTGAGAAAGCTTTACAGAACAGAGGTAAATCTCTGGATCTGATTAATGGTTTTACAGATCTGGATGTAAGCCGTCGTGAGTTGCTTCAGGAAAGTGAAGGACTCAAAAATCGTCGGAATGTCGTATCTGGTGAAGTAGCCAAGTTGAAGAAGAATAAGGAAAATGCGGATGATCTTATTGCTGAAATGCGCCAGGTCTCCGATCGTATTAAAGAATTGGATGAGCAAGTGCGTGAACTGGAAGTTCAGATCGACGAACTGGTAATGTCGATTCCTAATATCCCCAATGAGACTGTGCCTGTAGGCGCTTCGGAAGAGGACAATGTGGAAATTCGTCGCTGGTCAGAGCCGCGCGAGTTTCCTTTTACACCCAAAGCACATTGGGAGTTGGCTCAGGATCTAGATATTCTTGATTTTGAGGCTGCAGCTAAGGTGACGGGTTCTCGTTTTACGTTCTATAAGGGACTGGGAGCGCGTTTAGAACGTGCGCTAATTAACTTTATGATGGATCTGCACAGTAGTGAGCATGGTTATGAAGAAATGCTACCTCCATACATTGTAAATCGGGACAGTCTGTACGGAACGGGTCAGCTTCCAAAGTTTGAAGAAGATTTGTTTAAATTGCGTGATACTGAGTATTATCTCATTCCTACGGCCGAAGTTCCGGTAACGAACTACCACCGTGAAGAGATTATGAATGCAGATCAGCTTCCTAAATATTATGTGGCATACAGCTCTTGCTTTCGCTCAGAGGCAGGATCTGCAGGACGTGATACACGTGGCTTGATTCGTCAGCATCAGTTCAATAAGGTGGAAATGCTCAAGCTGGTTCACCCGGATACCTCTTATGAAGAATTAGAGAAAATGACGAATAACGCTGAGCGTGTTTTGCAGCTGCTCGGACTTCCATATCGGGTGCTGGTACTTTGCACAGGGGATATGGGGTTTACGTCTGCCAAAACGTACGATCTGGAAGTATGGTTGCCTGAGAGCGGCATGTACCGTGAGATTTCTTCCTGTTCCAACACAGAAGACTTCCAAGCACGTCGTGCAAACATCCGGTTTCGTCCAGATGCGAAGGCAAAGCCTGAATTTGTACATACGCTGAACGGTTCAGGATTGGCTGTAGGGCGGACTGTAGCTGCTATTTTGGAGAACTATCAGCAAGAGGACGGAAGCATTGTGATTCCCGAAGTGCTGCGTTCATATATGCGAGGCATTGAGGTTATAACTCCTAAATAGTAAGCCTTGCATTCTTAAAAATTCTGTGGTAAAATAATTTTGTTGCGCCTGAGTTGTTTGATAGAGGGAAGCAGCTTTATCCATTTACCACCTGGAGAGGTACCGAAGCGGTCATAACGGGGCGGTCTTGAAAACCGTTAGAGTGCAAGCTCACATGGGTTCGAATCCCATCCTCTCCGCCATATTCTAAATAAAACCAAGCCATTCAAATACGATAGCTGGTACATTAGGTTCTATATGCTAATGATCAGGAATCGTGAAGAATGGCTTTTTTGTTGTATAAAAAGCCTGTTTTTTTCACACGTTATCAGATGTGGAGGTGCTGGCATGAATCGAGAAATGACAGTAGATCAGCAAAAGCTGGTAGAGGCCTGGCAGGAACAACTGCCGATTCTTTTGAATTCAGGGGATAAAACACAGGTACAGGCAGATGAAGCCGATAACCGGGCTATACGAATCCATATCGAGGTAGAAGGCCGACAAATGTACTCCTTTGATTTTGCGTGTACGTATGTAGATTCCCGGGAAGTACAGGTTAGCTTAGTCGATGTAGAGCGTGACGGGCGGTCTGTGGATGAACGAACAGATATCATTCAACAGCTGGTGTCCGATTATACTCGGCACATTCACCAATGTGCTCAAACATTACAATCATTGACACACTCGTAGTCATGAAGGAATGAGGAGGTAGGCTACATGACAAAGGCCAAAAATGGACTGGATAAAAACCTGTCCAACGTTGTCGATGATTTGGAGCAACGTCCAGTAAATAGTCATCAGGCACAGCAAGTGCAGCAGGATCGTAATGATCGTCGTCATCAGGATTCACTGAATCACGATAAAACGGAAGATCTGACCCATCTATAGTCCTATTTTAAATGGTAATAAACGGATTTGTTGATGTACCAATAATTTAGACTTAGAATGGAGGATGCGTAAATGGGCAAGCCTAGAGCCGTTCCTGTTCCCGAGGCCCAGGATTCTGGCGGAAGTAATGAAAAGCGTGAGCGTAGTCATCAACAAGAGCCCCTATCCGGTTCCAAGAAGGTGAAACAGCGGAATCACGTCGATCACCACAACAGACAAGGTTCATAAGCAGTCAGACTTTTCTCCTAAAAATATTACAAAGTATAGTACACCCTGGTTAGAGAGCCAGGGTGTCTTTGTGCTTATTGTAAGAAAATTTTCCAATAAGTGTTTCGCCGTTTGTGAATATGAGTTAAAATAGAGGGTGTGTATTTTTTTATAGCATAAAAAAAGGGGTTAATTTGAGAGGAGAGAATCTACACAATGAGTAAAAAGTTATCCGTCTTGGTCCTCACTATGGTGTTGCTTATGACGGTAGCGCTGGTAGGTTGTAGCAAGAAGTTAGAACCGAAGGAAGCTGTTACGACCGGTACAGCAAATGCTATGAAGCTGAATTCCTATGAATCCAAAAGTCAATTTACCGTTAAGGAACTGACAATTACCTCCGCTTCTGTTCCAGCTGAGCAAAGTGCAATGGTAACTAGCATGCTGAAAAATGCTGATATTACAATGGATGGTGTATACCAAAAAGAACCTTTCCAATCTGAAATGACGCTGGGCATTCATTTGAAAGGTGATCTTTCTACCAGCTTTACGATTCCAATGGTAATGACTAAAGATAAATTGTACGTTAAAATTCCTAATATTCCATTTTACCCGCTTCCACAGGATGTTGTAGGTAAATTCCTACTCATTGATCCACAAGAACTGGCTAAACAATCAGGACAAGAGTTTAACCCTGCAACTATGGATCAGGAAAAATCGCAGAAATTTGCGAACGAAGTGATTGCTGCGATTATGAATGAGTATGATCAAGCTACGTATTTCTTTGATATTGATCCTAAAGATGCTAAATTGCCACAAGGCGTTGAAGCTAAACAAGTGGTTCAGTTTAAAATCACGAACGACAATGTGAAGCAAGCGACTAATACATTTATTACTAAGGCGCTTCCTAAGGTCCTAGATATTATGTCTAAAGACGAATATGCTAGCATGCTTCAAGTGAAGAAGGAAGAACTGGCTGAAGCGAAGAAAGAACTGCAATCCAACACCAGCGAAGTCAGCAAAAAGCTGGATGAGTTGAAGAACTATTTGACAGTGAAACAGTTTGACATTAACACTGCTCTGAACAAGGATAACGTTCCTGTGTATCAAGATCTGAATGCGAACGTGGAAGTGAATGATCCTTCTACGAAAGACAATGTGAAATTGTCTGTAACAGGCTACTCGCAATACAGCAAAATCAATGAAAAAGCAGCATTTAAAGTGGGTATTCCAACAGCTGATCAAGTCCTGACTATTGAACAGCTACAACAAAAAATGCAAACTGTATCTCCTTAATTAGGAGGTAACATGATTACAAACATCATTCCTTCGAATGTGATGTAAGAAAACCGCTCGGCGTAGGCCGGGCGGTTTTCTTTGTTTATGAATAAGTTATCCTTCGTGCGGTTATTGAGATTCGTCACACGTGATCCTCAGCTAGAATTCCGAACATCTGATGATCCTGCCATTCGCCCTGAATCTGTACCAGCTTGCGAGCAATACCTTCTGGCTGAAAGCCACACTTCTGTAATACGCGTTGTGAGCGATCATTATGGAGAAGGGTGCCTGCTTGGAGGCGATGTAGAGATAAGGCACGGAAGGCATACTGTATGATCAATTTTAAGGCAGCCGTCATATGCCCTTTTCCCTGCTCATGTTGATCCATCATATAGCCGACATCGGCGAATTGTCCAACTCCACGCACCAGATTGGAAATAGAGATATAACCTATCAGCCGTTCTTGTTTTAGGAGAAAGATACCAAACAAGTATCCTCGATCTTCTTCCGCTTGGCGCAATCTCTCACGGATGTAATCCTGCTGTTTCTCTAAAGTGAAAAATGAATCCTCATACAGCGGTTCATAGGGCGCATGAGAGTCCCTATTTCGAAGTCTAAGGGCGAGAAGAGCTTCTCCATCCTCCAAGCTTAGGGGACGTAAAAAGATACCTTGAGGCGTATTATACAAGCTCATAGGCATGGGGTGATCTCCTTTCATGAGGAATTAGCAGTGAGATGAAGAGCTTTAGACTTTCCTCCTCAGGATGATGAAGGAGGAGACAATTTGGCAGCCGCTCTTTTTTGCCGGAGCTGCCGAAAAAAGTTTGTTAGCATGGAGGCACATTCCTCCTGAAGTACACCACTGGTTACTTCTGTACAATGATTGAACCGAGGCTCCTGCAATAAATTCATTAGCGTGCCTGCGCAGCCCGCCTTGGGATCTGTGGTGCCGTATATGAGATGGGGGACGCGTGATTGCACAATGGCTCCAGCGCACATCGGACACGGCTCCAAAGTGACATACAGCCTGCAATCTAGCAGGCGCCAAGCTCCCAAATGCTCACTGGCCTGCCGGATGGCAACCATCTCTGCGTGTGCAGTTGGGTCGGTGTCGGTCTCGCGCAAATTGTAGCCGCGACCGATGATTTCATTATCTTTTACAATGACAGCTCCGATGGGGACTTCACCCAACGCTTCTGCCTTGTACGCTTCCTGAATGGCTTCTCTCATCCAATAGGCGTGATCCATAATGGTCACTGGAAAAATACTCCTTTCAAACGCGGAATTATCCAACGAACAAGTATTCCGTTGTTAACATGATGTGAATAAAATTGTGGATAACACCATACTTGTCCACAGGTTTATCCACAGTTTATAATAACATCTGTGTATTTGTGGACTATATGTGGATGATTATCTTAATACATTGTAGGTAAATGCTCGCCTATTGACAACATTGTTCACAGGATGTGTATTTATGTATATCCGGTAAATGTAAATGCTGGTATCCCAGGCACTATTACGGTATCATTGAGTTAGCAATTGCCAGTAATCGCCAGCATACGGCAAGAGGTGAGAAATCAGTGTGTCGATAAAAATCAGAATAACGATCATTTTGTCGGGGTCGGTCCTGTTTATCCTATTGTTAAACATCGCACTCAATTACTACACGACCCACGAAAATCTAAGAAGTGACAGTGAAACCAAAATGGTTCTGACGGCTAAAATCATCGGAGGAGCTATTGAACAAACCCGACATAGTTGGGAGGCTGTTGACAAGCAGCTCGGATATAATCTGTGGCTCTCTGCTACGTTGGCTGCCAATCAGCTTGATCCCGACATCCGAAATATCCAGCAGGAACAGCTACAACAGATAGCTACACTTCACAGGGATATTAATATCTCTTTGATGATCCGAGATGGACAGGGGTATAAGGTTGTCAAATCTTCGAATCCTAAAGAGCTAACGTCATCCGATCCATTAATGGGGTATTGGAAAAATGCAGTTGACCAATTATATGAGCATGGACAGGTGGCCATGGCACATGGTCAGAATCTGGATCATTTTTGGACCAGTTCTTTTGATTACACAGATTCAGCCTCCTCACATATTAATAAATGGGGATTTTATTATGACCAAAAACGCAACTACTTAATTCGAGTATCCTTCCAGGATACTTCAGTCCAGGATTTTATACCTATCTTGAGTCCAGCTGAGATTGTGAAGCAGACTCAGCAAGTGGATTATCGCATTTTGGAGATAACAGGAATCAACCCTGCAACCTTTGGTGGCGCTACGATGGACAAGAACGGTAACGACCGAAAACACTATTACATGTACAACGAACCGATCCAATTCGGCACGTATCAACTAACGAGAGTGCCTGAGGATCGTTTGGCCGTGTCCAGGGCGATCCTTTCGGGAGAGAGTATCGTACAAGATTGCTATATTAAAGGCGAACGAGTGCTTGTCAGTTACATACCTTTTTATCCGACAAACCGTGATGCCTATGTCATTCGTATTGTCATGAATTATGATACAATCGCTTCTGTTATATCTAAGCAATTGATTAGTTTAGTTGCTATTTCCATTGTTCTATTGGAGGTTGTGATCATTGGAAGCTATGTGCTCGCCAGCCTATTTGTCCGTCCGATTCAGTCGATTTTGGGAAAAGTGAACGAGATGGCTGACGGCCATTTTGATACACGGCTAGAAATTAAGGGCGGCCATGAGCTTGCACGGCTGGGTGAGCGCATCAATGCGATGGCCTACAATCTGGGGATGTATACGAGAAGACTTGAACAGATGTATGAAGAAAACCGTTCTGTAAAGGAGCATCTAGAATCGGTTATTAATCAGACGGCAGATGCGATTCATGTAACCGATCAGGAGGATCGTGTTATTCGGGTTAACCATGCCTTCGAAGCTTTGTACGGATGGACTAAGAAGGAATTGGTTGGCCGTAAGCTGGAGTTTGTACCTCCGCAGCAACAGGAGGAGTATGAATTTCAGAAGGAGAGCCTGCTTCAGGGAGAAAGCATCGTATCAAGTGAGACCCTACGAATGCGTAAGGATGGAAGTACAGTAGAGATTAGTATGAGTACGTCCCCTATTCTGGATGAACAAGGCGAAATCTTAGGCTTTATCTGTGTTTCGCGTGATATTACGGGGCGCAACCGGATGGAAGAACTGCTGCGTAGATCAGAGAAGCTGACAACCGTAGGGCAACTGGCGGCAGGCGTAGCGCATGAGATTCGTAATCCATTAACCACGCTACGTGGCTTCCTACAACTACAGCAGCAAAATCAAGTGTTGAATATGAAACACAACGATATTATGATGTCTGAGCTGGATCGCATTAATTTGATCGTTAGCGAGTTTTTAATACTCGCGAAGCCACAGGCAGTGCATTTTCAGAAAAAAGATGTTCGTTATATTGTGAGTGATGTTATTTCTTTACTGGATAGCCAGGCGCATCTGTTGGGTATTGTATTCAACCTTCAGGTCACGGACGAGCCTGCCTTGGTATATGCTGAAGAAAATCAGTTAAAACAGGTATTCATTAATTTACTTAAAAATAGCATGGAGGCTATGAGTAAAGGTGGCATCATCACAATTCATTTGTTCTTAGAGGGAGAAAGCGTTAAAATCTTCATACGGGACCAGGGAACAGGTATTCCCGCAGAAATGCTATCCAAGCTGGGAGAACCTTTTGTCACAAACAAAGAAACAGGTACAGGACTAGGGCTTATGGTCAGCCAGCGTATTATACAGAGCCATAAAGGCACACTGGATATTGAAAGCACAGAGGGAGAGGGAACAACCGCCCTCGTGCAGCTTCCTATCGCCAAACCTGAGTAATGAGCTGGGGGCAGAAGGAAGTGTGTTCGTAGAAATGGAGGGTACACAGGTTGCGCATTAACAAATTTATCAGCGAAACTGGCTTTTGCTCGCGCCGGGAGGCGGACAAGCTGGTAGAGAGCGGCCGCGTGACGATTAACGGCGAAGTGGCTGTGCTGGGGAGTCAAGCGGAGGAAGGCGATGACGTCCGTGTGAACGGCAAGCCACTGCGCGATAAGTCCGATCACGTCTATATTGCATTGAACAAGCCAGTGGGCATTACAAGCACGACAGAGAGCCACATTAGAGGCAATATTGTCGATTTTGTGGGGCACCCGCAGCGGATATTTCCAATTGGACGCCTGGATAAGGATTCGGAAGGTCTCATTTTATTAACCAATGATGGGGACATTGTGAATAAGATCTTACGGGCAGAAGGCAAACATGAGAAAGAATATATCGTAACAGTGGATCGTCCGGTCACACCATCCTTTGTGCAGGGGATGTCCAGCGGTGTAAAGATACTCGGTCATCGAACGCTGCCCTGTGAAGTAACACGTGTATCTGAGTATGTATTCCGTATTATCCTGACAGAAGGGAAAAATCGTCAGATCCGACGTATGTGTGCTGCCTTCGGTTATGAAGTTAAGAAACTGCAGCGCCTGCGAATCATGAATATTCGTTTGGGATCCCTTCAGAAAGGCGCCTGGCGTGATTTAACAGAGGCTGAAAAGCTGGAACTGGGCCAGATGCTTGATTATACACTTAGCTAATGCCAGAGGCCTTCTTATAGCCTACAGCGCTTGTCCCTCGTATATGACAGGGCTAGAGAACAGAAATCCCTAAAGTAAAAGGCACCAGCTGCATAAAAAATGCGGCGGTGCCTTTGTTCATATAACATATTCATGATCAACCTTCATTCGAGCTTGAGGTAGGACTAATAACTTGTGTACCGTTCTGATATTTGCGAAGAACGGAAATTTCGACACGACGGTTTTTGGCGCGTCCTGCTCCAGTTTGATTGCCTGCCAATGGTCGATACTCGCCATATCCAATGGATACAAACTTGGTAGGATCGAGCTGCGGATTGAGCAACAAAATACGCAAGAAATTGAGCGAACGCTTGGCACTCAAATCAAAGTTGGACGGGAACTGACTATTGGAAATAGGTACATTGTCCGTATGACCGGATACGATAACATCATAACCAGGAAACTGCTGGAGCATGCTGGAAATGGATTTGGCCAGCTTTCTCGCTTCTGGCTTTACTTCGGCCTGCCCGGATGAAAACAGGGCATTATCACTAATGGTGATCATCAGCTGGGATTGGTTCAGCTTGGTGTTCAGTAGGGTGGACAGGCCGTTATTTTGAATATACTGATCCATTTGCTTTTTAAGCTTCTTTAAATCTTCTTCTTCCCGCTGGGCGAGTTGCTTTTGCAGATCAGAGGTGGAAGTGGCTTTCGATTTTAAGGGTTGTGATACCTCTTCTTTATTTTTGCCCATATCCATGGATTGTGACGACGGATTCGCGGCTGAGTGATCCAGCACGCCAGTACCGCCACTAAAAGCTGAACTCAGGGATTGAGCCATAGTTTCAAATTTTTTGGCATCGAGCGAGCTCATACCGAATAAGACAATGAAAAGAGCCAACAGAAGGGTCATTAAGTCGGAATATGGCAACAGCCAGCTTTCGTCAGCATGCTCTTCATGCGGTTCATGTCTCTTTTTACTCACTGGAATCGCCATCCTTCTGGGTCATCGAAGCCCGTTCGGTTGGAGTTAGGAAGATTGCTAGCTTCTGGCTGATGGCAATCGTCGAGATACCAGATTGAATGGAAAGCAGACCTTCGACCATCATTAACTTAAGTTCCACTTCTTTCTTGGATAGCCGTTTCAGCTTGTTGGACATTGGATGCCATAGGACATAACCTGTAAAAATACCGAGCAACGTTGCAATAAAAGCGGCTGCAATGGCATGGGACAGTTTTTCCATGTCACTAAGGTCGGCCAGAGCGGCGATCAGACCTACAACCGCACCAAGTACCCCGAGTGTTGGAGCGTACATACCGGCTTGGGAGAAAATCAGTGCGCCAGCGCGGTGTCTATCTTCGGTAGCGTTAATGTCTTCCATCAGAACATCGCGTACGAACTCCTGATCATTACCATCGATAATCATTCGCATACCGCCGCGCATAAAGGGATCGTCGATCTCTTCGACCTTGGATTCCAGCGCGAGCAGACCTTCACGACGGGTAATGGATGCCCATTCGGTAAATGTACCGATAAGCTCCTTGCGATCCAGCAATTTCTGCTGGGTGAAAATAATTTTAAACAGCTTTGGCACTCGTTTCATGTCATCCATCGGAAACGCCATGAATATACTTGCTGCTGTTCCGACGAAAATAATCATGTAAGCAGCGGGATTATTGACCAGATTGACGACTGGCGCGCCCTTCAGGATCATCCCGACGACCAGTGACAAAAGCCCGAGCACAAGTCCAATAATGGTTGTAATTTGCATGATACACCTCATCCATGAGAATAGATTTTGAATCCTTTCATGCCGCATGGGTCGTCCTTGCCCCAAGCGCGTCATTATGAGACGGATTATAGTATTTATCGACAAAACTCTCTTTTTTGTTAAGGGCCAATTTCCGGTATAATAAAGTGATTATGTATTGAATCGCTGAACCATTGGAGGAAATAGCATGGGAGTAAAGCATGGGCGCGAGTATGAACAAATTTTGAACGATTTGACAGAGGCTGTGGGACGCATCCCAGATAGCTATGAATTTTTTGAAATGGAAGCAGAAGATTGGGACAGGCTGAACCCGATGGGGCGTCAGGAAGTCAATGAAGCTTTGGCAGAAGACCTATTTTATGCACTGGGTACGGAGCCCATAATTACTGTAGGCAGCGGCGTTGTGATTTATGAGCCGGAGCAGTACCGGATCTATGTACTCATCGGAGATGAGGAGCTGACGTCGGTCCCTTTGATTTGAAGGCCGTCTTATGGATTTATCAACGGGGCCGTGGTAATATGTACACCAATATATCGTAGTTTTGGCCGCATGTAAGCGGCTAAAAGGCTTCCGTATAAACGGGGAGGAGTTCGTAACATGCCTTTTACACAAGAAGAGATTGAAGCACATCTGGAGAAACTGGAGGGCTGGGAACTGGAGGAAGGACGTTGGATCGTTCGGAAATATAATTTTTCCAGTTTTATGAAGGGAATTGCATTCGTGGATGAAGTTGCCGCTATATCTGAGGCATTCAATCACCATCCATTTATTACGATTGATTACAAGACCGTGACTCTGCGTTTGACCTCTTGGGACGATGGCGGTATTATGGCCGTAGATATTAAGGAAGCCCAACAATATAATGAAGCTTTTGAAAAAATGCGCAGCAGTCATTGATTTTATAATGATCTGTTGTATATATTAAGAGCGCCTTCGCTATACAACATCGCGGTTGTATAGCGAAGGCGCTCTTATTTATAGAACCCGGTTCTGTTGTTCAGGACGATATACCATACAATAGAACGGTTTTCTGCCATCTGGAGTCTGACGTTCATAGGTATCCGTCAGCTCAAATCCAGCTGTCTTGTAGGCTCGTATAGCCCGCTGATTCCAGGTGAGAACCTCTAGGTCAATTTCATTCTGTGGATGACGTCGTCTGGCTTCCTCGGCAATGGCCCGGACAAAATCGGAGCCTGTGCCATGTCCGCATCTTTCGGGATGCATTCCAAGACCCAGCCGGGTCACATCGACCATAGGAAAATATTGAGCAAATCCCGTCAGCTCATTCTCTTCGTTCAGTACGGCAACATATTGCTCTTGGCGAAGCGTGGGACTTCCAAATTCGACTTCAAGTGCCTTCATTTGTTCCCAGGGAAGCCAGCCGTATATGTTGTAGGGGGGATCATAGCGCCACTCACAGATTTCAGCCGCTTGATGCTCGTCCATCGGTACAATCCGGTAGTTGGATATTGAGGCCGGCACTTTTCCATTCCTCCTTATGCAGGTACTTCAATCATTAACCACAGATTGTAGACAAGTTGTAGGAGAATGGCAAGCGTGTTTATTTCGTACCTAAGTCGGGTATACATTCAATAAGAAGGATTTACTGCTCATATGCTCCCCCAGCGGTGGCGGTAAAACCGACGATGTTCGCTAAAACTGAAACCTTTTGAGGTGTCGGTTCGTCAGTAATGATAATAATTACTGATGTAGTGGACATAAAAAACCGCAATTCGATTCCGGCCAGAATCAAATTGCGGCTAGGGTTAGCTTGCTGTGCGGTAGTTATTCTACGTTGTCGTCATCAGGAATATCTGAAGCTACAGAATGGTAAGCGTCTGTGCTCATAATTCTTTTTGCACCGACATAACGGTTAGCGTAATAATTTTCGTTCAGTGAGCTAACTACTACACCACGTGAAGTCGAGGAGTGGGCGAATTTCCCTTCACCTACGAAGATACCTACATGGGAAACGCCTCTTCCTGTGGTGTTGAAGAACACCAGGTCGCCTGGTCTCATTTCATCGCGGGATACAGAAGCTCCCATTTTGAATTGTGATCCAGATTGATGCGGCAGTTTAATTCCCAGTTTGTTGAATACATACATTGTGAAGCCGGAGCAATCGAATCCCTCGAGTGTAGTACCTCCGCTTCTATAGTTCGTTCCTTTGGCATCTTGGATGACCTGGTCCATCTTAGAGTCTGCAAATGCACTGCTGCCACCGAATGTAAAAGATGTAAAGGCAATGGCGAGACCCATGGCTGCAATCGTTAGCTTCTTCTTCAAAAAAAATATACCCCTTCCAATGCCTGCGAGGTTAGCTTAAGGATTCGGTAGAAGGTTCCCCTATGACCACTCTGTTGCGAGATCAATTCACCCAAACTGGTTCCCCCGCTTCCTAGGTGCCAGGAATTAGGCTTAACTTAAGATGTGCACCTTGGAGAGCAGTATTCACGACAACGATGTTTTTAAGATAAAGGTTACAATAAAGATTACAAAGTTGTTACTATCAGTTCACTGCGATTATTGTAACAAAGACAGCAGGCTTTGGCAAATGTTTCATCGCAAAAAGTTACAAAAAAATCTGTTCCTAACGCCCTAGGAACAGATTCTGTTAACAGTATTCAGTTATGTGCCGTTTGCACGGGAAAGAAAAAAGTTTTTTCGACAGCTAAAAATGCAGGAGAAAGCATAAAGAGAGGGATTAGCCTCTGCTGGAGATATCGATGTGCCATAGACGATACTGCGAACTGATATGCCACAGCCTGACCAGACTGGTAACAAAATGATACGATTGCTGGAGAATTAGCGCCAACATACCAGTCCAAATCATCGCTACGGTGCCAAATAGACCGAAGACCAGCAGCACACAAGC
This sequence comes from Paenibacillus sp. AK121, assembly GCF_019042715.1. Lineage (NCBI taxonomy): Bacteria > Bacillati > Bacillota > Bacilli > Caryophanales > Paenibacillaceae > Paenibacillus > Paenibacillus sp. AK121. The sequence continues at coordinate 18,554 of NZ_JAHPJM010000020.1, forward strand.
ACCAAGCAAGAGAGATACGCTTACAGCCGGAAGAAGCTGGCGAAAGAAGGCGAGCAGGGACGATAGTATGGCGTGACCACTGACCGTGCCCAGTTGCATATACAGGATGCACTGCCGAATGAACCAACCGTAAGCCACCCACCCAATGGCATAGGGCAACAAATGCAACAGGTAAGAGGAAGATTGCAGCGTCCCTGCTACAATAGGATAGAGTCTCGGTACCACCCAGAAGGCGGGAAGCAGCAGCAAACCCAACTCGATGATGTAATACAACAGAGATGACATACCGTGACGTTTCATCCCCTTGAAGAAGGACAGGCTTTGCGGTTCAGACGCATCGGTATACAGGCTTTGATATATGCCAGCTCTAATGAAGGGAGTGATTAGGACGCGCAATACGGTCGCCCCTAATAGTATCCATAAATACACATGTACTTCCCGGCTGTCCATCAAGGCGATCTGCCCCTCCATCCAAAACAAGGTCTTTCCCAGCTCGTTTTGGCTCTGATCAGGATAACGCAGCAGCAGCGGGACAACGGCCGACTGTACCAGCCGATAGAGAAATACTCCCCACAGCAGACGATACAGAAATAAAATGATAACGATATAAAAGCGTATGCGCACTAGCGCCCAGCCTTCTTTTAAAACAGTCCGCATCTATAGACACCTCACCATGACAGACTTCCAAGCAGTGTCTCCAACAGCTTGGTTACACTCACACTCCAACGAGTTTGTTGCTTTTCGTCCAATTCAGCCTTCAGGCTATTATTAATATGCTTGTTCTCCAGTGCAATAGTGTATAGAGGATCAACGGTCACATAGGACACGGGAGAGGTGCTTTTGAGTCGGAAAGATGTACTTTTGCCCGTACCGTCCCATGCCTTAAATATTGTGGTGCCATCCTTGAAGGTAAATTGAACAGGGATCTTGGGATAATCTGCTCCTTTTTTGCTGAGCGTCACGACTGCTTCATATCCATTCTCCAACTTGCGGTTCGTGATGCGATCGACAGAAAAGTCCGCCATCTGGCCGTCATATACATATTGTTCAAAATAGTGGCTCCATGAGCGTCCAGTCACCCTCTCCACGACACGCTGAAAATCCTGTGAGGTCGGATGCTTGAATCGGTAGGTCTGGACATAGGTTCGCATAATCCGGTCCATTTTTTTCGTACCCACCTGACGTTCAATACCTCGTAGTACCAGCTTGCCTCGTGAGTAGGCATTTTGTGCATACTCAGCCGACGATCCGTACTTCCAGGATTCGCGGTTTAGGGGCTGTGGAGAAGCTACCTGTCCGGATTGTAATGGCAAGTTGGGGATAAGCCCATATTCTTGCTCCATGAGCCGTTCTTCTGCATAGGAGGTGAAGCCTTCATCCAGCCAGGGCTCCTCAAATTCATTATTGGCTACCATTCCGTAGAAATATTGATGCCCAATCTCATGAACCAGCGTCCGTTCCAGATTATAGCCGGGATTCAGTTGGTCCGCAGCTGCGGCCGTGATGAGTGTCGGATATTCCATGCCGCCGGCTCCACTGCCTGTTTTGGGTGGAACAACGATAGATAGAGTGGAATATGGATAAGGCCCGTACCATTTGCTGTAGTACGAAAGGGCGGCCTTGGCTGCGCTCATATAACGTCCTTTGAGTTCCTTATGGGACGGGTCCAGATAGAGCTTGATTTTGACACCAGGAACTTCAGTAGAAGAAAAGGGTTCTTCTACGGCTACAAAGTTGGGTGAAGCGGACCAGGCAAAATCGTGTACATCATCGGCATAAAATTGATATATTTTCTGGCCGTTCTGTCGTACTGCACCACGGGTGGGGAATCCGGTCGCTGATACGATGTGTGTTTCAGGCACCCGAATTCGTATGCTGTAAATTCCAAAATCGGCATAGAACTCGGAGTTGCCATGATACTGATGGAGGTTCCAGCCCTCGTCGGCGCGTCCACGTTGTCCTGCAGTCTCATAGACGCTGAGCTTTGGAAACCACTGTCCAGCCATTACAAAATCATCTGTCGCACCCATACGAGCAAAAATGCCAGGCAGTTTGACTTCAAACTTCATATATAGTGTGATTTCTTCGCCACCTCGTACTGGCTTGGGCAGACGTACCTTCATGAGCGAACGGTCACTTGCGTTACCGTCATCTGGTTGTACATATTGAGTACGGTGCATGAGAGATAAACCATCTTCTGTTTTTAGTTCGGTCAGCGTCATGGAGCCAAAGCCGTCCTTGGGCATGGTGTCTCCGCGCAGCTTTCCCCCGGATTCTTTCATAAAGGTGGTTTCCATAGAAGAGAAGGCATTCGGGTATAGATGAAGATACAGATCATTCACAGTTTTCTTGCCCGGATGTCTCCAGGTCAGTGTCTCAGTGCCTCGCAAAACCCGTCCTTTTTCCAGAGATACATCAATGTGATACTCCACCACCCGTTTGCTGAGAATTTCCGAAGCGGGCTGTGGAGGGTTCTTGGGCAGGTCGGGCATGATGTTGGCCCCTAGAGGCTTGCCCATATCTGGCGCAAGCGCAGACTCAGACTCGGAGCCGTATAGTGGTTTGCCTGCAGACTGAGGGGCGGATTGCGATTGGGGTTGCCAGGCAAACCATAACGTCCCTGCGAGGAGTCCGAGGGCTAGTGTAGACAATAAAACGATTTTGGCGCGTGCTGGGGTCATACAATGGATACCTCCCGTTGACAAGCATCTACAGCATGTATATGTTTGCTTTCGCGAGATTATTAGTTAAAATATTTATAGTGTAGAATGAGTGTGAAGACGGAAATTGGAGGCCTAGTGACGCATGAGTGAAAATCAGCCGGACGGCAAAAAGCAGATTGCACTGAATATTGTCAGTGGCAAGAGTAAACATAAGGGCTTCGGCGCAGGCTCAATCGACCTGAACAGCATGTCCCCGGTCATCATTGACCGAGGAGAGGCAAAAATTGATATCGGTGCCATGCATGCCAAAAGTAAAGTAGAACGTGGAATCAAGTTCTCTACGAATAAAGAAGACGTACCGAACGGACGCCAGGTATGGCTGGTATGGGTAGCTGTGGACCGTACGCCTGAAGGACGTATGTACGGTGGCGCGACGGCCTGCGAGATGCTGATTGACGACGAAGCCAAACGCGGCTGGAAAATTCTTGCCGATCATGTTAACCGTATGGATTATGCACTCAAGCGCCGTTTCATGCTGGATGATCTCGGCAGCGAAGATAAAGCAGCGCTCAAAAGCCTGCTGATTACGCATAATCAGGAATGGTGGGACGCTTCGCCAGAGGAATTGAAGCAGGCGCTCGAAGGGTAAGCCTAGCGTTAACAGTGTACACAACTGCTTAAAGAGCAGTCGGCAGTAAGGTTCAGAAGTAGACCGATACCTTGGTTGGGGTCGGTCTACTCTTTTTCATGTAAGTTATGAACATCATCGCCTTGACATCATAGAAAGGCATTCACTATAATTCAAATAGAAATCGGTTTCACTCCGGTTTTTATTTAATTAATTCGTGGAACCGGTTCCTGAAAGGATATAGTTTTTTTCCTATCGCTGTTTATGAATGTAATCTCTAAATAAGGTGGCATCGTTATGTTTAAATGGTTGAAAAAGAAGGCGGCTCCCCGTATTGAAGAATTCGACATGGTAGCGCCAATTAAAGGAAAAGTGGTTTCTCTAGAAGAGGTTCCAGATCCTGCGTTCTCTACAAAAGCTATGGGGGATGGCATCGCTATTCATCCATCTGAGGGTAGGGTCACCGCTCCTTTTGCCGGAAAAGTTGCCCATGTCATGGAGAAAAGCAAACACGCTCTGATTATTGAACATGAATCTGGCGTACAAGTTTTGATACATGTCGGGATTAATACCGTCTCTCTCAAAGGGCAGGGGTTTAACCCTCATGTCAAAGTAGGAGATAGCATTAAAGCTGGACAATTATTGATGGAGTTTGATCTGGATGCGATTCAACAGGGTGGATTACCTGTAATTACTCCAGTAATCGTTCCAGACGGGCAAGATATGATCAGTCATGTGGAGATATTAGAAAGCTCATCTGCTACTTCAGATGTACCTGTATTAAGGGTTCATTTAAAAGCCTAGCTTTCATTCAGAAAAGACTAACCAGGAATTCCTGGTTAGTCTTTTCTTTAGATGATTCACTGACTGGTCAAGGGACTGGTATGAACATGTGGACAAAAGCTAGGATTCACATATTTCAGATATCCGCTGATTACAATTGCCTTCGTATAGCCCTCCATGAAAACAAATCACTCTTTTAATATCATATGGCAGCAGGTTTTTAAGAGATTCTTTGGCGATATTGAAATCACAGCAGTATTGCGGGTCTGGAGCCAGTAATTTGCCGCTTACTACACGTAGAGCATCTCCTGCAATTAGGGTTTGACTGGATTTATGATAGAAACTTAGGTGTCCTGGTGTATGACCAGCAGTATCTATAATTAAGATCCCCCCACAGAAGGGCAATTCCTCTCCAGCAACGATGGTGGAGTTTACAATAGCCTTTGGGGGATTTTCAAGTGTACGCCGGAATGCATGTCTCCACTCTACCGGAACGGATTCAGGCATGGAGCATACAGCTTGATCTATTGCTTCTGGGGTTAGCTTTATAAGCTGTTTTTCTCCCTGTATATAAGGCTTTTCGATAGAACTGGCTAATACTTGAACTAGGGAGGAAGAAGCCTGGATTATATCTGCTAAACTGCCAATATGGTCAAGATCCTGGTGTGTTATTAATATAGAGGTAAGATTATGGATTGCTAATCCGGTACCTAGAATAGCTTCATTTAAAAGCGAGAGTTGCCCGGGGTAAGCTGTATCAACTAAAATCATATTGTCTTCGTCCCACATTAAGGTGGGGTGAATGCTCTCTATACTTCCCATGATATTAGCAGAAACCTGGAGCATGTGTATTCCTTTGTCTAATTGCATCGAATCCCTCCCATAAGAGTTGATGTAATACAAAGGAATCTTATCATGAAATCCAAGTATGTAAACCTACATTATAGCATAAAAATAATTATTTGTAAATATATAGAATACTACATTTGTGTGACGGTTAGGAGCGATGACGTGAAGAAAATTTATTTTGTTAGACATGCCCAAGCAACCGGACAGGAACCAGATGCCCAACTCACCGATGAAGGTGCCCGACAAGCTGAGCAGTTGGCTGATTTTATGGAGAATATAGGTGTGGAATATATTGTGTCCAGTCCATGGAAACGAGCCGTACGAACTATTCAGCCCTTGGCTGAGCGTAGACATTTGCAGGTATATACTAATCTACGTCATTCACAGAGTGTGGAATATGGGTGGAAATAAGTAAGGCGCGTTCACTATAAGTGCAGAATGGTTTCGAAAGGGGAGACGCATATTGAATGCAAACCGTTATTTAAAATTAGAAAAGGCATTGTTTCAGGCTTGGTCTTTGGAATCTAGCTCTAAATGGACAGCTAATAATCCTGCAGCCGGACAATGTGGAGTCACAGCGCTTGTCGTTCAGGACAGGCTTGGTGGTGATATTTTGAAGACCTGGCTGGATAGCGGCTGGCATTATTACAACCGAATCGGTGAGGACATTATAGATTTTACAAAGTCGCAATTTTTAAGCCTTCCACAGTATCAGCATGTACAATCCAGCCGGGAAGAAGCATTCTCAGACACCAATGCAGAGCAGTATGCAGCCTTAAGCCGGAGACTAGGAGAATCCCTTAACGAAAAGGTATGAGTGTAGTTAAATGTCTCCATAGCCAAATAGTTTTTAGGGAGTAAGGAGGGAGTGCAATTAATAAATATTTAGCAGTTGCGGTGATCCTTCTTGCGATTGTGTGTGGTTTAAGCCCGCGGATTTCGAGCTACTATTCGTTATGGATGCAAGGAACAAGTCTGTTTTTATCAGGAAAGCACTACAGAGCAGCATGCGACGGATGAGTAGAATGACGGAGTAAACAGTAAATTCAGAAGTAGATCGGTACCTTGTCGAGGGCGGTCTACTTCTTTTTCATATAGGTAAGCAATGTTGCTTTAGGATAAAATCTAATTTAGCCAATGGCTGGGAAAGCTTAGAGAAGGGGGCAGTTTGGTTTTGCTATTGCCTTTAGCCGAATTTAACTGCGCTTGTGTAAGAAAGATACTTCCTTCCAGATTAGCCCCACTTAAGTCAGCATCTCTAAAATCTGCACCGATAAGGTCAGTCATGCTCAAATCAGCCTCACGTAGGTCAGCAGCAATCAGTAGAACGCCTCTCAGGTTGGCACCTCTCAGATTAACGCCTCTTAAATTAGCCCCGATAAGGTCTCTACTTTTGATTTTTTTACTCAGTTTATGGTTCTCCATGTTTTTCTTACATTTTTCTCGCACTAACTCACTTGTTTGTACAAGTAAATCATTGACTAGCGCCCTATGGGTGGGTACATGAAGATCTATGAGGGATTTTGGATCTTGATCCGTAAGCTGCTCTGTTTTCGCCATTGCTTCTTGTAACTCGGTATAGATGGAGTGAGTTTCTTGTAAGCTAAGGGCTTCATTTAGGTAATAGAGCATTTCATAAAGCTGCTGCATGATGGGAAATAGATTGAACATTTCATCAGCTATTGCCGGGTCGTCTCGCCAGCTTTTTCCGTTGTATGTAACTTGGGAAATTCTTTGACCTGCCCCAAAGCAATCATATACTGTACAGCCTCGCAAGCCGTTATTTCTTAGGTTCTTATGAATGTCGCAGCGATAATCCGCATTTAGGTGTTGACAGGGAGTTCCTCCATCCTTGTTAAAGGCAAAATCAGCAGATTTGGCATAAGGCAAGGCGACACAGCATAAACCAAAACATTTTTCACAATCGGCAGTATACAATAAATACACATCCTTTTATTAGCACCTACTACATGTAATAATACCAAAAAAAGATGCAGGATGGTGTATTGCTAAGTAAAATAGGTCGATTACCCTTTTGCCAAATTCAATTGCCATGAAACACCGTATTTATCTTCGACCCAGCCAAACTGTTGGCTTACGGGCGAGGCTTCAAGGGGCATTAAAACTCGGCCTTCCTGAGATAGCTGACCAAACACACGATGGATTTCTTCTTCCGAATCACAAGTGACGAATAGCGATAGGGCTGGAGTAAAAGAGTGTTTGTCCTGATGGTTATAGTCTATGGCCATAAAGGTTTGCCCTTTGAGGTTGAATACGGCATGTAACACGGTCCCATCTTCCTGATGAAAAATGCTCATGATACCAGACGGCTTAAATACAGAGGTATAATATTGCATGGCTTCCTCTGCTTGACCGGGGAACATGAAAAACGTTGTGATTTTTGGACTAGAATCCTGCATCAGATCAGCTCCCTTGAGTGGATTATAGATGATAACATTTTTTCTCTTTTATAATAGAAATATTCACGATTAGAGAAGTACTTCATAAAGAAAGATAGGCATAACTGAGAAAGGGGAAAACCGGATGATAGACGCGACAGCAAGGATTATTGATATGTTGGGCTCAGGCAATAAAGTGGATGCCAGCATCATTTCTGCCTATACGGATGTAGTTGCCCAATATGGAACCGTGAAGGATGCCTGGGAGTTATATAGGCTTTTTGTAGAAGATCCTCATCATTATATTAGGGGGCTGCTTCTTCAGCCGATCATGAGATGCGGAGATGTTGCTTTGGCGCAGGATATGTACGAGCGTTATGTTCGAAATCAGACATCCTCGGAACATATACCTGATGGTGTGCTGCATGTGTTAGGTTATTTGGGTTATGTGGAAGCTGCGGCTGATCTCGTCGCATGGGTGAACGGGCCATATGGGGCAGCATCTGTGGATGCTTGTTTGGGGCTCGTACATCTTCCATGCGAATCGTTCCGTGAACGACTGGCGACTGAATTGGAACAAGCAGTGGATCAGCATCTGTTTGATGAATTCTTACCCCTACTAAGCTTTAAATGTACTACTGAAGATATGATTCCACGATTGGTGCATTGGGGAGAGCGACATGCTTCCGTAGACTGTAATGCAGGAATTATTGCTGGAATTGCTTTGTTTGGAGAAGAGCAGAAGGATACAATTCGGTCTATTTTGTGGAATCCGCTTTGGGAGGCTCATGGAACAGCTACGGGAAGTTGTGTGTGGTCTTATATTGCTATGCAGCATGTAGGGTTGACCTTTAGAGAGCTTATTCAGGATATAAAAAGCTACGATGCATCCAAAGCAGGTGTACAGGACTTGGAGTACCGTTTGGAAGTGTTGTATGAAATGTTGGAACTGAAGCTCAGCTATAGAGTTCAACCGATCCGGTTCGCTCGCCGTAACGAGGAATCATTTGCTCAAATCTATAGCGATTTGTTTAGCTGGTCCACGGAGCATAAGGATGACTCTATTATAGGCTGGATGAACGACAATTTAGGGTATAAGCACCGGCTGCTGAAACAGTATGATGAGCTCAGGAAACGAGTCGAGATTAAAATGGTGCATGAAATTGAGCTGGAGCATGTCCAGACGGGGAGTTAATCGGGGCGAGATATAAGAAATTTTGGTATAAAAGGACGAAATGACGGAGTTTGGCGGCGATATGGGGATTCGCCCAGTCCACGGGCTGATGTCCCGCATAGGATACATCAGCCTAGAACACAAGGAGTGAAACACATGTCTTTACTGCCACAAGTTCCTTTCGGAACGCAACCGGGTACTCCGGGTCCATTCACACCGTCGGGTCCTTCAATTCCACAATTTCCTGATATACAGGATTCGTTCCCGTCTCCGGTAGGTCCGCCACCAGGCCCAGGCCCCTTTTCGCCACAGCCGTTCTCCCCGCCACCGCAAGGGCCGTTCGGTCCGCAAGGTGGGCAGCAAGCTCAAGCACCAACTTCCCCACCACCGCAATTTACGCCACCGAAACCGCTAGTTTCGGCCTATGCGGTTGACCCTGGAGCCATTTTCGGTTGTTTGTACCGCAACACGTTTGTATGGCTGACGAACGGAGAGCGCTTCTGGATGTACCCTGTCTTTGTAGGCAGAACATCCGTAGCAGGTTTTCGGTGGAGTGGCCGCTTTTGGTTTTACTATGGTGTAGACACCAACCGTATTGAGTCATTTAGCTGTTTTTGGTAATAGCGCAGCTTTAGGAAAGAACGGGGCTTAACTGTGTAATGGCTGATGGCACTGGCAAGAGAGCTAAAATGGGCGAATAGGATAATTGAAATAAAGATTAAAAAGACTGGGAGAGCGCATTATGGCGTTTTCCAGTCTTTTTTTGCTATTACTCCATCCACCATCGCTTAAAATTGCCCCACCAGGATTTTTTTTCGGCCTGTCGTTCCGCTTGGTCAGTAGGTGTCGATGCCTGTGGGTTATTCTGCCCCGATAGGGTCTCTTTCGGCTCGGTTCCGCTAACGAATACCTCCAGCCGCTTGTCGGGACTGTCCGGCGCAGCAAGCTTGCCGCTAGCCGGATCAATATAGGCGCTGACTACGCCGTCAGGGATCCGGAATATTTTGGGCGGCACATTCTCCAGCGCTTTTTCCGTATATTGTGCGAAAATTGGTGCCGCCCGCCGGGCATCCTGCGTGCTGATGGCCTTGCCCTTGTCATATCCGACCCAAACAGCGGTGGATAGCTCGGGGGTGAAGCCGACCATCCACGCGTCCGTGTTGGTCGTGCCGCTTTTGCCGGCAACCGGGCGCTTGATCAACTTCGCGACTCGGTTGCCGGTGCCGCCTTCTTCGAACACGCCTTCCATGAGGCGTGTGAGGACATAGGCAGAGGCGGGCTTCACCACCTGAACGGGTGCGGCTTGCGGCGCTTCGTACAGCGATCGCCCAGCCGCATCGGTGATGCGCAGCACCGCCACCGGAGCTACCTTTTGCCCGCCACTGCTGATGACCGAGAAGGCCGAGGCCATCTCGAACGGGCTGACGGGCGACACGCCCAACGCCAGCGAAGGCACGGGCTTGAGCTCGCTCGTAATGCCCATTTTGCTGGCGAGGTCCATGACCTTATCCGCTCCTACCTGCAGAATGGTGCTGACGGCATAAATATTATCAGACGCCGCAATGGCGCGCCGCAGATCTATTTCGCCCAAATATTTATCTCCAAAATTTTTGGGCTTATAAGTTTTGCGGTTGTTGTCGTAGTGGAACAACGTCGGTCGGCTTTCGAATTTGGACGTACTCGTCAATTGGCCGGAATCCAGCGCGCTGAGATACATAATCGGCTTGAAAGACGAGCCTGGCTGCCGGGTTGTGGCCAGTGCATGGTTGTATTGATTCCCGACATAGTTCGTTCCGCCGACCATGGCCTTGACATGTCCATTGCGCGGGTCCATGGAGATTAGTGCAGTTTCCAGTCCGTTGCTGTTCTTCATGCCCTCATTGACAGCCGCCTCGGCTGCCTGCTGCATGTGCATGTCCAGCGTCGTATAAATGCTCAGCCCGCCATGCTCAAGCACCGCTTCGCTAATCCCAAATTGATGAGTCGCTAGCTGGCGAACATAATCGCGAAACCAGGGAGCAGCTTCCACTGTCCGACGCTGGCTCTCGGGCCGCAGGGCCAGTATTTCCTCATAGGCCTTGCTGGCTTCAGCCGGTGTAATTTTACCGATGAGTGCCATGGAGTCCAGTACAATTTTCTGCCGATCCTTTGCGTTTTTCATATGATTATATGGCGAATAGTAGGTCGGACCTTTCGGAATACCTGCCAATAGGGCGCTTTCGGCCAAATCCAGATCCTTTGCGGATTTACCGAAATACATTTGCGAGGCCGCCTCAATGCCATAGGCGCCATGACCATAGTAAATTTCATTTAAATACATTTGCAGCAGCTCATCCTTGGAATACTTCATTTCCAGCTGTGCAGTATAGATGGCTTCCTTGGCCTTGCGCGTCCACGTTTTCTCGTGAGATAAGTACAGATTGCGCGCAAGCTGCTGAGTCAGCGTGCTGGCCCCCTGTGACATATCCCAGCGGGTCAAATTAACGATCACTGCCCGGCCCAGACCTTTGAAATCAAAGCCAAAATGATCGTAAAACTTCCGGTCTTCCACAGCCAGTGTAGCTGCTATTAAATCGGGCGAAATGTGATCAAGCTGGACAGGAATAGATTCCTTTCCTCCGGCAGAGAAGGTAGCAATGACTTGCCCCTGACTATCGAGCAGACGTGAATTCCGGTCTGTATCGGCGAGCGGAAGGCTGGTTGTGTACAAATAGGCGAGCAGAATGCAGGCGGCGATGACCGTCAGAATCGTGAGAGACATCAGGCCTTGAAAGCATCGAAGCCAAAGCGGTTTACGCTTGGAGGATCGCCCGGTAGTATCGGTCATCATGCCACCTCCTTCCATAGTTGATGTTCTCAGTATAGTCAATCCGAAAGTGTCTATTCATCAGATGCATATACGTATCTATTTTAAACAAGATTAAGCCCTAAAAATGCTTTTACAGTCCATTCGGGTATCGCTTATAATGCAAAAAGTGTGAAATTCAAGTGTGTTTGGTACAATAAATATAGCAAACTCGGCGTTTGCGTGTTGCAGTTATAAGGAAAGTCCATGTTTATGCTACCGGATTGCCGGACACATACTTTGATCAGAAAGAAGGTTGGAATGATGGATTTGTGGTTTACGGAGAAGCAGACTCCCTCTTTCGGCATTACAGCAAAAATCAAACAAACCTACGTCTCTGAGAAAACAGATTTTCAGGATCTGGCAATGATCGAGACGGAGGAATTCGGCAATATGCTTGTTCTGGACGGCATGGTGATGACAACGGTTAAGGATGAATTTGTATATCACGAAATGGTAGCACATCCGGCTTTGAATACACATCCGAATCCGAAAAAGGTTTTGGTTGTGGGCGGCGGGGATGGCGGCGTTATCCGTGAGGTCATCAAGCATCCTGAAGTGGAAAAGGCTGTATTGGTGGAGATTGACGGTAAAGTCATTGAATATTCTAAAAAATATTTACCTGAAATTGCCGGGAAGTTGGACGAGCCCAATGTGGAAGTACTGGTGAATGACGGCTATATGCATATTATCGAACACAAAAATGAATACGATGTGATTATGGTCGATTCGACGGAGCCGGTTGGTCCGGCAGCACCGCTGTTCGAACGCGGGTTTTACCAAGGTATTTTTGAGGCGCTGAAGGAAGACGGCATTTTCGTGGCGCAGACGGATAATCCTTGGTTCAAGGCTGACCTGATTCAGAAGGTCAACAAAGATGTAAAAGAGATTTTCCCGATTGTGCGTGTGTACGGTGCAAACATTCCAACCTATCCAAGCGGTCTTTGGACATTCACATTGGGCAGCAAGAAGTATGATCCGCTCGAAGTGGACGAGAACCAAATTCCAGAAATGGACACCCGATATTACAGTCCGCGTCTGCACAAAGCGGCATTTGTATTACCTAAATTTGTGGAAGATTTAACAAAGTAAACATTTTAAGAAGCGTCTTAGTGATCTTTATCGCCAGTATAGAGCGAAAAGAGCGCTATAGACGCTTTTTTTGTGTTAAATCAGATTGTAGTAGGCATGAAAATATAGTGGACACTGAATTTCCTTTTAAGATAAAAGAAGGAAATTTAAGGGTGTATGTAGAACATACAAAAAACCGGACATTTAACAGATTTGTAATCGACAGGGGAGGTTTGGTTATGAAAATACATAAATTGGCGATATACCAAAGAGGGGGGAACTTTTTTGATCAGACGCTCTTTTTATTACCTGTGGGGGTCTCAGACGATTTCCAACGCAGCAGATATCATCTACATGTTGAGTGTGGTGGTGTTGGTATTTAGTTCAAGTAATTCCTTAATGACGACTATTTTAATCCCGTTGTTTCGTTTGTCAGCTCAAGTGATTAGTGGGCTTGTTGCACCGATCGTGCTCGGTCGATTTCGGCTGACGCAGGTTCTGCTATTTTCCCAGTTTGGGCAGTTTATCATTTTTACGTTGCTGCTGCTTTATTTGTGGATCGTATCTGAGCAGAGGTCGTTTCTGTTTATTTTTGTGATGGTATTTGGTATGTCTTTTTTGGATGGATGGACCAATCCTGCGCGTAATGCGCTTGTACCCCGTTTGGCCACTGGTGAAGGACTTATGCGGGCTAACGGCATGGTAGCGGTCAGTGATCAGGTGGTCAAGTGTGCAGGCTGGGCGTTGAGCGGAATGATTGTCGCTTGGCTGGGCTCCCTGAATACGCTTGCAATTGCCTCCTGTTGTTATCTCGTGGCTGTAACTGTCACGTCCTTCATTCGTGATCCGCTGGATCAAAGGGAATCAAACCCCGAATCTCCAGAGTCCTCAACAGATGCAGTAAAACCCGCAAAGGAAAAAGGCTCCCATTGGAAAGAGCTTGGGGAAGGATGGAAAATCATATGGCATAACCGTCGTATTCGTTCTCTAATGATTGTCGACAGCGTGGACAGTATTGGGGGAGTCTCCTGGCTAGGCGTATTTATTTTGGCGTACGTCAGTCAAGTGCTGCATCGGGATGCGAGCTGGTGGGGCTTCATGAATGCGTCCTTTTTCTCCGGCACGATTTTGGGTGGATTAATTGTCGTTGGCTTGGTCAAGCGATTGCAAAAGAACAGCTTTTTGTACATGCTTGGGGCGTTGCTGGTGTATGTACTGATTACCATTGTATTTGCGCTGAATACCATTCCCGTGGCTGCGCTTGTTCTTTTTGCTGTGTCAGGCTTACCTGTTCAAATGGCGGGCATTATTCGCCGCACCTTGCTGCAAACCAGTGCACCGCCAGCCCAGCTGCCCAAAGTAATGGCAGGAATTGATGTGCTTACCAATCTCGCTTTTGGTCTGGCTTTATTATTTATGGGCTGGTATGCTGACCGATTTGGTATGGTGCAGGTGTATTTGCTGGCTGCGGCAATGACTACCATTGCTGTTCTGATCGGCTGGTGGTATCGACGTGACTTTCAGGAAAATGAACCTGTTGATCATCCGACCGCTACGGGAGCAGGGATTTGAACTGGACTATCTCCGATAAGCCGATTATGTTTTATTTCGCTCGATTACATAAGCAATAGCTTCTCCCTGTGCCACAACCAAAAAGTCGGTTGCATAAAAGCAACCGACTTTTAAGGAGAACATGTTTGCGAATGAAGGTAACAATTTTTCCTAACTGCAATGTTAGGCCGTAGTGAACTGGCTGTTATAGAGCGAGGCATAATGGCCACCGCTTGCGAGCAGTCCTTCATGAGTACCGCTTTCGACGACATCGCCGTTTTTCATGTATAAAATCAGATCTGCTTCGCGGATGGTTGATAGCCTGTGGGCGATGACAAAGCTGGTGCGTCCGTCGATCATTTTCATAAAAGCCTTTTGGATCCGGGCTTCTGTAAGGGTGTCTATACTGCTGGTTGCTTCATCCAGAATGAGCATAGGTGGATCGACGAGGATCACCCTTGCGATAGTGAGCAGCTGCCTTTGCCCTTGCGATAGGCTATCGCCCGATCCGCTGATGACCGTATCGTAACCATGAGGCAGGCGCTTGATAAAGCTATGCGCATTGGCAGCCGTCGCAGCCGCAATGACTTCCTCGTCCGTAGCCTCTGGCTTTCCGTAAGCGATATTGTCCCGGATCGTTCCGCTGAACAGCCATGTATCTTGAAGCACCATACCAAAGTTAGTACGTAGGCTGTCCCGGCTCATATCGTTGATGTTCACTCCGTCGATGGAGATCGAACCGCTGTCCACATCGTAAAAGCGCATGAGCAGGTTAACGAGTGTTGTTTTGCCTGCTCCGGTCTGTCCGACAATAGCTACGCGAGTGCCTGGCTTGACCTCCAAACTAAAGTTCGTAATGAGTGTTCGTTCCGGATTATAGGAAAATTTCACATGATCAAACAGAATTGTACCTTTACTGCGCTCCGGCTGCACGGCGCTCGACTTTTCCGGTTGCTCCGGAGGTGAATCCAAAATAGCAAATATACGCTGAGCAGAAGCTGTAGCAGCCTGAAACTGAGTCAGCACACCTGTAATTTCATTAAAGGGCTTGGCGAACAAATTGGTGTAAATGAGAAAACTCGATAAACCGCCTACCGAAATCCCGCCCAAAATGATCGAAATACAGCCAATCATAGCGGTGACGGAGAAAGTCATGTTGTTGACCAATCGAGTGGAAGGGTTGGACAAAGATCCATAAAACTGCGATTTCACCCCGGCTTGATACAATTGTTCGTTTCGGGCGGAAAATTCCTCAAGCGAGCGTTTTTCATAGTGAAAGGCAGTAACTACCCGCTGTCCGCCGATCATTTCCTCCACATAACCGTTCAGGCTTCCTAAGATTTTGGCCTGTTCACGGAACATGCGTTGCGATTTTGTAGTAATAAACCGTGCAACGACATATGTGATTGGGGCAGACACCAATACCACCAACGTCATCACTGGGCTGATATACAGCATAAGTACAATCGAACCAATAATGGTAATCAACCCGGTGATCAAGGTGGAGAAGCCCTGCAACAATCCATCGGACACGGCATCCATATCGTTCACAAAACGGCTAATGCTATCTCCTTGCGGATGATTGTCATGAAAGCTTAACGGAAGGATATTAAAATGATCGAATAACTCGCGCCGCATATCATTTACAGTCTGAAAAGCAATGCGGTTCGTCAAATATGTGAGCAACCAGCTAAATAGACTGCCTACAATATATACAACGCCTAGTCCATATAGAATCTGTGCAATACCTCTAAAGTCTACCGCTCCCTGATTTACCATATGGTCGATAGCCCGGCCAATCATATAGGGTCCGACCAGACTGGCAAGCACGCTAAGAATAGCACTGATGATGACCCAAAATGTTGTTGTTTTATATTGACCGACATAGGTTAACAATCTTCTCCAGGTTTCCTTGCCACTCATTGGTCCACCTCCTGCGTTGAGAGCTGAGAGCGATTAATTTCCTGATATACCTCCGAGTTGCTCATCAACTGATCATGTGTGCCGATTCCGACAATCCGGCCTTCATCAAATACAATGATTTTATCGGCATGCTGTACACTGCTCACTCGTTGCGAGACCAGCAGGACAGTCATGCGAGTGCTATTTTCCCGTAGCGATTTCCGGAGGGCGGCGTCCGTTGCAAAATCAAGTGCGCTTGAGGAATCATCCAAAATCAGAATTTCCGGATTGCCTACAATAGCTCTGGCAATGGTAAGTCGCTGCTTCTGGCCGCCTGATAGATTAAGTCCTCCTCGGGTGATCGGGGCATTGAATTTTTCCGGCAAGTTGGAAATAAATTCATCCGCTTGCGCGATGGCTGCAGCCTGGGCGACCTCCTCATCGGTGGCATGTTCATGTCCCCAACGGATATTATCCGCTATCGTCCCAGTGAACAGCAGTGCTTTCTGTGGAACAATCCCGATTTTCTGCCGCAATTGCTCCAGCTTATAATGCCGTACGTCGATGCCATCGACCTGTACACAACCTTCTACTGCATCATAGAAGCGGGGAATCAGATTCACGAAGGTAGATTTTCCCGAGCCTGTTCCTCCTATGATTCCAACCGTTTCACCGGGGTATATGTCTACAACTACATCGCTAAGTGCCAGTTGTCCTGTCTTATTGTAGCCAAAGGAGACATGATCAAAGGAGATGGCCGGTACAGAGTCGGTCTTACTCGTTCTTTCCTGGTCTAATGATACAGGATTGGCAGTGTCGGAAATCGAAGCTTCGGTGTCCAGAACCTCCTGAATTCTCGCTGCTGAAGTGGCCGCCTTGGTGAACAGAATAATGAGATTCGTCACCACAATCAGGGCCAGTAAAATCTGCGTAATGTAATTAATAAATGCAATAATCTCTCCTTGTGTAAGAGATCCATATTGGATATGGATACCGCCGATCCACAGAATGGCGATAATAGCTCCGTTGACCACCAGTAAGGTGGCTGGGCTAAGTAGAGCAGAAATCCGGCCGACACGAATAGCGGTTTGGGTCAAGTCATCTGAGGCGGTATTGAACTTTACTCGTTCAGCTCCTCTTTTGGCAAATGCCCGTATAACCCGTACACCTGTGAGATTCTCGCTTAGCACCAGAGCGATTTTATCGAGCTTTTTCTGGTATAGCCGGTACAGCGGAGAAGCCTTCGTAATGACCACATACAGGATCAAAGCCAGAACGGGTGTAGCCGCCAACAGCACCAAAGCAAGGCGGAAGTCCAGAATCATGGACATGATGATCGCTCCGATACAAATAAAAGGAGCACGAATAACCAGACGAATCAACATCGCTACAGCCGTTTGCAGCTGATTGACATCATTCGTAATTCGGTTGATGAGAGAGGGCGTACCAAATTTATCAAGATCTGCATAAGAAAACGATGAAATATGCTTAAACATAGTATTGCGCAGTGTGGTTCCGAATCCTTGGGAAGCACGGGCTGCGTAAAACTGACACACTAGAGAACTGCCAAAGCCCAGTATAGTCATGAGCAACATCAAAAGACCCATTTGCCAAACATAATGGGTGTCTCCCTTACCGACGCCATGATTAATCATTAAAGCCACCATAGTAGGTAGCAACAATTCCAGAATGGCCTCAATTAGTTTAAACAGAGGCCCAAGAATCGTTTCCTTTTTATAAGGTTTCAAAAAAACAGCAAATTTCAGCAAATAAACCATCACCTAACCTAAATATTGTATAAACTTTCCTATTATAATTGCATATCTGAATATGATTATGGCATATCCCCAACCATATGAATAATATTTAATATATATTAGAGATATAGGCTTTACATATATCAGAACCGGAGGTTCATGATGGAATTGAGACATCTCAAGTATTTTTTAGCGATTGCAGATGCTGGACAGATTACAGCGGCAGCAAAAAAACTGCAAATCGCACAGCCTCCCTTAAGTCAACAGCTTATGCAGCTGGAGGAAGAGCTTGGTGTAAAGCTTGTGCATCGAGGCTCACGAAGCATTCAATTGACAGAGGCCGGAATCATTTTACGGAACAGGGCCAAGCAGATTTTGGAGCTGACGGATGCTACGACAAGGGAAATAAACGATTTCGCCATGGGGATGAAGGGGACGCTCACCATTGGGACGGTTTCTTCCTCTGGAGCGACCCTGATGAAAGACAGGCTTTCCGAATTTCATAAAACCTATGCGGGTGTAAAATTTGAAATACATGAGGGAAATACCTTCAGGATTCTCGATCTTTTGAACAAAGGAATTGTAGAGGTCGGTATCGTCAGAACCCCTTTTAATACCGCCGGTTTAGGGTGTAGATATGCGTCCACTGAGCCGATGGTAGCAGTGATGACGGAAGAATATGATTGGAATCCCGAACAGAAGACCATTTCATTGGCTGAGTTGAAGAACAGACCACTCATTATATATCGCCGTTTTGAGCAATTGATTCACGATACCTGTATGAAGCATGGTTTTGAGCCCCATATCTTTTGTAAAAATGACGATGCCCGCACTACGCTTCATTGGGCCAACGAAGGGCTGGGTATTGGCATGATTTCGCGCTCCGCTTTATCTTTAGGCAGCAATAATCATTTAATCGTTAAGGAAATTAGTTGTGAAGAATTGCACACTCGTGTGGCGGCTGTCTGGTTGAAGGATAAATACATGTCTTCATTGGCTTCCCGGTTCATTGAAAGTTTTAGCCAGGCATCCAGTGCTGCTGACCTACAGTAGTTGAATTTTTTAAGTGTGAAAGCATCTTTTTGTAAAAACTCATTTGAATTGCAATCGGGAACTGGATATAGTAGTACAGTAGGATAGCGATAGAATGGAGTTTGAACACATGCCACACAATGCAAAGGTTCGAATCCGTCTTCATAGTCATCATGACGGAGAAGATGTGGTACAGGAGCTTCCTGGAGAAGCAATCGTTCGCGGGAAGCATCTATATATAAGGTACGAAGAGCCGCAAGAGAGTCCTGAGGGCGGTACGACACGGAACACAGTCAAGATCGGACCAGATGAGCTAAAGCTGATTCGTCACGGTGAGGTACAATCGGAGCAGTCGTTCGCGCTGGGACGCAGGTTGCCTGGATTTTACCGCTCGCCTTATTTAAACCTGAACATGTCTGCGCATACGCAGAAGCTCGATATTCGGATGGATGGATTCACCGGACATGTGAGCTGGACCTATGATCTGTACGTATTTGAGGATTTCTCGGGGCATTTTGCCATTAGTTTGCATATACAGGAGGAGCAACAATCATGACAAGCAATCCACTGGAACTTATTAATCAAAAGGTGACCTCAGCAATCGAGGCAGCGGTGCTGGCTGCCGGAATCGTGAGCCGTGAAGAGCTGCCGACGATTACGCTGGAGGTGCCTAAGGACAAGTCACACGGTGACTTAGCTACCAACGTAGCAATGCAGCTCACTCGCATTGCGAAGAAGAATCCGCGTCAAATCGCTGAAGATTTGATCGCAAATATGGACTTAGCTTCCGCTTCTATTGAAAGTGCGGAAATCGCCGGACCGGGCTTTATTAACTTTCGCCTGAACAAGAGCTACCTTTATGCAGTGATTGGACAAGTACAGGAGCAAGGCGCGGATTACGGACGTGTACAGGTAGGTGCAGGCAAAAAGGTACAGATCGAATTTGTCAGCGCCAATCCGACGGGGAGTCTTCACTTGGGTCATGCACGTGGTGCAGCCGTAGGGGATGCGCTCTGTAACGTGCTTGATTTTGCAGGATATCAAGTCACTCGTGAATATTACATTAATGATGCGGGGAACCAGATTTACAATATGAGCCGTTCCATTGAAGCGCGTTATTTGCAGGAGCTGGGACAGCCTGCAGAGATGCCGGAGGACGGATACCATGGTGAGGACATCATCGGGTTTGCGAAGGAACTGGTTGCTGAGAAGGGCGATTCTCTGTTGTCCATGGAACCGGGAGATCGTGCCGCTTATTTCCGTGAATACGGTTTGGAAAAGGAACTGAATAAGATCAAGCGTGATCTGGAGCGGTTCCGTGTACCTTTTGATTCCTGGTTTAGTGAAACATCACTGTATGATAACGGTGAAGTGCTTAAAGCGCTGAATGAGCTACGTGACCGTGAGGAAATTTATGATAAGGACGGAGCTACTTGGCTGAACACGACCAAGTATGGCGACGATAAAGACCGTGTATTGATCAAAAATGACGGCACTTATACGTACCTGACTCCGGATATCGCCTATCACCGCGACAAATATGCTCGTGGGTATGACACGATCATCAACATCTGGGGAGCGGATCACCACGGCTATATTCCACGGATGAAAGCGGCAATGGAAGCACTGGGCAATGACCCGGATAAGCTTAAAGTACTGATTGCCCAAATGGTCAGCTTGTTCCAAAACGGGGAAAAAGTAAAAATGTCCAAGCGTACTGGCAAGGCCGTAACGATGGAGGATCTGATGGAAGAAGTGGGCGTAGACGCGATCCGTTACTTCTTCACCATGCGTAGTATGGATTCACATCTGGATTTTGATATGGATTTGGCGATTTCCACTTCCAATGAGAATCCGGTATTCTACGTGCAATATGCACACGCACGTGCATGCAGCGTATATCGTCAAGCCGAAGAGCAGGGTATTGCTGTACTGCCATTGGCAGAAGTTGACTTATCGAAGCTGACGGCTGAGCATGAATACGATCTGTTACGCAAAATTGGCGAGTTGCCAGAGGAAGTATCGGTGGCAGCTGCAAACTTTGCGCCGCATCGCATGATTCGCTATGTCTACGAGCTGGCATCCATGTTCCACAGCTACTATAAGGCAGAGCGTGTCATCACGGAGGATGCCGCTCAAACGCAAGCTCGCTTGGCCTTGTTTGGCGCGGTCCGCACGACCATTGCCAATGTACTGAAGCTGGTGGGTGTGTCTGCACCGGAACGTATGTAAGTAAAAAACTACAACATAATGACCCTGTAGTCATATGTATAATAGTAAAAAGGAACCGTTCGTGCTGCCCTCTACAGGGAGGCCCGTTCGGTTCCTTTTTTAGGTTTGAGTACTTTTTAGGTTCGAGTGGCTTAATAGCGTTCCAGTACCAGATTCGTTTTCAGAGAATCGGCAGGAATCAGCCATCCTTTGGATTGTAGCAGGTTAATCAGCTTGGCGCGGTTGCTTGCGGCAGTATTGTAATCCGAAGTTTTGAAGGAGATTTCGATGATATTGTCGGTACCCGATCCGTTTGCGCTACGAATAGGCCATACTTCAACGTCAGTATCCAAGCCCTGAAAGCTGCCCTCATATTTGCTGACCTGTACAGGACCGCGTACTCTGGAGTTTGCCAAGGTATGTTTGCCCCAGTTACTGCTTTTCCAGTTTTGCAGCTTGCCCGGAAGATTGTCCTGCAATTGTTTTAACGCCTGATTCGGGGAAGGCAGAGCTAATCCTTTGGAGGCGTTTGTTTTCTTGTCATTGGAAAAGCTTAATGTCTGCTTGCTGTATCCCCAATCCACCTCAGCCTCATAATTATCATCAGAGGCACTGAAACCTTCTTTATTCGCTTGAGTGAGTGCTGCATCAATATTCCCGTTTGTGATCGCATAGCGCTTTTTGTAGGTTAACTCATAGTTTTTTTTATCCTCTTTTTTGCGAAATCTAACGTTCCAGCCCTCGTCATTCAATTGCAAGGAGTCTGTATCAAAAAACTCGACGCTTAATCGTTGCGCATCTTCGCTAATTCCGAACTCATTTACGATGCCGCTTTTTAAAGAGCCATCCGCATTGAGGACTTGAGCTGTATCCAGCAGCAGCTTAACCTCATAGCTTGGCGTGGCATTGGCAGCGGCTTGTACGGGCTCTGCACCTTTCCATCCTGTTGCGAGCAGTACTGCACTCAGAGTTACTACTGACATGAATTTAGTGATACGCAGACTTGTTTTCATTTCATCCTCTCCTGTTCGTCCGAATAGGTTACACGCTTCACTTTACGGGTATTTTGTCAGTCGTATGTCAAGGCAAGAGGGTACTCTGGTTAAAAAATGCCATAATTTTTATATGACAGCTAAGATTTAATCTTAGTTCCATCATAAATATTCAGTGAATCTGTGGATCAGCGCAGAGCGATGACGATCTCTGTTGCTGACCATATAAATGTGCCTTTCAACAGGCTGTCCCGGAATAGGCCTTACAACCAGTAAACCCCGTTCAACCTCTGATTGAACAGCAATACGAGAGACAAAGGAGATGTGTTCTCCCAGCATAACCGCCTGCTTGATGGCCTCCAGTGAATCCAATTCCAGATAGGATGGAAGCCGGCGCCTCCCGCGCTCTAGCCATTTGTCAGTCGCGTGGCGTGTGCTGGAATCCTTTCCATGCAATACAAAAGAGGAAGAAGCGATACGCTCGGATGTCAAATCGGTTTCGCTAGCGAGCGGATGAGTGGGTGAGCAGATGAGCACCAGTTCATCTTCCCCCAAGGATTCTGAGAGCAGCGTGGGGGATTGAAACGGCTCTGCCGAAATAATGCCAAGGTCAATTTCGTGGCGAGCAAGCATGTCCTTGATCACGGGCGCTGTTTTCACGGATAAGGCGATGTGAATGCCCGGATGCTCGCGGGCAAACCGATGCAGCACGGCAGGAAGCAGATAGGTAGCAGGTACATAGCTTGCGCCAATACGTATGCTGCCTCGTTGGAGTGTATCGAACTCACGGACAACCCGCTCGGCCTCAGCCGCAAGTGCATTAATCTTGGTGGCATAGTGCAGTAGGGCATTTCCGGCATCCGTCAGGATGATTTTGCCCATACGTGTGTCAAACAGCTTTACTCCGAATTCACGCTCCAGATTTTTCATATGAAAAGTAACAGTAGGTTGCTTTAGGCCGAGAAGCTCGGCTACGGTGGTAATTTTATGGTGCTTGTTCAGCAGCTCTACAATATGTAACTTTAGAAGACTTAAGTTCACTTAGAATGCCTCGCTTTCAGATTGGTCAAACAATCGTGCTTATTCTTTGGGCAGCAGCATCAATCGCCTCTATATAGATTAAATCTATGAGTGTTAACACAATTCATTGAAATAATTAATTTTGTTTTAACTTTCCAATAACACAGGTTGCGAATTCAAGTTTTACACTGGGGTCAGTCATAAGAACAGGCAGGTAATACGATGAATCAGGATCTATATATTCGCGGAGTAAGTAAAACCTTCAGCCAAACCACCGCGTTGCATGAGACGAATCTGATCGTACGACAGGGCAAATTCACCACATTGCTCGGACCGTCCGGCTGTGGGAAGACGACGCTCTTGCGCTTGATTGCTGGTCTGGAGACACCGGATATCGGCACAATCACGATGGGAGAGGAAATTCTCTTTTCAGCTGAACGCAAAAAGGATGTTCCCACACATCTCCGCCACTTTGGTATGGTCTTTCAAGATTTCGCGCTGTGGCCGCATATGACGGTGTTTGAAAATGTGGCCTTCGGCTTGCGAGCGAGCAAACGGGGGAAAAGGGCTGTTAACGCTCAAGGCAAGGAACTGCGGGCAGTGGTGCTGGAAGCGCTCGATAAGGTGAGGTTGTCAGGGCTGGAGGATCGTTACCCTCATCAACTATCCGGTGGTCAGCAGCAGCGGGTTGCTTTTGCAAGAGCAGTTGCTATCCGGCCTCGACTGGTTTTGTTCGACGAGCCGCTTAGTGCGCTGGATGCCGTACTACGGGAGGAGATGCGCATTGAGATGATATCGCTTGTGCGCGATTTGGGGCTAACCGCCCTATACGTCACCCATGATCAGATCGAGGCCATGTCCATGTCTGATGAAGTGGTGGTTATGAAAAGTGGACATATTTTGCAGACCGGAACACCAGAGGTGATCTATAGTCGCCCAGCTCATCCAGAGGTGGCAAGGTTTATCGGTAAATCCAACTGGATCGAGTTGGAACGGACACTATTCCGACCTGAACATGTCCGATGGGAACAGGAGCAAGCGGATCAGCACACTTTTACAGTAGAGATCCTGCATGTCAGCTATGTTGGCGATCGCTATGAAATCCGTCTATTAGCCGAAAACGGTAAGCAATGGACTGCGTATCACTCCACCCGCTTGCCCATAGGCGAACAAATGCATATTTGGGTATCACCGCAATACATCCACCAACTTGAAACATAGGGAAAAGGGGTTATATAAGATGATGAATAGGCGTGTTTTTCGTACAGGATGGAAAAAAGGGGCTATGCTTGCTTTAACATTGACTTTTGGACTGGCTGTGGCAGGCTGCGGAACGGCTACGACATCCAAGGATGGGGCACAAGCAGATGGAACAGCAAAACCAGCGGGAGCAGCGGCGTCCACCGATCAGAAGCTGGTTGTTTACAGCGCAGGCCCGGATGGACTGGCGAAAAAGCTGGTAGCGGGGTATGAGGCGCAGAGTGGAGTTAAGGTAGAGTTATTCCAGGGAACGACAGGTAAGATTTTAGCCCGCATGGAAGCGGAGAAAACGAATCCGGTAGCGGACGTGGTTGTGCTAGCATCACTTCCGTCTGTGCAAGGCTTGAAAAAGGAAGGACTCACGCTCCCCTATCCAGATGCCAAAAATGCGGACAAGCTAAACCCAGACTGGTCCGATAAGGAGGGCAACTATTTTAGCACCAGTGCTTCTGCTCTAGGTATTGCATATAACACAAAGTTAGTGAAGACACCACCTACTTCATGGGCCGATTTAGCGAAGCCTGAGTACAAGGATCAGGTTAACATCCCCGACCCATCGCTGTCCGGCTCAGCGTTGGATTTTATGACAGGCTATCTGAGTGCCAAGGGCGATGGAGGCTGGACGTTGTTTGAGCAGTACAAGGCAAACGGTGTGGCCATGGCCGGTGCCAATCAGGAAGCGCTAGATCCAGTGATTACGGGGGCTAAAGGTGTAGTCGTCGCTGCGGTCGATTACATGACCTACAAGGCTAAAGCCAAAGGCGAGCCGATTGACATCGTCTATCCGACAGAGGGAACGGTTATTAGTCCGCGTCCTGCCGCAATCCTCAAGTCCACACAGCATGAGCAAAATGCCAAAGCGTTCATTGACTATCTGTTGTCGGACGAGGCACAAAAACTAGTAGCAGATGCTTCCCTACTCCCTGGACGCACGGATATCAAAGCTGACAAGCGTGCCAACCTGGAAGAGATCCCGTTGCTGAAAACCAATTGGGAATGGATGGGTGAGCACGGATCAGACGTGACGGAAAAGTTCACGCAAATGTTCAAATAAGCCGATGGGAGGTTTGTCTGTTAAACACATCAGGGGATGGTCCCTGACACTTGCTCTGATCGCGCTTCTTTTCCTAATTTTGCTGCCATTGCTGCAAATCTTCATCCAAAGTGTGTATGTTGAAGGAAAATTTCAATGGGCAGCGCCTTTTCGAACGTTAGCTGCTTCTCAATTTGCAGGAGTGCTATTCAGCTCAATTTGGCTAGGCATCTGCGTAATTGCAGGAACGACCGTCCTTGCACTTCCGCTAGCCTGGATCATGTCCAACACCCGACTTGCACACTGGCGCTGGTTGGATGTCGTGCTGCTGATTCCGTTTATGACTCCGCCCTATATCGGGTCCATGGGATGGATTCTGTTTATGCAAAAAAACGGGTATCTGGAACAGTTGTTCCCGGACCTGCATTTCTTAACGGCTTCCTTCTTCAGCCTTGGTGGCATGGTGATGATCATGAGCCTGCATCTGTTTCCATTCCTGTACCTGCTGCTGCGCGGGGCGCTGGTAAGGATTGGCGGCAGCTTGGAAGAGGCAGGTGCGGTCATGGGCGGGGGATTTCTGTACAGGTTCCGTCGAATCATTTTACCTTTGCTGTTATCGGCATACGGAATGGGTGCACTGCTCATTTTCGTTAAAACGATTGCTGAGTTTGGCACACCCGCTACCTTTGGGCGCCGTATCGGGTATGAGGTCATGACTTCTGAAATTCACAAATATATTTCCAGCTGGCCCATTGATTTTGGCAAAGCAACATCAATGGCTTCGGTGTTGTTAACGGCCTGCCTGCTTATGTGGTATGTGCAATCGGTGATCAATCGAAAGTTCACATACAGGCTGGTAGGGGGTAAAGGTTCGCGACCTTCCCGTCTTCGTGTATCCAGCTGGACTACAGCACTGAGTGTCGCATTCATCCTATTGCTGCTCATCGCAGCTATTGGTATCCCTTATTTTTCAATTATCGCGGCCTCCTCTATGAAGCTGCGGGGAATCGGACTGGCATGGAACAATCTTACACTCGACTATTACAAGGAACTGCTGTCGTGGGGCTCAGAAAGCATGGAAGCGCTACTGAACAGTGTATTTCTCTCTTTGGGTGCATCGACGATTGCTGTGGTGCTGGGCACCTGGTTTGCGCTTGTTATCGGTGGATCACGCACGAAGATCCAACGGACAGTTGATGCATTCAGCTTGCTTCCGAATACAGTGCCGGGAATTGTTATGGTGGTGGGAATGATTTTGTGGTGGAACTCGCCGTGGATGCCGATTCCGTTGTATAACACATACGGCATGGTTATTCTGACGTATGTAATTTTGTTTGTCCCTTATACAGTTCAGTATGTTAAAAGCGCTTTTACACAGGTGGATCATACTCTTTTTCAGGCGGGACAAGTATTTGGCGGGCGACCGTCTTACATATTCCGCCGGATTGTATTGCCGCTGATTGTACCGGGGATGCTCGCTGGTTGGATGATGACCTTTACCATTGCTTCACGGGAGCTGGTAGGATCATTGCTGATTTTACCGCCGTCCGTCCAGACGTCTGCAACCTATATATTTGCCCAGTTTGAGCAGGGACAGGTGTCGCTTGGCATGGCGATGGCTGTTATATCGGTTGGATTGACCACACTGCTACTAATCTTAATGGAAAGCTTAAACTCGCGAAGAAAGTGGAAATGATGATGACCAAGCTTAGGATTTGGGGCGGAGCGGGCGAACATGGCCGCTCCTGTTATGTTTTTGAAGGAAAGCAGCATCGTATCATGCTGGATTGTGGCGTAAAAAAGGAAGGAATCGGGCAATATCCGATTTTTCCGCCACAGAAGGTGAAGGAGCTAACTACTGTTTTGCTGTCTCATGCACATGAGGATCATTCCATGGCGCTCCCCTTACTGTACAAGTATGGATACCGGGGAGAGGTTTGGACGACCAAGGCCACCGCTGAGCAGCTGGGCTCCTATTTTCGTTCCTGGCAGACTTATGTTGAATCGAGAGGTGGTGAATTGCCTTACAGTGAACAGGATATCCAATCCATTACCTATCGCTATCTAGAAGATGGAGCGCCTTCAGGAGTGTGGTGTGAAGCTTGTCCGGGTGTGAGAATGATGTGGGGACGCAGTGGACATTTGGCTGGTGCAGTGTGGTATATCATAGAAATGGAAGGGAAGCGGTTGTTCTTTTCTGGAGACTATAGCCGTGAGTCTGAGCTGCTTGCTGCCGATGCACCGGACTTGTGTATGGGGGAGGGGATAGATGACCTTCCTGAATGCAAGCCACAGTCCTATCTAGTGGACATATCTATTATGGACAATGCCTATGGCATGGATATAGACCCGCAGCCTGTTAAGCTGGAGCGGCTGAGGGTCGAGATGGAGCAGATATTATGGTCTGGCGGTCATGTGTTGTTGCCAGTGCCTGCCTTTGGCAGAGGACAGGAGTTGATCGTATGGGCCAGTGAGCAATTCCCTGAACGAGTAATAATTGTAGAGCCTGACCTGTGGCACGGATTGAAACAGTTAAATCGCTGGAGAGAGTGGCTACGGCCGGGAGCTTCCACGCGAATAAAACATGTGTTAAACAGTGATAGGGTGTCCGTGCCTCGTGATGCTGCTGAACGAATAAGTCTGCTAGAACAGAACACGGCCACTATTATTGTAACAAGGGACGGCATGATGGATTCCCCGCAGGCGCGTTGGTATTATCAATATCTGTCGGATAACCGCAATATGCTGAATGATATGGATAGTGGAGAAAAGATTAGGAACAGTGTGATATTAACCGGTCATGCTTCCAATGGTTCTTTTGGAAAGCATCTGTTGGAACGTGCGGACTCCAATGACATCTGTATAGCTCGGCATTTGACTTACAAGGTGCATCAGGGATTATCGGATGTGAGGCAAATGTTGAAGGATCTGCCTAGCAAACAGGCTGTACTCGTTCATGCACCAAAACCGCAGACCGACCTTGTACGAGATGTGTTGATAAGAGAAGAAAATAATGCACATGGAGGTCCTGCCAGAGAAGTTCATTCTGTGGAGCCAGGTTCAACGATAGAGGTTTAGTATCATCAGATCGTGGTTCACTTTGTGCCCTCCTGCATCAATCGGAAGGCATCCACTTCTCCAAGCTTGGTGGAGATGGAACTGCGCCCGGCGCTTTTACGAAGGCGTAGCGGTGTGGCGGTGCGTTTAAGCAGTGCTTTAATTTCTCCAGGCTCCAGCTCCGGTTTCAGTGAAAGGAGAAGTGCGATGCTCCCGGTCACATGGGAAGTAGCCATAGAGGTGCCGCTCATTTCATGATGCTTTCCATGAATCCAGGAGGATCTGATCTTCTCACCAGGTGCATACACGTCTACGAATTGCCCCCGATTGCTGAAAGGAGCGATACGTCTGTATTTGTCGGTAGCTCCGACTGAAATCGTCTGGGAATAGCGGGCTGGATAGTCAATACTTCGACGCTTGCCCTCATTTCCCGAGGATGCTACGATTACAATGCCGTTATGATATGCTTTATTCACCATATCAAGTAGTGCCTTGCTACGCGACTTCATACCAAAGCTCATATTAATAATATCGACACGATTTAATACACACCAGTCGATACCGAGAATGATGTCAGAGACATAGGCGGCTCCATTATGATCAAATGCTTTTACAGGATGAATTAAAGCCCGTGGTGCTACGCCAACCATACCTTCATCATAATTAGATGCCGCGATGGTTCCAGCAATATGAGTACCGTGGCCATTGTCGTCATAGGGTAGCATGGTCCGGTTCAACAAATTGATACCTCTGGCGAGGGAATGGCGAAGATCAGGATGATGAAAATCCGCTCCTGTGTCGATCACACCGATTCTGACCCGATTCCCTGTCGAGGAAGGCCAAGCCTTGTATGCACGTACCTGTTTAACTCCCCATGGCATGGAAAGGTTTTTCTCTGCTTTCGGCATATAAGCCGTTTCTGCGTGAACCTTTATGCGGGTATCTTCTTCAACGGTAACACCGTGGTGATATTTGCCCAGCCTGTCTCCCCCTGAAAGCGGAGCGATGAGAGCACGGATTAGCCTAGCCGGTTGTACTTGCCGTAATCCCACAAGCTCAGGTTTCAGCTTCCTGAGATAGGACAAACATTCCCGGTATTGGTGAGGCTTATCGAACGTGATAATCTGTTTGTTCCGTCCACTGCCGGACGGCTCCGAAATACCCTCATGCAAACGCTGCAAAAAATCCGGATAGTCCATTTGAGACGGTCCCCCTCCGATGAGCCATGCTGAGGTATTGTATGAGCAAGCGTCAGCTACGGCATGGGAAACTTGCCCCTTTTTTATGGAAATAGGCCTGCTTGTCGTGTCAAAGTAGCTGTGGACACATACGATACATGGAGGGCATAAGCTCTTGTGCAACAACTTTGGGAGGCCTCTCCCGGAGCGGGTACAGTCGGAGGCGGGGGGAACCCCGTCTTTTTACGTGTGCCGTCTTGTGCAGAGGGATATTCTTGGAAATTATGACGATACCCATGTTTAACTTGCAATTTGCTTCCAAATAGGTTTTACTTAGTTTTGATAATGGATATGTTAGTATTGCATGTATCGTGTATGCTCTGAAACATGTTCTTGTGAATTACGTGTGAGAGGAAGTGTCCCTAGGTGAGTACACCACTCAACTTGAAGATTGACCCGGAGAAAGTCCACGAGACTCCAATGGTGGATTTGGCATTTATGGTATTGAAAGCAGCCAATACTCCATATTATTACCGTGACCTGATGAATGAAGTCGCCAAATTGCGCGGCTTGTCCGACGAAGAAATTAATGACGTTATTGCTCAGCTATATACTGAAATCAACATTGACGGGCGTTTTGCCTGTGTCGGTACGAATTTGTGGGGCTTGAAACGTTGGTATCCGGTAGATAAATCCGAAGATGCCCTGACAGGCGCCAAGCGTCCTCGTATTATTAACGATGAAGACGATGACGATGAAGATGACTATCATGAGGAAGAAGAAACATACAACTCCGATGACGACTTCGATGCAGATAGCGAAGACGAGGATGGCGAAGACGAGCTGTTCGACGGAGAAGATGACGATGATAGTGACGATGACGTAGTTATTGACGATGAAGACCTCAGTGATGAGGAAGATACAGATGATGAAAATGATGATGAGTCGATCGAAGACGACGACGATTCACTTCGTTAGGAACAGGTTGAAAGGGGAGATACGCTCTCCCCTTTTTCATGACCGTTTTCTTGAAAACCCTGCTGATTTATAGCTTTCAGATAGATTTATTCCAATCTGGTTCAATGGACAAATTAACACAGATAACTTCCTTGACAGCGGATTGGACACGGGGTAAACTATTGCTTGGGCTTATGATTGATTCACTTATATGTTTGCTTTTTGTATAAAAGTGCCCCGTACTACGGGAGTGCTTTTTTGTTTTTTATAGGGGTGTTTTCACTCATGAAAGAGGGCTAAGGGCGGCGGATTGGAAAATATAACCGCTGCCTTCTTCATGGATGATAATCCGTGCAAACGGGTTACGATAACATCATAATGTCGCCTGAATTTTTGCATCTTATCTAGGAGGGTTTTGAACAGTGACGAAGTATATTTTTGTGACAGGCGGGGTTGTGTCTTCCTTGGGCAAAGGGATTACGGCAGCTTCACTGGGGAGGCTTTTGAAGAACAGGGGACTGAAGGTAACGATTCAAAAATTTGATCCTTATCTGAATGTCGATCCGGGTACTATGAGCCCTTACCAGCACGGTGAAGTGTTTGTAACGGATGATGGTGCGGAAACGGATCTTGACTTGGGACACTATGAGCGCTTTATTGATATTAATCTGTCCAAGAACAGCAATGTCACAACAGGCAAGGTATATTCCAGCGTAATCAGCAAAGAGCGTCGCGGAGAATATTTGGGCGGTACAGTACAGGTTATCCCTCATATTACGAACGAAATCAAGGAGCGCGTGTACCGTGCAGGCCGTGAAGCGGGTTCGGATGTCATTATTACGGAAATCGGCGGTACTGTAGGCGATATTGAAAGCTTGCCATTTTTGGAAGCCATTCGTCAGCTCAAAAGTGAAGTTGGGCGCGAGAATGTGATGTACATTCACGTAACGCTCATTCCTTATATTAAAGCTGCTGGTGAGGTTAAAACCAAACCAACTCAGCACAGTGTAAAAGAACTGCGCAGTATCGGCATTCAACCGAATGTTATTGTTTGCCGTACAGAGCATGAATTGTCCTCCGACATGAAGGCTAAAATTGCATTGTTCTGCGATATTGATGCGAATGCAGTGGTAGAATGCCGCGATGCTTCGACTCTCTACGAGGTTCCGTTGAACCTGCGTGAAGAAGGTTTGGACGAAATCGTAGTTAACCACCTGAAGCTGACAACACCTGCACCAGATATGACCGAATGGGAAGGGTTAGTTGATCGAATCAGCAAGTTGGACAAAACGGTTGAAATTGCTATTGTTGGTAAATATGTTGCGTTACATGATGCGTACTTAAGTGTTGTGGAGTCACTTTCCCACGCTGGATTTGATGCAAATGCGGACGTGAAAATCCGTTGGGTGAACGCTGAAGAAGTAACGGACGAGAACGTAGCTGACATGCTGGGCGGCATTGGCGGTATTCTCGTACCGGGTGGCTTCGGCGATCGCGGAATTGAAGGTAAAATCAGCACCATTCGTTATGCACGGGAGCAAAAAATTCCGTTTTTCGGTATTTGCCTGGGTATGCAGGTATCTGTTATAGAGGTTGCTCGTTCCCTGGCCGGTCTCGAAGGAGCCAACAGCTCGGAAATTAACCCGGCTACCGATTATCCTGTCATTGACTTGCTTCCTGACCAAAAAGACATCGAAGATTTGGGCGGTACCATGCGTCTTGGCTTGTATCCATGTAAACTGGTGGAAGGTTCCCTAGCATCGGCTTGCTACAACGACGAGCTGGTATACGAGAGACATCGTCATCGGTACGAATTCAATAACGAATATCGTGAAGTTATTGAAAAAGCAGGCCTTCGTATTTCTGGTACTTCACCGGATGGACGTTTGGTGGAAATTGTGGAGCTTCCTGAGCATCCATGGTTCCTGGCGGTACAATTCCATCCAGAATTTACTTCCCGTCCGAATCGTCCACAGCCTTTGTTCCGTGAATTTGTAAAGGCGGCATTGCAGCTTCAAGGTTAATGCTTCAGCTTGAAAGACCTCCTTTGGGAGGTCTTTTTTTATCCCATGCTTCCTGATTATGAAAGAATATTCCACAATTATGTATATGAGAAGGATTTTCTTTTTGCAGGAGCGAATATAGTTTTAGGTATGGGACGGATATTGTACGTCATCGGACGCTGTTATGGCAATAGCTGCATGATCCTCGTTTTAAGATCTTAGGAGGTTAAAACATTGGAAAAGAAAAAAGTATTAATCGTCGATGACCAGAATGGAATACGGATTTTACTGATGGAAGTGTTCGGAAGTGAGGGTTATGAGACCTTTCAGGCAGCGAACGGGAAAATTGCTCTTGAGATTGTTGAGAAGGAACCACCTGATCTGGTTCTGCTCGATATGAAAATTCCAGGTATGGACGGACTCGAAATTCTGAAGCACCTAAAAAGCATGAATCCCGATATCAAGGTTATTATGATGACAGCGTATGGAGAACTGGACATGATTAAAGAGGCGACGGAGCTAGGTGCACTTATGCATTTTACCAAGCCCTTTGATATTGATGAAATGCGGATCGCCGTGAACAAACAACTCAGAGGTGACTAGGTAAATCATTTTGGTTGAGAACTCTGTTAACAAAACAGGGTTTTTTGTTTGTGATTATGGGAAATACTGAAAGTAAATCCTCTCCTTATACAATTCTATGGAAAAACGGCGTCCTGGGCGTGATTTTTGTATGTGTTGATATGCAAAAGCTTGTTTAGTATTTAACATGGGTTGTGGTATAATAAGCCCGTATGTGATGTCGGCTAAAAATATAGACAAACCCAAACACCTTTAGGAGGACTGTAACCATGCCATTGGTATCTATGAAAGACATGTTGAACAAAGCACTCGAAGGAAAGTATGCAGTAGGTCAATTCAATATTAATAACCTAGAGTGGACTCAAGCTATCTTGGGCGCTGCTGAAGAAGAAAAATCCCCAGTAATCTTGGGTGTTTCTGAAGGCGCAGCACGTCACATGGGCGGATTCTACACTGTTGTTAAAATGGTAGAAGGTCTTATTCATGACATGAAAATTACGGTTCCAGTTGCAATTCACTTGGACCACGGTTCTAGCTTTGACAAATGTAAAGAAGCGATCGACGCTGGTTTCACATCCGTTATGATTGACGATTCCCACAGCCCAATCGAGAAAAATATTGAAACAACGAAGAAAGTTGTTGAATATGCACATTCCAAAGGCGTTTCCGTTGAAGCTGAAGTTGGAATGGTTGGCGGTCAAGAAGATGATGTTGTAGGTGACGTAATGTACGCTAAGCTGGACGATTGTGTACGTATCGTTAAAGAAACAGGCATCGACACACTGGCTCCTGCACTGGGTTCTGTTCATGGACCATACAAAGGTGAGCCAAACCTGGGCTTTAAAGAAATGGAAGAAATTCGCAATGCTGTGAAACTGCCACTCGTTCTTCATGGCGGAACAGGTATCCCTACACATGACATCCAAAAATCCATTTCCCTGGGTACTTCCAAAATCAACGTAAACACTGAAAACCAAATCGCATTTGCGAAAGTGGTTCGTGAAGTGCTTGCTGCAAAACCAGATGCTTACGATCCACGTACATTCATCCAACCAGGTCGTGAAGCGATCAAACAAACCGTTATCGGTAAAATCCGTGAGTTCGGTTCCAACAACAAAGCGTAATAATGTTCCAACTAGTCATGCGACTGCATAGACTGAATGCATTTTTTTCATTGTAGCTGTATTTATGCTGCACAAAACATTTAAATCTGTACAGTTGAATAGTTTGGTATGGAAAGCACACCGCTTAGCCGGTGTCTTTCCATTTTAACCACTTAAAAAGTTGAAAGTTTATGGTTTCAGTTCATTGTTTGACCGACTGCAAAACACGTAGGGGGACCCTCAAGCTTATGGAAAAATTGATGATCACCGGTGGACGGCCGCTTCAGGGTACAGTTTCCATCAGCGGTGCCAAAAACAGTGCCATCGCCTTGATTCCCGCAGCCATTCTGGCAGAGTCGGAAGTCATTTTGGATAATTTGCCGCTGCTCAGTGATGTGGCGGTATATTCCGAGATATTGGAGGAGCTTGGCGCAAAGGTTGCCTGGGAAGGTAGCCAGATGAAGATAGACCCTTCCTCCATTAAATCCATTCCTATGCCGAATGGACCTGTTAAGAAATTACGAGCCTCTTATTATATGATGGGGGCCATGCTGGGCAGATTCAAGGAAGCGATCATCGGTTTGCCAGGAGGATGTAATTTTGAACCCCGGCCCATTGATCAGCATATCAAAGGTTTTGAGGCGCTGGGTGCCACGGTTACGAACGAGCACGGCGCTATTCATTTGCACGCCAAAGAACTGCGCGGCACCAAGATTTATTTGGATGTCAGCAGTGTAGGAGCAACCATTAATATTATGCTGGCGGCCGCACGTGCCAAAGGCGCCACAACTATCGAAAATGCGGCTAAAGAGCCTGAGATTATAGATGTAGCAACTCTGTTAAACTCCATGGGGGCGATTATTAAAGGCGCTGGAACGGAGACGATTCGTATTGAAGGTGTGTCGGAGCTGCATGGCTGCCGTCATTCCATCATACCTGACCGTATACAAGCAGGCACATATATGATTGCTGCTGCGGCAACCCGTGGAAATGTATTGATTGACAATGTAATCCCCAAACATATGGAGGCTCTCACTGCCAAAATGCAGGAAATGGGCATCGGCATCGAGGAATATGATGAAAGTATTCGCGTACTGGGTGCACCTTCCTATGGGCATGTCGACGTTAAAGCCTTGGTATACCCCGGCTTCCCCACGGATTTACAATCTCCCATGACCAGCTTGCTAACCCAGGCTCAGGGTGTCAGTGTGTTGAGCGATTTTGTGTACAGCAATCGTTTTAAGCACGTCCCTGAACTGGTGCGAATGGGGGCTAAAATTCGCGTAGAGGGTCGGTCTGCCATTATTGAGGGTGGTCAACTGAATGCGGCTAAAGTGAAGGCTGCAGATCTGCGCGCTGGAGCGGCCCTTGTCATTGCTGGACTTACAGTAAGCCAAGGGGTAACCGAGGTGGCAGGTGTCGAGTATATTGACCGTGGTTATGATCATCTCGTTTCCAACCTGCGCCTTCTGGGCGCAGATGTGTGGCGGCAGACTGAGTAATTAAACCATGTCTGTCCTTTGTATGAACTCGTCGTAACCAAAGCGATAAAACGGGTAACACCTATGCAGCCGCTGCTTGATATAAGATTTGGTTCATACCTAACAATCTTTTATCAAAAAACCGGAATAATTCGGTATAATCCAGGCAGTTGGCTGCATAACTTTATTTGTTTTGGTTAAAATTATGTTGATGGTGTTTATGATATCATTGTCTATCATTTAAATGTATGAATGGACTTAATAATTGAATAGGTGGTTATTATATGGATCTGCAAATTTCCGATCTGGAAGAAATGAAGCTGACCGACCTGTACAAGCTGGCCAAGCAATACCAGATCCCGTACTACGGAACGCTCAAGAAGAAAGAATTAATTTTCGCCATCCTGCGCGCACAAGCTGAGAAGAGTGGATTAATGTTTATGCAGGGTGTTCTGGAAATACTTCCTGAAGGTTACGGCTTTCTGAGGCCGATCAATTATCTCCCGAGTACCGAAGATATTTACATCTCTGCTTCACAAATCCGCAAGTTTGACTTGAGAACAGGCGATCTTGTTTCCGGTAAGTGCCGAACGCCAAAAGAAAATGAACGGTATTTTGGATTGCTTCAAGTTAACGCCGTCAATGGAAGAAGTCCTGAGCAAGCTGCTGAGCGGCTACATTTTCCTGCACTGACTCCACTGTATCCGCAAACCAAATTAGTCCTTGAAACTTCCCCCAACCATTTGTCTACGAGAATTATGGATGTACTGGCCCCTGTCGGACTTGGACAGCGCGGACTTATTGTGGCACCTCCCAAAGCTGGGAAGACGCTTCTCCTCAAAGAAATTGCCAATAGCATTTCTACCAACAATCCCGAGATTGAGCTATTTGTCTTGTTGATTGATGAACGCCCTGAAGAAGTGACGGACATGCAGCGTTCTGTCAAAGGTGAAGTTGTGGCCTCTACATTTGATGAACTTCCTGAAAATCACATCAAAGTGGCAGAACTGGTGTTGGAGCGTGCACTGCGTCTCGTAGAACATAAAAAGGATGTTGTCATCCTGTTGGATAGTATTACACGGTTGGCTCGTGCGTACAATCTCGTTATCCCTCCTTCTGGTCGTACTTTGAGTGGGGGTATTGATCCGGCAGCATTTCACCGTCCAAAACGCTTTTTTGGTGCGGCTCGAAATGTGGAGGAAGGTGGTAGTTTGACGATTCTTGCTACCGCCCTGATTGATACAGGATCTCGTATGGACGATATCATTTATGAAGAGTTCAAAGGCACAGGTAACATGGAGCTGCATTTGGACCGCAAACTGGCAGAACGTCGTATCTTTCCTGCGATTGATATTCGTCGTTCCGGTACACGTCGTGAGGAAGTACTGTTGAAAAAGGAAGAATTAGATACGATCTGGGCTATTCGTAAAAATATGACGGAAAGCCATGACTTTGTGGAAGGCTTCCTCAAAAAGCTGCGTAACAGCAAAACTAACGCTGAGTTTTTAGCTTCGTTTGATTTGACAGCACCTTCTTCCAGCGGTTCGCAAGGTAGCTCTGGTGGTCAACAACGAAGAACTACGCGTTCAACCTCAGCGTCGGTTCCCGCTACAACCAATTAAACCCAATTTATGTATTTTATCTGTTCTGTAAGTAGACAGCCATTACCATTCTTTTGGTTAATGGTGCGCTTAATGGAACGAAAGGAGCTCCATAATGTATTTGGTGTATGCCGACGAAAAAGGCAATGTATATGATCATGCTTCTTTGTATGGGCTTGCCCGTAGTGCAGACATGATTGTTGAAATCATGGAGGATGAGCTTATTCCGTTGCCGGAAGGAGCCACACTGGTAAGCCTGCCCAGCACCCGCCCGGTCGGTATGAACCCTGAAACAGGGGAAATGGTCTCTCTTCCGGGAGATATGCAGGCAGTAGGGGCTTTGTTACCGCAAGGTTTTACACGCCTGTGTCTGCCGGGATATGTGAAGACAGATAAGGAGTATAAACTCCCCTTGTTCGGTTATTCGGCCGTTGTCTGGAAAGATGGGGCATTTTATGTAACAGCAGAGCAGAGTGACAGTCCTTCCAAATGGAATCCCGAAAACTGCGACCGCAATCAAGTTAAATTGGGAGTTCAGCGAATGACAGAACAGTATCCCGAAAATAGGTTGTACCAGCATTTGTCTAACTGTGCGCTGGGGTACGAATGTCTTACTTCTTCGAATACGTTCCTGAATCGCTGGGAAGGGGGAGTTCCGGTATCTTATTCTTGTAATGCGGGTTGCTTTGGCTGTATATCTGAACAGCCGGATGACAGTGGTTTTGTATCTCCGCAGACAAGAATGAACTTCCGTCCCCGTGTGGAAGAGATTGTAGAAGTTATGTTGGAACATTTGAAGACACCTGAGTCTATCATCAGTTTTGGGCAAGGTTGTGAAGGTGAGCCCTCCACTCAAGCCAAACTGATTATTGATGCGATCAAAGAAGTGCGTTCCGTTACAGATATGGGGTATATTAATATCAACACGAATGCGGGACTGAACGATCATATCCGGGGAATTGTGGATGCGGGTCTTGATCTTATGCGAGTAAGTACAATTAGTGCATTGGACGACCATTACAATGCGTATTACAAGCCGCGCGGATACACGCTTGCTAATGTGGAAAAGTCACTCCGTTATGCGTCAGAGCAGGGAGTGTATACGTCCATCAACTATTTGATTTTTCCGGGTGTAACAGACCGGGAGGAAGAAATTGAGGCAATGATTGAATTTGCCAAACGCACTAAGCTCAAGCTGATTCAAATGCGTAATCTGAATATTGATCCTGAAAGCTATCTGGAATTGATTCCACCGGCTCAAGGGGAGATACTTGGTATGAAGCAAATGCTTGAGATTTATCGTGAGGAACTGCCGGATGTGGTTATCGGTTCTTACACTCATGTGCCGCCGCAAGGGCTGGCACGTCCCAAATTTGCCAGTACCTAAACGGTCGGAAGATATTTAAAACACACTGATGTTACACTGTTTTGTGTACTAAAAAGATGTTGAAACACTTATATTCAAGTGCTATAATTTGAACATGTGTTCATACAACTCTGGGCTGATAGGACGTTCAGGGCGGAAAGAGGTGAAAGTTAATGCAACAGGCTATTCAACCGAAGTATAACGTAACTAATGTTACTTGCGCTTGCGGGAATACGTTTGAAACTGGTTCTGTAAAAGAATCTCTGCGTGTAGAGATTTGCTCCGCTTGCCATCCGTTCTTCACAGGTAAGCAGAAGTTTATTGATGCTGGTGGACGTGTGGATCGTTTCAAGAAGAAATACGGTATTTAATAAGTTGCCGCAAGAGATAAAGTTATTAGAGCCTTCTGCAATTGCAGGAGGCTCTTTTTGTCGTTATTTGCTATTTGCATTTTGTGCAACCATGCGATATACTTATTTTCACCGTGCTAGATGGGGAGGTAGCGGTGCCCTGTAACTCGCAATCCGCTATAGCGAGGTTGAATTCCTGTTAGAGGTGTTGTTGATGTGAGGCTGGTCCCTGCGCACAATGTTGACGGTTGGGTCCTCCGCAATGAGTACTTGTGAACCTGGTCAGGTCCGGAAGGAAGCAGCCATAAGCAAGCTCACTCTTGTGCCGGAGGGTTGCCTAGCCCGAGTTGTTGTTCAGGGTTGCCGCTCGGATCACAACGATCAATAACAGGTGCACGGTATATACTTGGGAATTAGAACATCTTGGCAATTATGCGAAGATGTTTTTTTGTGTTTATAAATTGAAATGTGTCTGGTTTAGATTCGGACGGGAGTATAGTATAATGAAGTGACCATAAATGGTCATGAAAGTGAATGGGAAAGAGGGAACGCGCATTGGAACATATAGCGTTGTACCGTGCTTGGCGGCCGCAGGCTTTCAAGGACATGGTAGGACAACAGCATATTATCCAGACATTGCAGAATGCCATCCGTGAAAATCGCACGTCCCATGCCTACCTGTTCAGTGGTCCGCGAGGAACGGGTAAGACCAGTGCGGCCAAAATTTTGGCCAAGGCAATCAACTGTGAGCATGGACCTGCGCCGGAACCTTGCAACGAATGCGAAGCCTGTAAACGGATCACGGCCGGAGCGGTCATGGATGTACAGGAGATTGACGCAGCCTCTAACCGGGGCGTTGAAGAGATTCGTGATTTGCGCGATAAAGTCAAATATGCGCCCACAGAAGTGCGGCACAAGGTTTATATCATTGATGAAGTGCACATGCTGACGACGGAAGCGTTCAATGCGCTGCTCAAGACGCTGGAAGAGCCGCCGCCACACGTAATGTTTATATTGGCTACGACAGAGCCGCATCGGATTCCCGCGACAATTATTTCGCGTTGCCAGCGTTTTGACTTCCGGCGAGTATCGCTGGAGGAGCAGACAGAGCGGCTTGACCTGATATGCCAACAGGAGAACATCCAAGCTGATTTGGATGCACTGCAATATATTGCACGTCTTTCAGATGGCGGGATGCGAGATGCGGTTAGTGTTTTGGATCAGATATCCTCGTTTACTGATGGCCGGGTTACGTATCAGCAGGTGCTGGATATGACGGGCGGGATCGCATCCGAGCAATTCGGTAAATTGGCCTTGGCATTACTGAAAGAAGATGTGGGCACAGTGCTCCAATTGATCGAGAACTTTATGCAGGAAGGTAAAAGTGCGGATAAGTGTATGGAGAATCTTCTGTACTATTTCCGAGATCTGCTAATGATCAAAATGGTGCCGCAGGCGACCAAAATGACGGAGCGAGTGCTGAATCCGGAGCAGTTTAAGGAA
Organism: Paenibacillus sp. AK121; assembly: GCF_019042715.1. NCBI lineage: Bacteria > Bacillati > Bacillota > Bacilli > Caryophanales > Paenibacillaceae > Paenibacillus > Paenibacillus sp. AK121. The sequence goes on from NZ_JAHPJM010000020.1 coordinate 58,905, forward strand.
GTGGCAGATGCTTTTACCAAGGAGCAGCTCTTTGCAATGATCGACACCCTTAATCGTTATCAGGGCGAGATGAAATATGCGGTTCAGCCCCAAACTTTATTTGAGGTAGCTCTATTGAAGTTATGCAGCATTCCGGGGGAAGCGGGAACTGCTGCTCAGCCGACTGTACAGCGCTCTGGTGCTGCTGCTGGTCAGGAAGAAGTGGCTATGTTAAAGCGCCAGCTTGCTGAGTTGGAAAAGAAGCTGGAACGTGCAATGCAAGGTGGCTTGGGCGCTGGAGCGGGTCAGGAGGCATCGTCAGGCGGTCGTCAGGCTTCTGCTGGTCGTGCCCCTGCTCCACGTCTTTCAGCGCCGGCTAAACTCCCGTCTCAGTTGGATCGCTATATTGCTGAGAAGTCAAGCGAAGCATTCGCAGCGGTGGGGCGTAAGTGGAGCCAGATTTTGCAAGGGGTGAAAGAGGCGAAAGTTACGGTTCATGCTTGGTTTATGGATGGTGAGCCGGTTTCTGTGTTAGAGGACAGTGTATTGGTCGCGTTTAAGAACAACATTCATCGTGAAACTACCGAAAAACCTGCCAATAAGCAGGTCATCGAGAAGGTTTTACATGAGCAGTTGGGGCATCCTTATCGTTTGGTAACGATGATGCAAAAGGATTGGAATGCTGCGATTGAAGGAGTTTCTGACCAGCCTGCCGAAGAATTGCAACTGGAGCCGGAGCATGATGCGCCGGGAAAGTCCAAGGAGCCCTGGATTGATGAAGCGATTCAGCTTTTCGGGGAAGATCTGGTAGTCATTAAAGAATAATCAAATGTAGATGTATACTTCATTAAAGGAGATGATTGAAATGAACAATATGAACCAAATGATGAAGCAAGTGAAAAAAATGCAGGAACAAATGCTGAAAGCCCAAGAGGAACTTGGTGGGAAAGTAATCGAAGGTTCTTCTGGTGGCGGTGTGGTAACTGTAGAGGTAAGTGGACATAAAAAAGTATTGTCTATCACAATCAAACCGGAAGCTGTAGATCCTGATGATGTAGAAATGCTGCAAGATCTCGTACTCACTGCAGTCAATGATGCTTTGTCCAAAGCGGATGAACTGGCTAATGATGATATGGGTAAATTTACAGGTGGTATGAAAATTCCGGGCTTGTTCTAGTCTGCTCATAAAGGAGAAACACGCTATTGCATTATCCCGAGCCGATTGCAAAGCTGATTGATGCTTTTACGCGCCTTCCGGGAGTAGGCCCCAAAACAGCTGCCCGGTTGGCTTTTCACGTACTGAAAATGAAGGAAGATGATGTGATTGATTTTGCCAAAGCGCTGGTCAATGTAAAACGCAATCTTCACTTTTGTTCAGTCTGCGGTAACATTACAGATACGGACCCTTGTAGGATCTGTCAGGATAAGACGAGGGATGCTTCCGTCATTTGTGTTGTTCAGGATGCTAAGGATTTGGTCGCTATGGAGCGTACCAAGGAGTTTGAGGGTTTGTACCATGTACTTCACGGGGCAATCTCTCCGATGGAGGGAATTGGCCCTGAGGATATCAAACTCAAGGAGTTGCTGACCAGGCTAAGTGATGAACGTGTCAAGGAGTTGATCCTGGCTACGAATCCGAACATTGAGGGAGAGGCCACGGCTATGTACATTTCGCGGCTAGTGCGTCCTTTTGAAATCAAGGTTACTCGTATTGCTCACGGTTTGCCCGTGGGCGGGGATTTGGAGTATGCCGACGAGGTCACCCTGTCCAAAGCGCTAGAAGGCCGCAGAGAGCTTAATTAGTAGGTGTAGTTATACGTTATAATTTATGAGTCTGAAATGTCCTTGGGACATCCTTGACTCGCTTAGGGAGCCGTTATGGCTCCTTTTTTATTTGCAGTAATAGATGGCTCTATAGACGTTCCTAGTTCTAAGTTTGTCCTCTATTCAATAAGTATGAATAAGGTGGTCTTGCAGACTGTACACATAATTCAGCTTGTGAGGAGGATGAATGAATGTGGGAACGGATGAAACAAAATTTCCGTCGTCAGGAGAATGGAAAATCAGAAGCAGAGTATCGCCAGGAATTGTTTGCTCAGATTCGAGCTTCGCATGCGGAATGGTTAAGAGCGCATCGTTTATTTCATGAAGCTACGGGTAAGGATGAAATCGACTACGCCATTTTTGTTCTGGAAGCTGCGGAGCGTAAATATCAAATACATTTAAAAAGCGCAAAGCAACAAGGGTTACATCGTTTTCACCTGCCAGCAGATGAACCGGGGTATGCCAATGATACTGACCGGGTTCACAAACGGAGAGCGGAATGAGAGGGGTAGTCTGGCTTGTTTTGATTGCTTGTGCCGGAATACTGATGTATCTAATCCTCAAAAAACATCTGGGGATCGGTTGGTTTGTAGTATTCGGAGCGCATATGGCTCTGGCAGCTATTGCACTGTATGTTATCAATTATTCAGGATGGATTACACAGGTGTACATTCCGATTAACCCAGTGACGATGGGGGCAGTAACGATATTAGGCTTGCCAGGCATTGCGCTTTTACTGGGATTGAAAATAATATTGTTCGGACAGGCTGTGTGAAACGTTATTGTAGGGAAGGGAGAGTATGCAAAAAAAGTGGGTATTGGTGAGTCCAATGCGGTATTGTTTTATTTTTAAATTATAGTTGACGACGAATTCAAAAATGTGATACATTAATTCTCGGCCTTTAAAGCCCGGGAATTTTTTTGTGTGAGCAATGCTTAAATGAAATTGAAAAATAATTTAAAAAAGTGTTGACTTAAATCCCGAGTGTGTGTTATATTAATTAAGTCGCCGCTGAGATGCGGTGATGAAGCAAAGTGAGACATAATGAAGGTTTGATCTTTGAAAACTGAACAACGAGTGAGTAAATTGATTTTGTTCGCAAAATCAACAATGAGATATTTTATCTCGTCAGTTTCAACATGAGCTAATCGCTCTTTCGATAAACCAACTTCGGTTGGTCTTTAATGGAGAGTTTGATCCTGGCTCAGGACGAACGCTGGCGGCGTGCCTAATACA
>NZ_JAHPJM010000021.1:0-41047 GCF_019042715.1 Paenibacillus sp. AK121
GTTGTCTCCATATCTTACGACATGGTTGCATTCTCTTGAAGGTGTTTTGATTTGTCTCACGTTAAGGGGTCAGTCCCTATTCTCCTCGGCTCTTTTCTGATGATTTTCTATTATGAATTTTTCATGTATTGAAAAACTGACTTATATTTCCTCGCACTGGATGTGTCTGCTCCCTATACTCACCATTCGTATAGCTTCCAATTACCTTGCGCCAAAAGGATTGGGCTGGTCTATTCGTGCTCATCTGCGTCACCTTCCACCGCCCGTTAAAACGTCCAAACAGCTCATGAGCCGCCCATGTACCCACACCATTGTACCGATAAGGACGAAGTACAAAGAACTCAGCCATGTAATAGTCAGCTTCTCGATTGCTAGACATTCGGTCAACGAGTGCAAAGCCCACAGGAATATCCTGTCTCCAAATCAGAAAAGGTAGCTTCTGTTCGCCGCTCGTCCAGTATTGATACAAGTCTGGATAAGCCGGGAATGTTCCCTTCTCAGTGACATCAATTCGCAGATAGGCTGTAAAATCGTATAAGTAAAATTGCATGAGTTGGACAATAATGTCCTTCTGCGACTCTGGTACACTCTTTATGGACAGCTTCAATTCTGATTTGATATTATATCCCATACTTTCACCTCTCTTGGCGGTCAGCTTGTTCTTTACTTTGATTACTCCCATCCAGTGCTGTTCAAAATATGCTAAAATACATGTATTATGACCGGACGAGGTGGACCCTATGAACATACAAAAGATCATCGACCGGCGCAAACTGGATGAAAAGATGCCGGATCTGCCATGGTACGTACAGCAATTTATGGATTACAAGCTTCCCGACCTATCCCCCTCTACTTTGCTGGAATATGTACGGGATTACGAAGCTTTTTTTTCATGGCTTCGCTCGGAAGGCTTGTCTGCCGGAGAAGCGAATGCCCAAGTTACGCTGGAAGAATTAGAGAGACTTCATATGGATAGCATTACAGGCTTTCGCTTGTTCCTGTCTACCAAACGCGAAGGCTCCAATTCCCGCATCACCATTTCACGTAAGTTGTCGTCCCTGCGTTCACTCTTTCATTACTTGAGTCAAATCGCTGAGGATGAAAACTTTTATCCGTTGCTCAAGCGCAATATTATGGCCAAAGTCGAAATTAAGCGCGTACATAAACCCAAGGATACGGCCGCCAAGCTCAAAGGAAAAATACTGGAAGAGGAAGAGCTGCTTGAATTTATCGGCTATATTTATGAAGGCTACGGACAAGATTTGGCTGATAACAAGCAAGCCCTATACTCCTATGAATTAAACAAGGAGCGGGATGCCTGTATCGCAAGTCTTATTCTGAACTCGGGGCTACGTGTATCCGAAATCGTCAACTTGAATATGGATGATCTCGATATAAACAATAAATTACTGTATGTGTACCGCAAAGGAAATAACGATGAAACTTTTAAAACGCCAGTATATTTCCGCGAGCAGTCCAAAGATGACCTCGCACTTTATTTGTCCTTAAGACATACCCGTTATCGCGCTCCAAAAAAAGAAAAGGCTCTTTTTGTCGCACGTCCCAACGGCAGTACGGAGGGCAAACGGATGACTAAAAGAGCGATTCAAGCTATGATCATCAAATACGCCAAACGGTTCGGCAAGCCCTATTTGACCGTTCACAAGCTCCGTCATTCCTTTGCTACTGACTATTATTTACAAAATGATATTTACAAAACCAAGGAACAGCTGGGGCACGCTTCGACAGAAACAACGGAGGTCTATGCCCACCTGACTGACAAAACGATGTCTCAGGCGATCGAACGACGGATAGAGACTCAGACTGACCCAGCCGATTAATGGCCCTCTCAGCCCTGCTCTTTCTGGAATCCTGCTCTGTGCCTCTGAATTTGTTCGAGTAACCAGCGGCCTGCCGGGTCGCTGGCATCGGCAGGATATATCTGCACCGTTTGTTCATCTGAGTAGTAATCCTGAGCCCAATCCATATGGCACTCCCAAACTACTACTCCCTGTACATTTGTCAGCTCCTGAACAAGTCGGGCATCCGATTGTTCTCGCACCATGACCAGCTTCGGATATTTTTCCTGCTTGAAGCCTTCCAGCAACACACAGTCATACGCCTGAAAATGCCGGATGAGTCCGGTCACAGGCCGACTTTGTTCCTCTAAAATCGCTGTTCTTCCTGCCGAAACAATCGCTACGCCTTCGGCGCCTGCCTGTCGGTGCTTGTACGTATCTGTTCCCTCATGATCCATCTCAAATTCATGGCCATCATGCTTGATCACTGCTACACGTAGTCCTGACTGCTGCACATAACGAATTAAACCTCCGAGGAAGGTGGTTTTTCCTGTATTTTTGAATCCGACGATTTGACATACAAATGGATGTTTTGTTTTCACGTCACCTGTCCGCCTTGAAGCACCAGTACATGCACCTCTTCACCTTCGCGCAAGCCTTCTGTTGTGGGAGGAACTACGATCAGACAATCGCTGTCCTTAATCGTGACCATGGCACTGGATTCATCTACTCGCGCAGGAATCGCATATACTTGTCCACCACGTATCTCCAGAGAACTGCGTACAAAGCGGGTATAGTTGTTTACCTTCGTATAATCTGCTCCTAGCTTCGCTGTCCAGGTTTGCAAATACGGATGTGCCGAAGATAACATCATTTGAATAGTTGGACGTACAAACAGCTCACAGCCTACAAAGCATGCGCCGGGATTGCCTGAGAGCGCAAATAACAGCTTGCCGTCTATCACTGCGGCTGTGGTTACACTACCTGGACGCATCGTAACCTTGTTGAACAGCATATTCACATCTTCCTGTCGCACGAGGTCACCCATAATATCAAAATCACCCACCGACACTCCACCACTCGTAACCACGATATCATAGGTAGCTATTGCTTCTCTGACAGAAGCCCGAGCAAGGTTCAAATCATCATGAATGGCTTGCAGAATGAACGGCTCTCCTCCTGCCTCTCTAATTTGAGAAGCCAGCATATATGTATTACTGTTTCGAATTTTCCCCGGTTGTAACGGCTCATCCACTGCGAGCAATTCTGACCCTGTGGAAAAGACGGCCACCCTTGGCTTCCTGTAAACAGGCACCCGATGTACACCAAAAGTAGCCAGTACCGAGATGTGCCCCGCTCCCACGCAAGTTCCCTTACTGAGCAAAAGCTGACCTTCCTTAATCTCATGACCAATTTGTGTCACATTTTTGCCAACTTCCATACGCTTCTTCAAGCCAACATATGTCTGTCCATTTTCCTCACGCAGCTGTGTCGCCTCCAGCATAACCACCGTGTCCGCTCCTTCAGGTAATTGTGCTCCTGTCATGATGCGGGCTGCCATTCCCGTCTCCACCCGCTTGTCCGATACGGTGCCACAAGGAATTTCATCAATCACATGTAGCCAGATTTCCTGACCAGTCGAACAGACTTCAGTGTCCGAGGCAAGGATCGCATAGCCGTCCATACCAGAGCGACGAAAGCGGGGATACGGATGTGGCGCAGTCAAATCCATCGCCAGATAGCGACCATGTGCTTGCTCAAGCCCTACGTCCTCCCTTTCGCCCTGTTGAACATAACTAGCTATCCTGCTTTGTGCCTCTTCCACCTTAACTGCTTTACGTTGGAATTTTTCTGTATTTAATGGCGTCTGATTCATGTTCTCACTCCGTTCTTCTAAAATACCCTCTTTCTGTTATAACGCTAAAACCGTTATCTGGCAAATCCGAACGGTATTTATTGGATTGCTGCAAGTCTCTATCCGCCAAAAAACAGCCTGAATATCATATCGCGGCTGTTTTTGGTAGATTTTAGTCTTTGGTTTTTGGTTTTGCATGTCATCACGTCAGTTTTCTACGTATATTAGGTTATATTATTTTTACCGAAATAGATTGAATCTATTGTAACCTCATACAACGAGGACATTTGCTGCGCTCGAGCTATTGTTAAATCAGATGAATCTTCCTCTATATGTTTTAATTCATTCATTGACATACCAAGTATATTGCAAGCTATTAACTCACTATATCCTGAAGCGAGTCGTGCCATCTTTATTGTATAAAAGCTAGTGCAAGTTACATTTTCATTTTTATCTGCAACCATCCAATCAACTCCACAATATAATTGATAAAAAAGTAATTTACCTGTATACTCTGAACGAAACACTTTTCCCCTGTTAGGAGCAAGTAAGGTGCAAAAACTTACTCGGGGGAAATGCCTTTTGAAAGAGGAGCTCAAATCTCATGGACGCACTCAATCATGGCTCGCCCGACGAACTGGATATTCGCGGCAACAAATATCCAACTGGATCGCGGGACGTGACAAAATGTCATTCGAGGCGGCAGTCCTCATTTCTAGGATATTGGAGTGTAAAGCTGAGGACTTATATGAGTGGGAACTTGCCTGACAAACAGGCATTTCCTTCGGGGCATTTGTACATGCCGGCATTTACAATATATATCCCGCTTTCACCCTCCTTTTCTTATATGTAGATTGTTTCACCTTAATTTAAAAGATTGTTATTTTTTTCATAATCAATTTTATCACATGGAAAATGATTAAAAACGGGAAATATGTCGAATTAAATCGAACCCGTCCGGCTTATCCTAGTCTAACTGATTATTGACTTATTCATTTAAATCTGGTAATAAAAATGACCCCTGAATTTTCATGGGTCATTTCCACAGTTTTTTAAGCGCTTTAAGTTTATTATGAGACATCGAGCATGTGAAGTCAGATCCTTCGAATCGTACCAGCCCTCCAAATGCGTTAGACTCAATTTCACAAACCAAGTCGAGATTTATCAGGGTATCTTTATAAGCTGGATATAGATACGGAAAAGCTTCCCTGCAAGCCTGTGCGGTTAGCCCGATTGTATAAGAGCGATCTCCAGAGTGGAAACGCGGGACATAGTAATTTTTTTTAGGTTCCCACATATCCACACTAAGCATATTCCCTACCTTAAAAAAACCGCTCACTGTTGCCTTACCCACTACCTTGATTTCCGATCCGAAAATATAACGAATTTCTCTATCGGCATTCATTGCATCCGCATATATTTGTTTCCATCGAGATAAATTGGCTGAATTTATACTTTCTTTGATGTCTTGATTTTTAAAAACAACCTGCCCCCCTCCATAATCTCCCGTAACGATCTTGTCCACTTGTGTGATGTTAACCAAATTAGATCCGTCCAAATTGCAAAAAGTGGGTAAGCCTACGGAACATTCATGGAGGGTGGTGGGAACTGTAAATCTTCCATGAGAAGTATGAAAAAGCGGGATGTGATAATTGCTTTTAGGCTTCCACAATTCAATCGCAACTAGGTGATTTTCACAAAAGAAAGAGCAATCTCCAAGTGAATTGTCATCAAGCAATGGAGTGGCTAGGATTCGCTTTCCCTCTTCCATTAAATTCAGTTCTTTTCTGTTTTCTTCAGCTCAGCTGGTACCGGTTTAGCGCCAAATATTGTTTTTTCTTTTTTGGTAGACTCGTTAGCGTATTTCCCAAGGCTTATACTTAAAACTCTCGCCAATTTCTTATCCATTTTCGCTCACCTCCTTTCCATAAAGGAAGAATACTGAATGCTTGTATAACTATAGATAAACATATTATGTGAGATTGTACAAAAAAATTTAATATGCAAACCAAAATACATATCGTTTTATAATACTTGTGATATTTGGTCTTATTAATATAGATAAAATGATTGGGAGCATATACTACAAACACTAATAATGAACAAGCGTTAATTATCAAAATTGTTGATAAACCTAAAGAAACAAAAGGTATAGTTACACATATGGCCGTTGTAAAACAGACACAAAGGGTAAGGTTGCTGAAGTGTACCCCACCTGAAAATCTCCTTACAAACATGATCGTAGCCAGAGCTAGTAATGCCCCCCAAAAATGTCCTGTTATCCAGGCTATAACTGCAACCATTAGTACTGCCGAAATTTCGGTTATTTTTATACCAATCGCATACTCCATCACTTCTACACTTGTAGGTCCATCAGGATCAGCTTTCTTTATTTCTGATGCGATGTGCCTCGATAGCGTTTCTAGCATCCTCGTAATCTCCTTTCTCTGAAAAGAAGTACGAAATTCCAAAAGTTAGCAATGAGATGGAAAGTAGTCCTATCGTATTGGAGTTATAGAGCATATACAAAGTAACAAGAATAGTGACAAATGATATTAGGGAGCCTATGATGAACATTTTATTAAGGGGTGATAGGTAATTTTCACCTTTCAAAAAATCATGTGGGGGCTGAATGATAAATGAGAAACCAAAGTTGTATTTCCCCATGACAAAAGAAATAAAGTACGCAGTAAAAATAGAAGCTAACTGTATAACGTAAATGGAAGAACCAGAAGTATTATTAATAATATCAGGTTGTGCTACTCCGAAAAAATTTGCAAATATATATACAAATAGCTGTAGGTTAATGTAAGCTGTTAGACCAGAACCAGCAGAAAATGCTGCAAGATATGTTTTGATCCCTAAACCAAATCTTAAAAAGAGAACCATTAACAAATACTGAAGCGGAAAATCAAATTTAGGCATGCCTATAACTTCTCTCATGAGAAAGGAAAAGAAAGCTATGCCAATTGCATAGAAAAGTATTTTTCTTCGATTTTCCCACACCGGAAGCATATAAAGCTTCAAGACCAAAGTAACTGCCGCTAAAGCATCGAAAAAACCAAGTAAAATATATAAAAAAGCAGATAACACAGTTACATCATCCTCCTATTTCGCCTGATGTAATTGTATATTTTACTAATAGATGTGGCAATGAAATAATCTAGTAAACTGTCATTTTTTGTATAAATATGAGGTAAAATTTTCTTTCTATGGCTTTCTTCTTCAAACTCGACACCCATTCGTGCTAACAAAAAAATCCCCCCAAGTGAGCGACGTTGCTTTTGCTAATGTATTATGTTGGTTTTTTTTCGATATCAAGGTTATAATCTACTTAATTTGGGGTGGAGGGATTATAGTGGCTTTAAGTGACAATTTTAAAAAATTACGTATAAAATATCATTTGACTCAACAAGAGCTTGCTGAGATCGCTGGGGTTACCAATAAAGCAATTTCAGCTTGGGAGAGCGGACTTTCTGAACCACGAATGGGTGCTATAGAAAAGATAGCTCGTCATCTCCATATCAAAAAAAGCAACATCATCGAAGACGATGGCATTGAGCACATAAGCACTGATCAAGTGTAGGTCAAAGTAGACGGTAATAAAATCGAAGTGAGAGCATCCGTTCAATTCACTGTAGGTTATATCAAACAACAAAAAAGGAACTGTGCAACAGCTCCACAGTTCCGCAAACAACTTTAGAAGAATATAAAACATTACCATTATCGTCGACTTCGTCGGCTGATTTTACCTGAGCCGCTGCGTGTTTTAGGCTTACTATACGATTTGCGCGGCGAATCAAATATGCTGGAACCGCCGCTGCTGCCTCGGTCACGTGAAATCGAGCCTCTGCTCGGTGAACTGCTGGAGCCTCTATCGAATAGACTCCCGCTTGATCCAACGCTGGAATCCGAATTTTTCCCTCTACGGGTAACTGAGCCTTTTCGCTCCACCGTTATCGGCGGGATCGCTTTTTTCTCCTGTGCTGTTGGAGCACGATATTGCCCTTGTGAAGGTCGGTATACATCTCTGCTCGAATAACCTCGATAGGAGCCAGACCCCCGCAACGAATCGAACAGAGCATCCAGCACAGTTGCAGTTAAGTATCCTTTTAGAAAGCTGGAACTGTAATTTTGCTCGACATACTTTTTACTATCAATTTCAATGAGTGTGTCTTCCTTCTTAGCTGGATCCTGCTGCAAATGGTACCACTCATCACTATATACCAGAAACATCCGCTCATTGCTCTGAGGTGACATTTGTTCCGGTGTACGCTGTTCTTTCAATTCCTCCGCTACTTCGGGAACCGTTTTGCCTGCCGCCCGATACACGTACGAGGTCGAGTTTCCGCTACCACTAACGGATTCCAGCGGATACGTATCTTTCACATTTGGCGCGCCGCAGCCGCTTAACACGGATACGAACAAGCTCAGCGCCACAATGACCTTTAATGCATATTGCCAGGTGCGTTTGCTCATGTGTAACCCTCTCCTAGCTTGCCCGAATAACCTTGACGTCTCCGGTAATCACTTCTTCTCCTTCATAAAGCATAAAGCGACCGTCCTGCCATTCTACCCGCAATAGATGGTAATCATCAGACTGGTACTGCCAAACATGTTGCTCTCCACCCTGCCGGAAAGGAGCACGGCCCATAACGGTAACATGCCCAAAATACTGTTCTTCCAAATGATACGTTGTATCATCCAGTTCTAAAATGGTCGGTACTTCCTCCGGGTTGTCTAGTCTGCCATCGATGGCCTGATAAAGTCCGAATTGCAGTGTTTCCCGTTCCTCAATATGAAGATAACTCACTTGATTACCATCCTGAAGCGTCAAAACAACGGCATTCCGAGCACGATTATGTACACGACCTACCACTTCATAGGTGACAAGCGACACCTCACAAATATCCCCTGGATTTAAGTGAAGCATGCTTTTTTCCGCTTTCGGCGGTTCAGGCTTGGCAAATAGATTTGAAATTCGTTTCCATACACTCATGGTCATATTCCCTCCTTACTTTGCCTAGAAGCATGCTGTAATGATTAAGGCACCAACCAAATGCAGCGCTCCCGAAAACAGACCGAAACCAATTTTACCTTCCTGGGTACCTTTATCCAGATCAAACTGTGCCCAATACCGCAACAGCAGGCGCACAATCACTTCCAAAACAAGCAGGATAATAAAGGCAATCACAGAATACACAAGCGCTTCAAGCAAATTATTAGCGGTAGCAATTGAACCTGATAAAATATATCCTTGTGCAATCAGCTTCATAATCATCCGTACCGTTACGGCCATATTTCCGGATTTTACTTCGGCAAAATCCTTATACTTTGTAAATAAAGAATCGACATACATTAATACGAACAGCAAAATAGCACCCGCGCCCGTCCATACCAGCATCGCTTTCATCGTTTCTAAAAAATGCATTTGCTACCATCCTCCACATCTTCTTGACTACATATATTGATTTACGCCCCCAGGCAGGGAAAAGCGAAGGAGAAAACGTTTCTCCTTCGCTTACTGAGCCATCACACTAGCGGCAATGCTTAAAAGTTCTTATTTGTTTTCGTATTGTTTCAGCAAAGCAGCAAGTTCATCGTCCACAGCACTTTTCTTATCCAGCTCTTTGAACTCTTCATCCAGCGATTTTTCCTTGGAAGCCATTTCGTTGCTCGCTTCAGCACGTGCTTCTGCTTGCAGCATTTTTTCCTCCATACGCTTCAATCCAGCAGTTGCCGTATCCGAGCTAAAACCGTTCATAGCTTTGTTAATTTCAGTTTGCGCTTTAGCTGCGTTATAACGGGCAACCAGTGTCTCGCGCTTGTTTTTCATTTCAGTCAGCTGTCTACGCATTTCATCCAGCTTACCACGCAGGTTGTCAGCTGCAGCTTTGTTTTGCTCATAACCAGCTTGGAACTCGTTCATTTTTTGTTCGGCAGATTTCTTTTCTTCCAGCGCACGACGAGCAAGATCCACATTTTGTGCTTTTGCAGCCGTATGAGCCTGTTCTTCGCGTTTTTTCACCAAAGCTGCCTGTTCTTCGTATTGCTGTTTGAATCTCTTTTCAATAGCAATTTGAGCGGCTACCGCTTTCTCTGCGTCTTCCAGATCCTCTTGCATATCACGAATGTATTGATCCGTCATTTTAACTGGATCTTCTGCCTTGTCGATAATGGCGTTAATGTTAGACATCGTAAGATCTCTTAATCGTTTGAAAATAGACATGTGAAGTTCCTCCTAGAATTGAATGCTTAAATTTTAAGCTCTGTACACATGTTTACGCAAGCTTTGCAAAGAGGTTTCAAAAATATCTAAAAACCGCGTAGATAAGGCTCTGGGATATCTGCCTGTACTTTTAGCGCCCGTGAAGCATGCAGCGCCCAATAGGGATCACGCAGCATGGCACGCCCTATGGCTACCAGATCAGCTTCATTTTGCTGAACGACTCGGCGGGCATCCTCATAATCATCCAATAAGCCGACAGCAATGACAGGCACATTCAATTTTTCACGGATGGTATGAGCCAAATCGACCTGGTAACCAGCACGCGCAGACGGGCCTCCGCTGGAGCCTATCGGACCCTCACCACCAGAAGAAATATGGAAAATGTCCACACCTGCATCACGATATCGTTCCCCTATGGCTGCTATGTATTCAACATCATATCCGTCTTGGACATATTCTTTGGCAGATATCCGCATTAGCACAGGCATATCAGCAGGAAGTACCTCTTTAACAGCACGGATCACCTCAACACCAAACAGTGACAAACCCTGCCCATACTCATCTTCTCTGGTATTGGTTAAAGGGGAATGAAATTGATGGATCAGATAGCCGTGAGCACCATGAATCTCTACCGTGTCAAAACCCGCTTCTACCGCCCGGCGAGCCCCCTCTTTGTAGGCCTGAACCAGTTCCTTGACTTCTGCTCTCGTCAAAGTGTGCGGATCTTTAAAGCGTTCACTAAAGGGGATCGAGGACGGGCCTACAGGTGTCTCAGCATCCTCGGCCTTGCGTCCGGCATGGCCTAATTGAATGGCAATTTTGGCACCATACTTGTGGACTTCCTCTACAATTTTACGATATGCAGGAATATGTTCGTCACTCCAAATGCCCAAATCACGATCTGTAATGCGTCCATCCGGATGAACCGCTGTCATTTCCACAATTATGAGCCCAGTCCCTCCTATCGCGCGACTCACATAATGGACATAATGCCAATCCGTCGGTTTGCCGTCCTTGGCCTTCACGCTGTATTGGCACATTGGGGGCATGACAATCCGATTTTTTAATGAAAGCCCCTTTAATTGATAAGGAGTAAACAAGTCGGTCACTTTTATCCATCCTTCCCTCAATTCCAAGTATGTATTATTATGAATAGCATCCCCATTATACACCAGCTGTCATGGTATACCGAATCCTTTGTAAGGCTAAAACTTGCGAAAATGCTTCAGTTTTCGGTCATGTTTAAGAGAATATGTACGTTTACTTCGTCATCTTCACGGATACCCGCTTCATGATGTACTTCTCTTCAGCCGTGTAGGGCTTCACTCAATCACCAGCATAATTTTAATAGGACAGGTACATAATAGCTGAGAGCACCACTAGGTACCACTGCACGGAAAGGGGGAATACAAATGCGGTACAGGGGAGTGTTGCCATGTTTAGCACTGTTACTAGCATTTTCAAGTTTTCCCGTTCACGCGGACACGCCTTCCAACATTGGAACGCCCCATCCCAAGGAAGCTGTTGTCGCTACTTCGGTATATCAAAGTAAAGATCGAGCTACTCCAACATTAGCGATGCTACGAAAAAAGCATGCGGACATTTTTAAAATGTGCGGCCCGCACACCCGCCAAATTGCCTTAACCTTTGATGATGTGCCCGATTCAAGGTATACGCCGCAGGTTTTGGACGTATTACACGCAAATGGTATCAAAGCTACCTTTTTTATCGTCGGCCACCGTGCGGAAAAGCATCCGGGGATCATACGCCGTATCATCCGTGAGGGTCATGCTATAGGAAACCATTCCTATACTCATCCGGATTTCAGGAAGGCCAGACCAGAACGTTTTCGCCACCAGATTACAAAAACAGAACGCATTTTAGAAGCCAGTATAGGTTTTCGGCCCAGATTGATACGACCACCCTATGGTGAAATCACGGAGCCTCAAATCCAGTGGGCACGTCGTCATGGGTACATGATCGTCAATTGGAATGTGGACTCTCTAGACTGGAAGGGATTAAGCAAAACACAAATTCAGCGCAACGTGATCCCGGCTACCGGACCTGGCTCCATTATTTTAATGCATGCAGGTGGAGGTCAAAGTTCCAACTTGCAAGGCACTGTCCAAGCTTTGCCGGGTCTAATCCACTCTCTAAAAGCTAAGGGCTACAAATTTGTCACTGTCCCCCGGCTACTTCACACATCGGAACGAAAATAACAGTATGTCTAAGCTTCAAATATACCAACAACGTAAAAAGGCTGCCTTAACGAGCAGAATACTTCTGCTTGTAAGACAGCCTTTTTTAGCGATAAACAACCGGGCCTAATAAAAAGTTGTCCCAGTTATATGTTGTATGATAGATCAAGTTTACATAACTTATATTATGTTTAATTAAATCATACATAAGCACAATGCTATTTATCAATGACGTACAGTTTCACATTCTGGAAGCCGAAGTCGTTCACGAATGATTTATTGCCAGGGATAAAGATATCAATCCGCTTTCCGGTAATAGCACTGCCCTGATCACGGGCAACGGCCACAAAAGAATGGTCTGGCAATCCGGGATGGGAATAACCTGTAACTAGCACCTTTGTTCCCATAGGAATGACTTTCGGGTCTACCGCAATTGTACCTAGCTTAAGCGGATTGCCGTAATAATCGACCGCACCCCATTTGCCATTTTCATCAGCTGCGGCAGAATATGCTGTAGCTTTAACATCAACTACTTTACTGTATTTAAATGTTTTGCCCCATGCTTCAATTGTTGGCTTCTCATTCGCTGGTGCTTTCTCTGTAAGAAGCTGTGGCTTCGAATCCGAAGCCGCCTTTACACTTTTTTCGTCTGGCACTTTAATTTGCAGACCTGCATATATGTTGTTGGACGCAATATCCGGGTTAGCCTTCGTCAACTCATCTACTGATACCCCATAACGTTGAGCAAGCAAAAAGAAGGTATCGCCTTCTTTGGCAGTGTGAAGCGAAGCAGCATCTGCTACTCCAGCTGTCTGTGCCAGCCCTGCAATAGCTGCAGCAAGCACCGTAAATTTCATAGTTTTTCCAATATGTTTTAAATGTTTCAAAGATATGTACCTCCTCTGTTATGCCTGCGAAGTTAGCTGTCGGATTCGGACTCAGGAGAAGCCCTATGCTTGTGCAATTCACCCCTAGGCATATTCCACAACATCTCTATGATGCATTGGAATCATTGCCGTTGTTACGTCCCCCGCACTTCCCATGGTTTGAGCCCAGCACCTGAGTATTTATTATCATTACTGCTGCCCCGGTAAGTTTTGGCTTACTGCATAATATCACAATTTTGTAACCTTATCTGCATGAAAATGTTGGTAACCTTGAATATCATACTATACTCGTTACAATTTTGTCATCAAGAATCCGTTTTCTGTTACGAAAATATGGAGATATAGTGACAAAAAGAGAAAAGCCCTCCGTGAAACATCATCACGAGAGAGCTTTGTTAATATTTCATAAAAGCATTTTCTTACAGCACTTTAGCAAGAAAATCACGGGTACGGTCATGGCTTGGAGTACCGAATACTTGCTCAGGCGTACCTTGTTCTATAATTTGACCGTTGTCCATAAAGATGATTCGATCCCCTACCTCACGGGCAAAGCCCATTTCATGCGTCACGATCACCATCGTCATGCCGCCCTCAGCGAGCTTCTTCATCACGTCCAGAACCTCTCCAACCATTTCAGGGTCAAGGGCAGAAGTAGGCTCATCGAACAGCATTACGTGCGGCTGCATGGCCAAAGCACGTGCTATCGCAATACGTTGTTTTTGACCGCCAGATAACTGGTTTGGGTAGGTATTCTTCTTATCCTCAAGACCCACGGTCCGCAGGAGCTCCAGTGCAATTTTCTCCGCTTCTTTCCCCGACTGCTTTTTCACCTGCGTTGGTGCAAGCGTCAGATTCTGCAGTATTGTTTTATGCGGAAACAGATTAAAATGCTGGAAAACCATCCCCATCTTCTCCCGAGTCGCATTAATATTATGACCACGGGCCGTAATCGGCTCACCCTCAAACAAAATTTCCCCTTCTGTTGGCTGTTCCAACAGATTCATACAACGCAAAAACGTACTTTTTCCTGAACCACTCGGGCCGATAATGACGACTACTTCACCTTTGGCGATATCTATATCAATGCCTTTTAAAATTTCATTCTTACCGAATGATTTACGCAGTTGTTTAACGGTGATCACTGGCTCTCAACTTCCTTTCCCATAAACCCAACAGCTTAGATAAGCTGAATGTCATTACAAAATAAATAGCGGCTGCGATTACGAACGGACTCAAGCCTTCGTAGGTAATATTCTTAATGACCTGGGCTTGATACATAATATCCACCATCCCAATGGTCGAAATAATTGATGATTCTTTAATGATCGTAATGAACTCATTACCAATAGCAGGCAATATAGATTTAAATGCTTGCGGTAAAATGACATGACGCATTGCTTTGCCTCGTCCCATCCCAAGCGAGCGGGCAGCTTCCATCTGTCCACGGTCTACTGCCTGAATACCAGCACGGAAAATTTCAGCCAAATATGCCGAACTATTCAGAGACAACGTAATTATACCGGACTGAAGTGGCGTAAAATTAACCCCCAACGTCAAAGCAACTCCGTAATGAATGATCATGAGCTGCACCAGCATAGGTGTGCCGCGCAGTATCTCTACATATGCGGTACCTAACCACTCGATAATACGAATCCCACTCATCCGCAGCAAGGATATGATCAGACCAATAATGAATCCGAACAGTACTCCAAGCGCAGACAGCAATAGGGTGTAGCCGATACCCGTAGCGTAGAAACTGCGATATTTCAAAAATATATCTACAATGCTATTCGAAGAAACTTGTCTGTCGGCAGACAGTGCACTTGCTTCTGTAGAAAACTTCTCAATCGAACCGTCTGCTTTCAGGCGAGCCAACGTTTTATTTACTGAAGCAAGCAATTCCGCATTTCCTTTACGAATGCCTACAGCAGTTTCTGCTCCTTCATCCTCAGGTACTGCCTTGGCAAGTGTTACGGTACCGTCTAGTGTGTATCCTTTAGCAACGGTATCCTCGATTACAACCGCGTTGATACGGTTGGTCCGAAGCTGGAGTACCAGATCGGATATTTTATCCAATGAGGTCACAGAAGCATTAGGCACTTTTTGCGCAATTTCTTCCTGGATACTCCCCTTCTGCGCACCGAGCTTCTCTCCTTTTAGAGCAGCCATCGTTGAATATTTGTCTTTATCTTCTGGACGTACCATAATGACTTGCTTTGAACGATAGTATACATCCGAAAAATCAATGCTCTTTCTGCGTTCATCCGTCGGTGTCATACCGGACAGTACCAAGTCTACGCGACCACTTTGCAGAGCAGGCAGCAAAGAGTCAAAACTCATGTCCTCTGGGACCATCTCCGCATTCAGATCCTTGGCGATTTCCTTGGCAATTTCAACATCAAACCCAACAATGGTATCCTGACCGTTAATAACTTTATGAAACTCATACGGCGGAAAGTCAGCACTCATGCCCACTACAAGTTTTTTCTGTGGCTTTTCTTCCGATCCGTATGCAGTGAGCATGGGAAGACCAGCCAACAGTAAGATAACCGCCGACAAAACCAGGGCGGTAAAACGATATGCCTTTTTCAATCTTTTTTTCTCTCCTTAAATTCTTTATAATAAATAAGATTGTGTCATTATAAATGAATATGCATGATTATGCAATGAATGTTATAGTACAATTTTAGTATATCTATCGCAGTACCTACATTACAGCATATATAAAGGAGTTTTTAGCATGAATTTCAAACAGACCATTCAACACACCATTGAACAGCACGCCCAGCGGTTTAAGGACATTTCGTTATATATTGGCGCAAACCCTGAACTTGGAAACGAGGAATTCCTGGCCTCTGCCCGTTTAAAAGAAGAACTTGCTTTTCACGGATTTGAAGTTCAGGCACCCGTATTGGGTATAGAAACAGCCTTTATTGCTACTTACAAAGCAACCAAGCCTGGACCAATCATTGCTTTTCTGGCAGAATACGACGCTCTGAAAGGGCTAGGACACGCCTGTGGGCACCATTTGATATGTATGATGAGTACAGGCGCTGCCGTAGGTCTCAAATCGATTATCGACGAGACTGGTGGAGAAGTACGTGTATACGGCACACCTGCCGAAGAAACACGCGGTGCAAAGGTTCCGATGGCGGCGGCCGGGTTGTTTGATGATTGCGATATAGCTATGATGACACATCCCTTTGACCGCTACGAAAAATCAGGCAAATCGCTAGCGATTGATGCTGTGCAGTTCGAATTTTTTGGTCAATCCGCTCACGCTGCGGCCAGTCCGCACGAAGGGATTAATGCTTTGGACGCTGTGATTCAAACGTTTAACGGGGTTAACGCATTTCGGCAACAGGTGAAAAGTACGGTACGTATCCATGGCATCATTAATCAGGGTGGGCAGGCTGCCAATATTATTCCTGATTACGCCTCAGCCCAATTTTACGTGAGGGCCGCTACACGCCAAGAGCTGAACCCGCTTACCCGCCGTGTTGTTCAAATTGCTGAAGGAGCTGCTTTACAAGCCGGGTGTCGTTTGGAAACTTCCAATTATGAGACTTCTTACGATGAAATGGTGACCAATCGTGTACTCTCCGACACCTTTACAGCAAATTTGGTGCAGGCTGGCATTGCGCAAGAAGATATTACGGAGGGTGAAGATCATGGCTCTATGGATATCGGAAATGTATCACTTCATTGCCCTGCGATCCACCCGTACATTCAAGTTATTGACGAGAAGCATGCCTTGCATACACCAGAATTCCGCGATTTAGCAATGCAGGACCGCGCAATGGAAGGAATGCTCTTGGCCGCGAGAACCTTGGCATGGACGGCTTGCGATGTAATCACAAATTCTGAGCTGCTGGCACAGATTAAAAAAGAATTCGCTCTACTGAATAGCAAAAGCTAAAATCGGAAATGCCGTCTTCTTTTAGAAAGGAGTGCCCTTATGAATAGTATGACTAGCTTTTGGACGTTGTTTATTGTGGTTGGTCTCATCATTCTTTGGTTTATATTCCGTGCTATACGCAGGAATCGTGGAAACAGAAGTACGCGGCGCCGAAATGCATTTTTCCTTAGCTCTCCGTCTCCTTCGTCACTCACGCAGGAGCGTCATCGAGAGATTACAGAGCTGAAGGAGCTGCTGGAGCGATGCATTCCAGCCTCCTATGCTCATAACGTAAAGCAACGTGTCATGGACGCCCATCCTAGCCTGACGGAGCAAGAATATAATTGGCGCTGGCATGAGCTAAAACGATACTTCATGCTATGCGCCATTATGAATCGGGTGCCTATGTTCAGTAGTGATGTAGATGAACTATGGCACGAAATGTTAATGTTTACGCGTGAATACCAGCAATTCTCCGAAGCTTTTTTTGGTCGTATGCTTCACCATGCACCCCATTCGGGCGGCTCTCAGCCGATGCCAGAGGAGCGGGCGTGGTTTGACTGGTTGTATGTGGAATGCTTTGGTTGGAATCGTTATAGTGCCAGTTTGTGGGGAACTTTTTTTAATCATCCGCTACCGAACGATGAGCTTTCACACTATTACAAACTGACAGCTTCGATGCAGCCAATAGGTGACCGATGGAATTCCCATGAAAATGTAGACATTTCACAGCAAGCACAACAAGCGGTTCAAAAGATAATCCAACACCTCCGTGAGCGGGTAAATAAAGCTGTAAATGATCCAGAGGGCAAGCAGCTACCCAAGGTCAACTATTTGCAGGTTGACTATCTGCTATTGGCTGTTGTGTGGTATTCATGGTATCAACCTGAACAATTGGCCATACACATGCACCCAGATTCTACAAACAGTGCCGTACTAGCCAGCTCATCCGGCTGTAGCTCCGCAAGCGGCTGCTCGAACTGGGATACACACCACTCGCACCATCATTCCTCCCATGACAGTTCTCATGGTGGAGGCTCTTCTCACCACGATTCAGGCGATTCCGGGAGCCATTCCTCGTGTAGCAGCGGCTCTTCGTGTGGAAGTAGCTGTGGTGGCGGGGGCGACTGACCAGCAACAAAAAAGGGAATTCCGCAGCCAAACCATGGCTAAAGGAGTTCCCTTTTTCATTAGCATAAATATGGTATTTATGTGCTGTTTAATCGGTCTTTGCTAGCGAACGGTAAATATCCATATACGCCTCGGCCGATACATCCCAACTGTACTCTCCTGCAAAGGCCGTCTGTGTAAGCTTGTTCCAATGCTCAGGTTGACGATAGTAATGAACAGCACGACGAATGGTATGCAGCATGTCATGTGCATTGTAGTTCGTGAAACTAAAACCGTTACCTTCACCTGTGGATTCATTGTAAGCCTGCACCGTATCGTTCAGCCCTCCAGTTTCTCGCACGATGGGGATACTTCCATAACGAAGCGCCAGCAGTTGACTAATCCCACAAGGCTCAAACCTCGATGGCATAAGATACATGTCACTTGCCGCATATATTTTTCGTGACAATGGTTCGCTAAAAGTAAGCTGCGCTGACATTTTCAGAGGATATCGTCCCGCTGCTTCCCGGAACCAGTGCTCAAAAGCCGGGTCCCCTGTTCCCAGCACGACAAACTGAATATCATCATAATACAAAATTTCGTCAAGCACTCTCGTTACCAGATCTAGCCCCTTCATATCCACAAGCCGGGTTACCATGGCAATCATAGGTACGTCCGGACGCACCGGCAAACCCAGCTCCTTTTGTAGAGCAATTTTATTTTCCTTTTTCTTTGCCAGACTTGTGCGGTATTTCGTATAAATACGATTGTCTGTGGCAGGATTGTAGCTTTGGGTGTCAATTCCATTCACAATCCCCGTTAAGCGTCCCTGCTGTCCTAATTTACGAAGTAGACCCTCCAGTCCGTATCCGTAAAATTCAGTTTGAATTTCCTCTGCATAGGTTGGACTCACGGTCGTGACATGATCCGAGTAAGTAAGCCCACCTTTCATAAAGTTTAGTCTGCCATAATATTCCACACCCTCCGGGGTAAAATAGCTTCCATCCAAGTTAAGCAGCTCCGTTAAGACCTCATATGGAAAATCACCCTGATACAACAGATTATGTATCGTAAACACCGTGCGAATATCGTTGTAAAAGGGCAAATGTCGATAATCGGCATTCAGAAGTAGCGGAACCATCGCCGTATGCCAGTCATGACAATGCACAATATCTGGCCGAAAATTCAGTTCAGGCAGCACTTCCAAAATCGCCCGGTTGAAGAAGGAGAAGCGTTCGCCATCATCCATATAACCGTAAATACCGTCACGACCGAAGTAATATTCATTATCTATAAAATAAACCCTGATCCCGTCCAACGTCAGCTCCTCTACTCCACAATATTGATCACGCCAGCCTACAGCTACATGCTTGACCGTTACCGGACGCAGAGACTTCTTATAGGTATCGGGAATACCCGCATATTTAGGTAAGATGATTCGGACGTCACACCCTGCCTGATGAAGTGCCTTTGGCAGTGCGCCAATAACATCAGCCAACCCGCCTGTTTTAATAAATGGATGTGCTTCTGCTGCCGCAAACAAAATGTTCATATGTGCTTCCTCCTTATGTGGTCAATCTGCTTTTTTAGACCTACGTGGTGGTGTCTTCTTGAGTATAACGATGCTTAGGGGTGGAATAGTCACCTCCAAGCTGTGAAGCTGTCCGTGGTAAGGGATTTTGGAAGTACGTATCGCTCCGGAGTTTACCTGACCACTTCCCCCAAAGTCCTTATGATCGCTGTTCAGCAATTCCATATAGCTTCCTGCCTTTTGCAACCCAATTCGATAATTTTCTCTTTGCACAGGCTGAAAATTAATAAGGACAACCAGCGTATCCCCCGTTTTTTTGCCTTTACGTAAATACGTAATTACACTCTGCCCTCGGTCTTCAGCTTCAATCCATTGATAGCCGTCCCACGAATGGTCCAATTCCCATAATGCTTTCTCCTGAAGATATAAATGATTCAGTGCTTTCGAATATGCGTGCAAAGACCGATGACTGTCATAGTCCAGCAAAAACCAGTCAAGCTGATCCTCATCCTTCCATTCAATAAACTGGCCAAATTCCCCTCCCATGAATAAGAGCTTTTTACCTGGTGAGGTCATTTGGTAGCCAAGGAGCGCCCGTAGTCCGGCAAATTTTTGTTCATAGGTGCCCGGCATTTTATCAAGCAGCGACTTCTTACCATGAACAACCTCATCATGCGACAATGGCAGTGTAAAATTTTCGCTGTATGCATAGGCTATGGGAAAGGTCAGCAAATTATGGCGCTCGGGTCGTTGATCAAACTCCGATTCCATATAATCAAGTGTATCGTTCATCCAACCCATATTCCATTTGTAATTAAAACCGAGCCCTCCATCGCTTACTGGGGAGGTCACCATCGGCCAAGCGCTGGACTCCTCTGCCATCATGAGTGCATATGGATAATAGCGGAATACCGTCTCATTCAGCTGTTGAAGGAAGGCGATAGCCTCCTCATTTTCAATCCCTCCCTTGGAATTGAGACAATATTGTCCTTCCTGCTTTTCAAAATCCAGCCGTAACATGCTCGTCACCGCATCCACACGCAGACCATCAATATGGTACACATCCATCCAGAACAATGCGTTGGAAATCAGAAAAGAACGTACTTCTGGCTTGCTATAATCGAACGTTAGGGTTCCCCAGCCGGGCTTTTCAGCAATTAGCGGGTCCGCGTATTCGAACAGTGGCGATCCGTCAAACCGTCTCAATCCATGAGCATCCTTGGCAAAATGAGCCGGAACCCAATCCATAATCACTCCAATTCCCGCCTGATGGCAACGATCCACCAAATACATAAAATCATGTGGTTCACCATAACGGCTTGTGAGTGCAAAATATCCTGTTAATTGGTAGCCCCAGGAAAGATCATACGGATGCTCACTCAGCGGCATCAGCTCAATATGTGTATACCCCATATCAGTTACATAAGGCACAAGAAGCTCAGCCATTTCCCTGTATGTATAAAACGTACCATCTGCTTTTTGCTTCCAAGTGCCTAGATGAAGCTCGTATATATGTAGAGGTTTACCATAAGGTGCTCTACGTTTACGGCGCCAAGCTGCATCGTTCCAAACATAACCATCCACTGAAGATACCACTGAAGCCGTAGCCGGTCTCACTTCAGCACGTACGGCGTAAGGATCTGCTTTCAGAAATCGTTCACCATTTGGACCTGTAATGTCGTATTTGTAAAATGTTCCTTGGGATATCCTCGGAAAAAAACGACTCCAAAAACCGGATTTGGGAACCCTATATAAGGAATCCTGTTCCCCATTCCAGTTGTTGCGATCTGTAGCAAGCCCGACATGGAGAGCATGAGGAGCCCAGACCGTAAAACGAACGCCCTGTTCTCCGTTCTCCACAGTAAGGTGGGAACCCAAAGATCGGTAGCTGTGATAAAGCGTTCCTTCATGAAACAAATAAATATCTTCCGATGAGATAGTCTGTTGCGGAAGAGTTTGGTCTGTCATCACGTCACCACCCTTTTATGTTTGTAAGTAAAAATGTATGAATCGGTAATGCATTCGCTTTTGGGTCAAAGCTGACCTGAGTTATTACCCCATTCTAGCCACAATGAACAGAAAAATGACTAGGAAAAAAATAAACCTTAGTTTTTGGGGAATCTTATATACCTGATGGTTTCAAGAGTACCCCATACCGTTTATGTATGTACTACAACAGACAACTAAACCGGGAGGGAAACGAAATGTTTAATAAAGAATGCATTGCCATGCTGCTGGCAGGCGGAGAGGGACGCCGTCTTGCTCCCCTTACTTCAACGATTGCAAAACCCGCCGTACCTTTTGGCGGTCATTACCGGATCATCGATTTTCCTCTCAGCAATTGCGTAAATTCAAACATTGATACTGTAGGTGTACTGACGCAATATGAGGCAGAATCCTTGCACGAACATATTGGGGATGGAACTCCATGGGGCCTTACAAAAACGGATGACAAAGGAATTACCCTGCTTCCATCTTATAATACAGGTAACGCTGAATACTTAGGAACGGCAGATGCTATTCATAAGAATATCGAATATATTGACAGCCAAAATCCAGAACATGTGCTTATTTTATCCGGTGACCATATTTACTATATGAATTATGGCGAGATGCTGAACTACCATAAGGAAAAAGGAGCTGCGGCAACCATTTCTGTCATGGAGGTTCCTTGGGATGAAGCACACCGTTTTGGTGTTATGAGCGCCGATGAAGATCTGCGCGTCACTGAATTTGCAGAGAAGCCGGAGAAACCGGAAAGTAATTTAGCCTCTATGGGGATTTACCTTTTCAAATGGGATTACTTAAGAAATTATCTACTGGAAGACGCACAGGATCCTCAATCCAGTCATGATTTTGGCAAAGATATCATACCTAAAATGCTGGCAGACCAAGAATCACTATACGTTTATGAATTCCAGGGCTATTGGAAAGACGTAGGTACAGTTAAAAGCCTATGGGACTCCCACATGGACTTGCTGCAAGAAAATTGCGCGATTGACCTTCAGCGTCAAGACTGGCCAATGTATACACGTGAACGCCGCACAAGGCTGAGCGCGCAAAAGGTGCCTGGTCGTAAAATGCAGTCATTGGACAGCCTACTGCATGATTCCTGCCAAGTCGAAGGCCAAATTGAGCGCTCCGTAGTGTTTAGCGGCGTCGAGGTGGGAAAAGGCTCTTCCATCAAGGAAAGTATCGTTATGCCTGACACACGTATTGGGCGCAACGTGCATATTGAGCACGCAATTATCGGTGAAGGTGCTGTAATTCGTGATGGTGCTGTTATTAAAGGTAATCCGAGCGAAATTATGGTTATCGGACCCAATGAAACAGTATTTGGCAAAATGGCAGTACGGCCGCAAACTACACGTATGCTAAAAGAAGCCTACGAGCGTAACACACGCTTGCGTGCAGAAGGCTTTACTTCATAACTCTCCCCTAAATTTCAAACAGCCAGCCCTCCAATATAGTGAGGACTGGCTGTTTTTATGGTTACATCTTACATTTAACTTTAAATCTGCCCTTCCGAGAGTTGTGGTGGTTCCACAGATGGCTCTGCTTGCAGAGCAGGCAATGAAACCGTAATGGTGGTTCCAGCTCCCAATTCACTTCTAATGAGCATCTGACCGTGATGACGCTCAACAAACTGTTGCGAGATTGCCAATCCCAGTCCAGTCCCTCCATTTTGGTGGTCTACCTGGAAAAAGCGATCTCTTACTCTGGCAAGATTTTCTTCACTAATCCCAATCCCTGTATCCTGTACCGATATCTCGATATTGCCTTTAACACGTTGAAGAGACAGATAAATAATCGAGCTCTCATGCGAAAATTTGATGGCATTATCTACAATGTTCAAAAACACCTGTTTCAGACGGTTACCGTCTCCATGAACAAGGTATGCCGTTTCCTCGGAATCCAGTTGGAGCTTAATCTGCTTCATTTCTGCCTTGGCCCATACATTCAGCATAATTTCCTGCAAAAGCTCTCGAAGATCAACTGTTCCCATCACGAGCTTCATGGCATTTTGTTCCAGTTTGGAAAAATCGAGAATTTCCTCCACCAAGCCAATCAGCCGGTCCGTTTCCTTAGAAATAATCTGCATTCCGATCTTGGTCTCTTCCGGGTCATATCCGCCAGAATTTAACGTTTCACTCCAGCCCTTAATGGAAGTAAGCGGAGTACGCAGCTCATGAGAAATGGAAGAAATAAAATCATCCTTGATTTGATTGGTTCTGACAATTTCCTGTGCCATGTAGTTCAACGTCGATGCCAGTTCACCCAGTTCATAGCGATAATCGCCTTTGATACGTGCATCAAATCGCCCCTGCGCCATCTGAGCAGATACGTCGCGAATATTGTTAATCGGTCTGACAATGGAATTGGCAAGCCCTGTACTCACTACAAATACAATAATCAATACAGCTGCCATGATTCCCACCGAAAATAATGTAATGATGAATAACTTGTCATTTACTAATTCCAACGAAGTCGTATACCGGATTATATACACCTGATCCCCGACAATATTGTCCAGTTTCTGAGATACCGCCATCACCTGCTGTCCCGTGCCGGGTTGCTTTCCGATCCATTTGCCCGTATCTCCAGCTAAGGCTTGTGTCACATCACTGGTTTGCACACTTAGATCCGCAGCAAAATTTGTCGAGTTATCAATTACATTTCCCTGTTCATCAAGCAATTGTAATTCAGTGTTGGGCAGTGAAAATGTATCCAACAAATACGATTGTAATGATTGTTCCGGCTCCTTGAATTTGGATGCAAATTCACTTACCGATTGGATACGGTTCTCGATCTTTTTATAAATAGTGTCATAATAATATGACCGGAGTGCAAACATAAAAATGACTTCTACTAACAGAAGCGCCAAAAACACTACGAAAAAATAGTGAAGCACAATCTGTCGGCGGATCCCCTTTTTGATCATTGAGACTGACCTTTCCATTTATATCCATGTCCCCACACGGTTTGTAAAAAAGCTGGCTCGGATGGATTGTTTTCAATTTTCTGCCGCAGACGTCGGATATTCACATCTACAATTTTCGGATCACCCATATATTCCTTGCCCCATACGTGGTCGAGTAAAACATCTCGGCTAAGCGGCGTATTTTCTTTCTCCAGAAAAAACTGAATCAGGGAAAACTCTGTCGGTGTCAGCTCGATCAGCTGCCCGTTTTTCTTAAATTGCTTAGCTATCAAATCCAGCGTGAACGGACCGGACTGGAAGGACACCTTGGCTGCTGTTTCACGATGTACATTCACCCGACGCAATAACGATTGAATACGTGCAATCAGCTCTGTCGGGCTGAAAGGCTTGCTCACATGGTCATCAGCCCCTACAGACAAGGCATACACCTTATCCTGTTCCTGTACCTTGGCTGTCAGAAAGATAATGCCAATACGCTCATTCGTTTCCCGAATTCTCCGACAAACCTCAAAACCATCCATGCCCGGCACCATCACGTCAAGTAACGCAATATCGATATCCCGCACCGTATTCAAAATATTCAAAGCCTCGTGTCCTTCTGACGCCTCCAACACCTCAAAGCCGTTACGTTTCAAGTTAATGACGATAAAGCTACGGATCGATTCCTCGTCTTCCATGATTAAAACTTTACTCACTCTACTCTACCTGCCTTTCCCCCAGCTTGTTTTTAATGGCTTTACGTGGCTCCAGCTCGCTGGATCGTTTTATACCAACTACCTGTGCATTCGTTCGCCACAGTTGGCTATAGCCTTCGTTATTTCGCTCCCATTGTGATAACGAGAAAAATTTAATTTCCGCTATCGTTTTGTCTGTATCATCCAAAATAAACCGCAAATAGCTGTCCTTCCTTGAAACCTTCGGATCAATAGTCACCTTGCCATGCAGCTCTTTTGGCAGCCTGAAGTAGACCTGTTCATTAGAATCACGATACTGTTGCTGCTTGAAAATCGTCCCTTTGGCCCCATCCCACTGATAGAACGATACAAAATAAGGAACTTCATCGAGCGGCCTGTTGCTCCAGCCTTTAGGCTTCTCCAAATTTCCAAATTCGAGAAGACCGTCACCGTCCACATCACCACTGGCGATGGTAGCATCCTTGAAGGTAACATCCATAAGATTGAGCTTTCTAAGTTTGCCGTGATCCATCACGATAACATTGGATACCGTAGTCGTCTGAGCAATCTTTGTATCTATAATGATTCCCTGCCTACCCTGGGCTACCTTACCAGCGACCACATTATAGACACCTAAAGCCTGACTGTCCAAATCCAACGATCCGATCTCCTTAAAGGTTCCTCCGCTGAACTGGAACGTTTTTACAGTAAAAAATTCATTGCGACGGAGCAAGATAATCGTCAAGTCATTCAGATTGTCCCCGTTCAAATCCATCTTCTTATGGTTAAAATCGTCTACAACGAAGTCCGTATAGCCCGTTGCATATATTTTTTCTAACGTTCCTCCAGTATAAGAGTAAACGATAAGACCCTTCTGCTCCCCGTTCTCGCCACTGTCTCCGCTCGAAAAGCCTGCTACAATATCAAGCGTACCGTCATTTGTTAGATCCACTAGTTTAAATGATTCCAACACTGTGCCTTCCCCATCAAATGTAAGCTTCTTTACCCACGTCCCGCCCTGATCTTCAAACAAGGCACCATGTATCTTTACGCTCTCATCTGGTGTTTCATAAAAGAGCACTGCTTCGTCTATACCATCATTATTCAAATCTCCCGTCCGAATTGGCGTAGGATCATCCGGATCATTCGGCCTTAAAGGCTGTACCGCCCCTAATTGCGTATTCACTGCTCCATTCAGCTGTTGTTTCTCGTCAGACATCGTTGGTGTCTGCATCAGCGAAATTGGATCGCTAATCACATTACAGCCGCTTAAAAATCCAGCAAGAAGCAGCAAGGAACAGCAGCAAGCCACCATTTTCAACAGCATTTTTTTCACTTCTCTTGCCGTCCCCTTCACAATTTGTTCTTTTCTGCCTGTGTCAATCGTCTTCCCTGGATATCAAACACCAGTTTACCCTCATTCAGACCCCAGATTCGGGAAGCAAAACGTTCAGCCATTTCCAGCGGCAGTACAGTAATGATTGTTACTCGCTCGCCAGAGCACAGCTTGCGAAAGGTTTCCAGTACATGCGCTGCTGAGGCAGGATCAAGTCCATTTACAGGCTCATCAGCTAAAATAACCTTAGCACCGTGGACGAGAGCACGCGCTGTGGCTACCCGTTGCCGTTCGCCGCCGCTGAGCTTGTCGCATTTATCATGCGCCTTATCCAGCAGACCCAGATCCTCTAGAACGTCCATCGCTCCCATATAATCGTCGGAACGCACCATGCCAGTCACCATTCTCCACCAGGGTGTTTGACCCGATCGCCCAATGAGCACATTTTTAAGAGCGGTCCGATTCACATTAAGATGCGGATTTTGCTCCAGGTATGCCCACTCTCGCTTTATTTTCATCTTGCCCGTCCACCCGGATCTCAGTACATCATTGCCACCAACAATCAAACTGCCTTCTTCCCAAGGCTCTTGTAAAGCAAGACAGCGAAGAAGTGTCGTTTTACCGCTTCCGCTTGGCCCCACTATAGCAATGAATTCACCCTGATGAATTTCAGCATCAATCCCTCGAAGCAACGGGGTACGTTCAGGCCCCACTTGCTTGGTCAGCTTCCGAATTTTAATCATCTATGATTCCCCTTTGTCCGCCATCAATACATGTTTATATTTTATAGTAATTGTGAAACAAATACCATGCAAACCGCAGTTTTATACCGCTGGTGCTCTTTTTCGGGAAAACAGACCTAACAATCCGAAAACAATATAACTACCTCCAAGGACTAGAAACATACTGCCTTGAGTTCCAATGTCCAGCAACCCTCCGCTAATATTAGGTCCGATCACACTTCCCAGATTAAAATGAAAGGATGCCAGCACATTTGCAGCCGCCAAAAATGATTTGGGCAACAGGTCAGCTGCATAGGCCAAACCAAGTGAGAAAAAGGAGCCTACCAATCCACCTGCGATGGTCAGCAATACCAATGTGAACATAAAATGATTGCCACTCCATGGTAGTAACATAAAGGTCAACCCTCCTGCTATACCTACGCTCATTAGCACCTTTTTACGTCCCCAACGGTCACTTAATATACCTAAAGGCAGTTGCAGCACTAAGCCTCCCAAACTGACGAAAGGCAGCAAGGCAGCAATTTCATCGGTATGGAAGCCAATACGCAGGCCATAGACTGGAAAATTACTGTTCAGGCTCGCTTCCATATAACCGTATAGAAATGCAGGCAACAGAGCGTACCATGCCCATCTATAGCTGCGCCGGAATCTTTGTGCGGGACGCGCCTCAGTCTCCTGCTTCTCGGGTCTTGAGTCAGGCAGCTTGATTAACACTAACAGCAACACAAGCAAGCACAACAAAGCCAACGCAGCAAATGGAACCAGCATTCCATAATCAAGCAGCCACAATCCCAATGGGCCTAATGCAAAACCGAGACCATAAGACATACCATAAAAGGAAATGTTGCGGCCTCGATTCTCTGCTGGAGTTACCAGCAATATCCACAACTGAGCAGAATAATGCAACGCACTGTCACCAATACCTACTAGCAGGCGCAGTACGAACCAAACCCGAATATCAGGGATTAGCGGGAACAGCAGCAGCGTGATCAGCACAAGCACAAGACCACCAGCCATCAGCTTTTTAAATCCCAGCCACCCCAAAGTCCGTTCAGCCACCAGTGTCATTGCGAATGAACCAATATACAGTGCAGCCGCGTTCATTCCGTTTAGCGAAGACGAAACCCCCATTTGTTCCAAAGAGATCGACAGAATGGGCAATAGTAAACCCTGACATAATCCAGCAACAATAATAACTGCAATTAAGATAAAATAATGAACACGTAACGACGACGACATCCCAGCTCCTCCTGCTCGAACAAATAAATTATTAACATCATAAAATGAATGTTTAGAAATGATTTGCATTTGATACCATAATCAATAATAAATCTTATCACGATGTGTACCATGACTTTCTAAAAATCGATATATTACATATTAAGATGTTTTTAGCGTGTTAATTTTAGTGTATTAAAGAGAGAAATAAAAAAATCGCCATCTGAGATGACGATTTTACGGATAGAGCTAGTCTGGTATGTATCCGACTCCTCGGTTAAGAGCCTCGTATGTTCAATCCGACCAAGTTCACGTCACAACGCACTATTTCATATTATAGTGGACAATGCCTGGCAGAACAAGCCATAATAAATGAGTGGGCAATTTCAAAATGCTCATGTTTTGCTTATGGACGGGCTTTATTTACGTTCACCGCTCTGGGCTAGAAGACAGAATAGGAGGCATTTGGTTCCATGAGTTATCAAATTAAAATAGACACTTCCCCAATTTATGAATTGCTCGGCAGCTTTATGGCCTATGTAACTAAAAAGTGGGTCCAAGATATGGACTTGGGCCATGAATGGATCGACAAGGTGGATGCACGATTACAACAGGAAGTTCGTACTGAGCTAGCTACAGCTCAGGATTGCCCTTTTAGCGATTATGACGCACTCTATGCCTGGGCGTTGCTTCGACCAGAAACAGATGAAATATCCGACTATATTTCTTACTTGGATCACGGACCGGATAAGGATATGTTTGAGTTGCTTGTTCCGCATATTCCTTTTTTAACCTTTGAAGAATCTTTACGCATTCGTAAGGTATATGCACCGCTCCTCAGATTGTGGGATCGTGATTATTTTCGGGCCTTGGAAGGCGAACTGCGTGTATTGGCAGAAGAAGATGCTGCGGAAAAGCGCATGCTGTTAAGTAAAATGGAACCGGAAGCACTTGTTGAATATGCAACAGCTGGACTAGTCGTGCCACATATGGAAGACCTCGATACAGTAGTGCTGTTTCCGGTCGTTCATAATCGCCCAATTAATTCATACTGCTTTTACACCCGTACACTGCTGATCCAGTATCCGGTAGATATTCCCGAAGAGAGTGAGGAAGAACCGCCCACGCTTCTACTACGACTCACTCGTGCAGTCAATGATCCACAACGGCTGCGCATTTTGCGTTATGTAGCTCAAGGTCCTAAGTCTCTTGAAGACATGCGTCATGATTTGAGCCGATTGGAAGATACACTAATGTCTGATATGATGATTTTGCGTGTGGCTGGTTTGCTCCGCATACACATTGGACGCTATCACAAGGAAAAATTCAGCATCCGTCCCGACGGTGCGGCTGATTTGCAGGTATTTTTGGAATCCTATATTGGATTGTAATTTGAATCGCAACTTTAGTTATAAACTGAACACCGTTAAAGCTTTGGCTTGGAAGGAGTATGCATCATGTCGTATCCGAAACAGCACATTTTATTTGATCTTGATGACACTTTGGTCCACTGCAACAAGTATTTCGACCTTATTCTCAACCACTTTTTCGATTTGCTTCAGGAATGGTTTGCAGCTCATAACCTAACGAGAAATACAATCCGTGAAAAACAAATTGAAATTGATGTGGCTGGGGTTCATCAGGTGGGTTTTGCCAGCGAGCATTTTCCACAATCCCTAATAGATACGTACCAGTTTTTCTCTGAACAATTCGGACGCCGTACGGATTCTCGGGAAGAACAGGAGCTTCGCTCGCTTGGCCGAAGTGTGTACGAGCAGGAAATTGAACCGTATCCAGGTATGGCCGAAACGTTAAATTCACTCCAAAAAGCAGGGCATTCCCTTCACCTTTATACGGGCGGTGAGCAGGTCATTCAAGAAAGAAAGATTGAGCAAATGAAGCTGGCTACTTACTTTGATGACCGTATCTATATTCGCCAGCATAAAAATGTCGAAGCACTGGAAGAAATCATCCAAATAAATCGGCTGGACCGAGGCATCACCTGGATGATTGGGAATTCTTTACGCACCGACGTATCTCCAGCCCTTGCGGCAGGTATTCACGCTGTGTATCTTAAGCAGCCTAAAGAATGGATTTACAATATGGTTGAATTGCAAAAAAACGTGAACTCTGTAATGTATACAATACAAAAGCTAACAGAAGTGCCACGGGTGATCCACGAAAGCATACAATTGCATCAACAAAAAAGGACCCTCGGATAGGGTCCTCAGGCTGTCGAGAAAGTCTCGACAGCTATTTTCTTGTGAATTTAATTCAACACGACACCGCGTTAATGTTGTATAAAATTAGTAAATAAACCGTTCGGAAGGGTGTTAAATATGTTGCGTTCGAATCGAGAAAAACAGCAGGCTTACGAATTTGTTTCAATTGAAGAGTTGGTCCCTCAAGATCATCTGCTCCGTAAAGTGGACAAGTATATCGATTTTTCTTTCATCGACGAAAAGGTTCGTCCGCTTTACTGTGCTGATAATGGGCGGCCTGCTATCGACCCTGTCGTGTTATTTAAGATGATTTTCCTCGGTTATTTTTATGGCATCCGTTCCGAACGCCAACTTGAACGTGAAATTCAAACCAACCTCGCTTACCGCTGGTTTTTGGGGTTAGGTCTAACCGACAAAGTGCCGGACCATTCTACGATTAGCTGGAATCGTCGCACTCGCTTTAAAGACACCGAGATTTTTCAGGAGATCTTCGATGAGATTGTGCTTCAAGCTATCCAGCACCGTATGGTGGGCGGACGTGTCTTAGTTACCGATTCAACCCACGTCAAAGCGAATGCGAACAAGCATAGATACACAAAGGAGCAGGTTTTACAAAACACCCGTGATTATGTGAGTGAACTTAATGCTGCCGTAGAGGCTGACCGGAATGCACATGGAAAAAAGCGTTAAAGCCTAGAGAGGACGTGATCGAGGAAAAGGAAGTCAAAGTGAGCACGACAGATCCCGACAGCGGTTATATGATTCGTGATGGGAAACCGGAAGGATTCTTCTACTTAGACCACCGTACCGTGGACCTGAAATACAATATGATTACGGATGTACATGTCACCGCTGGAAATGTCCACGATTCTGTACCGTATTTGTCCCGTTTGGATCGTCAACAACAACGATTTGGTTTTAAAGTAGAAGCCGTTGCTCTAGACTCGGGGTACTTGACTTCACCCATCTGCAAAGGGCTGCAAAGCCGAAACATTTTTGCCGTTATTGCTCACCGAAGGTTTCACCCGACCCAAGGCTTATTCCCAAAATGGAAGTTCACGTATGATGCACAGCGCAATCTTTATGTCTGCCCGGCGAAGCACGAATTACCGTACAAGACGACTAATCGCGAGGGATACCGGCAGTACGCTTCTGATCCACAGCATTGCAAGAACTGTCCGTTATTAAACGAATGCACACGGTCTCGCAACCACCGAAAGGTGGTAACCCGCCATGTCTGGGAGGACAGCAAAGAGTGGGTACGAGACAACCGGTTGAGTCGATCCGGGAAATATCTCTACCGAAAACGAAAAGAAACGATTGAGCGAAGCTTCGCGGATGCCAAAGAGCTCCATGGGTTTCGCTATTGTCGTTTGCGCGGACTGCAAAACGTCAGGGAACAGGCCCTGATGACAGCAGCCGTGCAGAACATGAAGAAGATGGCGATCCACCTGGATCGCCTGGAAAAACGGGGGTAGCCCCTCATTTTTTCGTACTTAGTTACTTGGGAAAAACAGAGAAACCCTGATCCTTAAAAAAGGACAGGGTTTCTCGACAATCTGAGGACCCTCGGATAGGGTCCTTTTTTCGTGTTTAAAAAGTCATTCAACCTTCATATTCTACTATGATAGACGACCCTATTTCAGGATTCCTCACGAACGCTAAGTTGTCCTGTTCCTGGTACATCCAGAACAATCCGCGCTTTGACGGTCGATCCATCTTTACGTTTAAAAGACAACAATTGCGTCTGCCCCTTCGCGAGCAGGGACTTGAGCATCGTTTCAGTAATCTGCTTGCCAGCATATTCCTTCCAAATGACAAAGCCACAGCCTTGCTTAAAATGGCTACACCCATACCCTTTACGGCCTTCAATAATACTCCCACCGCAATTGGAGCACGGGCAGCTGCCTAACGCCTGCCTTTGGCTCACTGAAGCATCTGACTGTCCATCAGATGAGCTCCGCACTGCTTTTGTAGCTGAACTGCGTCTTGTTGGTGCTGCTGCTTGCTTTAGCGCAGCACTTCCTGCACTACTACCGCCTCCTGATGGTGTGCGATCCATTCCTTTGGCAGTGGCACGTCCACTCGCGCCTACACTGCGGGCGTTCCCCTTGCCTCCCGAGCGATTACTCCTTGCCTCCTCGCCAAAGGCATTTGCGGGAGCAGGTGGCTGCTGCCTTACCTTATCAATGATGGACAACGTGAATCTTTTAACGTTATCCATAAACTTCTCCTGAGCTGCCTCACCCTTGGAAATTTGATGAAGACGGCGTTCCCATTGACCTGTCATTTCCGGTGAGGCTAATAGATCTACCCCGGCATGACGGATCAGGTCAATAGCCATCTTTCCCTTATCTGAAATAAGAATCTTTTTGCCCTTCATTTCAATGTAGCCGACCTTCTTCAATCGTTCAATTGTGGCAGCTCGTGTCGCAGGCGTACCTAAGCCAGCGTCCTTCATAACCTCGCGTAATTCCTCATTCTCCATCTGCTTGCCGGCGCTTTCCATCGCTTTAAGCAATGTGCCCTCCGTGTAGCTTTTAGGGGGCTGAGTCGCCTTTTCTTTCATCTCGGCGCGAACACAATCCACCGGACGACCTGCATCAATTTCAAACTTCTTGTCTGTCCACTCGTCCGTTTCCTCTTCATCTTCCTTTTTGGATGTTTTGCTCTTTTTACCTTTATCCTGGTCAGCCTTGCTCAAAACCACTTTCCATCCCAAGGACAGAAGCTCCTTAATATTGGTTTTAAACAAATGCTTGTCCACCTGCGTCATTACGGTATGCATTTTATATTCAGCCGGCGGGAAAAAATGCGACAGAAACCTACGAATAACCAGGTCGTATACATTTTGTTCCTCCTTGCTTAGCGTCCCCGGTCTTTTTAACGTCGGCAAGATAGCATGGTGATCCTCAACACGAGACGGATTGCAGACCGATTTATTCTGTTTATGGACCAAATTAGGGTTTGCTTGTTGAACCAGATCAGCATAAGGGCCTGTCCCGAGCATCCGTAATGCCTTATGCATGCCGTCTATATTCTGCTCTGTCACATAGTTAGAGTTGGTACGCGGATAGGAAATGACCTTGTGACGCTCATAAAGCGCTTGTGCCACATCCAGCGTTTTTTTGGCCGAATAACCGTACTTGGCATTCGCCTCTCGTTGAAGCAATGTCAAGTCGTACAATTTAAAAGGATACTCCTTTGTCTGCTTCGTATCATATTTGGTAATCTTCCCCTCTTTTCCGCGTACCGCCGCAGCAATCCCCTCAGCTTCTTCCGGTTTCGTCAGCCGATCTCCCTGCCATGCCCCTTTGTACTTAATCTGATCTTGCTTAAACTCAGCCCACACGTCATAGAAGGTTTGAGACTGAAATGCTTCAATTTCCTTTTCTCGATCATGAATTAGTGCCAGCACGGGAGTCTGTACCCGTCCTACCGACAGCAGGGTGTTATGACGTGTTGTGAACGCTCTGGAAGCGTTCATGCCAATCAGCCAGTCCGCTTCACTTCGTGCCCGCGCAGCTTGAGTCAGGAATTCAAACTCCGAGGCATCTCGTAATCGTTCAAAGCCTGTCGCAATACTCTCTGCCGTCAAGTCCGAGATCCACAATCGCTTAACCGGCTGTCGTAGCTTTAGCTGCTGCTGAATTAGCGCAAAAATATATTGCCCCTCTCGTCCAGCGTCACAAGCATTCACGATGGCATTGCAGCGTTTGGCCAGCTCACCAATCATTTTTAGCTGATCTTTTGTTTTCGGATTAGGTACGATTTTGAACTGTTCAGGGATAATCGGAAGATCTTGAATATTCCATCGTTTGTACTTAGCATCGTAAGCATCTGGCTCAGCCAGCCCTAACAAATGACCGATCGCCCAGGTTACAATGTATTTCTCCCCTTCCAAATAGGTACGGTTATTTTTAGCACGAGGCTCCATAACAGCGGCAATCGTCCGCCCCATATCTGGTTTCTCAGCAATAATCAACGTCTTCATACATTCCATTCCTTCCTGACGGCCTTCTGTTTCTCCTCCATGAATCATAGATATACATGGAACGCAAATGAAAACACAGCTATCCCGGCCTCATGCAAAAGGAGCTTTCTCTCAGCGAAAGCTCCTTTGTAAATTCATTTAGTCTAGCGCTTCAACAATATACGTCTATTATACCATAGATCTCATGGTTCTCTCAGGTCATGATTTTACTCTATGTTGAAACTACACCATTAATAAACGCGGGTCACATTTGTGTTAATTTATATTACATATATTTAAGTTTTCAGTTAATTGTTTTGTAAAATAAAAGTATTTTTCTTTAAAAAGGCTACACATATCCTCCTTATTTATGTTATGATCACTATAGATAACAGTTGCATGATTAAAAACTCAATTTAAAGTCATTTTATATAACATTATGTTTACAACCCTTTGTACACCTTCCTAGAAAATTGGATTCAACAACTAGCGACAATGCTTGAAACACAAATAAAGCCCCATCCTAAGATGGAGCCTTTACTTGATTCGTAACATTAAATTTATAATTACACCAAAACAGTAGTACCCATGAGGTATTTATCAACTTCACGTGCTGCTTCTCGACCTTCATTAATAGCCCACACAACCAGACTTTGTCCGCGGCGCATGTCACCCGCAGCAAACACCTTATCCACATTCGTCACATATTTCCCATAACGTGCCTTAACGTTGGAGCGACGGTCCGTTTCCAAACCGATTTCCTTCACAATCGTTTGCTCAGGCCCATCAAACCCAATTGCAATCAGCGCAATTTGTGCTGGGAATACACGTTCCGTACCTGGAATCGGTTGATAGATTTTACGTCCAGTTTCATCAACAATACGTTGGATTTGAATGGTGTGCAGTTCTTTCAGATTGCCATTCTCATCACCTACAAATTTGGTTGTCATGATGGAGAACTCACGCGGGTCTTCCCCGAACAACGCTTTCGCTTCTTCCTGTGCATAATCGAGAGAGTACACATTCGGAAACTGCGGCCAAGGATTGGCAATCGGATCACGTTCCAGTGGAGCTTTGGTGTGTGTGCCAAATTGAGTGACACTCCGGCAACCATGCCGCAAAGAAGTAGCTACACAGTCCGAACCTGTATCACCACCACCGATAACAATAACGTCCTTACCTTTGGAAGACAAATAGTTGCCATCTTCAAGGTTGGAATCCAGATAACTTTTGATGGTGCCATTCAAATAATCCATAGCATAATGGACGCCATTCAAATCACTGCCTTCAATATTGAATTCTCTCGGCTTTGTAGATCCACCGCATAGCACAACCGCATCGTAGTCGGCAACCAACTGTTCAGTAGGAATATCCTTGCCAATTTCCGTATTCGTGATGAATTGAATACCTTCAGCCTCCAGCAAGTCTACACGACGCTGTACAACCTTCTTATCCAGCTTCATGGATGGGATTCCGTACATCAGCAACCCACCTACACGATCTGCACGCTCATATACAGTCACGCTGTGCCCTGCTTTGTTAAGCTGTGCTGCCGCAGCCAATCCCGCAGGACCCGAGCCAACAATAGCCACTCGTTTGCCTGTACGTTTTTCCGGCGGGTTAGGAACAACCCAGCCTTCCTCAAAACCTTTTTCGATAATCGCTTCCTCAATTGTCTTAATGGTAACAGACTGCCCGATAAGGCCAACAGTACATGAGCCTTCACATGGCGCAGGACAGACACGCCCCGTAAATTCGGGGAAGTTATTCGTTTTGTGCAACCGATCTAACGCTTCCTTCCACAAACCACGATATACGAGATTGTTCCATTCCGGAATAAGATTATGAACCGGGCAGCCTAAAGTTGCTCCCATGAGATCCATCCCCGTATGACAATAAGGAGTTCCGCAGTCCATACAACGCGCCCCTTGGGTACGCAGCTCTTCTTCAGACATATGCTTATGGAATTCTTCCCAATCCTTTATACGCTCTGCCGGGTCCCGGTCTGTAGGAAGTTGTCGTGTGTATTCCATAAATCCAGTTGGTGTAGACATGTTACGTTCCCCCATCTCTTCGCTTATGAACCCCGATCATCCATTCAGAATTCTAATCAAATTCGAACTTGTCTGTTTGTGTTATGAAAGGGTCTGTTCTCGTTGAATTTGATTTATTGTATCACAATACAGCGTAAAAGTAATGAAAACTTATGCAACTTTCTGCATCTACAGCCAAAAGGATTTTTTATATGGTTTATTAATTTTTCAAATGAGCTAGGTCGAGTTCATCTATTGTTATCCTGTTCTCTCGTAAACAACAAAACGGTAGTCATACAGGTTTTTGTCGTCCTTGATACCTGGCGTCTCACTGACTATAGTCCAACCGCTCCAATCCAGCTCAGGAAACGTCGTATCACCTTCAAAAGTCTCCTCAATTCGAGTCACAATCAGCCGATCAGCATGTGGCCAAAACAGTGAATAAATCTCCGCTCCGCCAATGACCATTAGCTCTTCTTTCTGGGCAAGTTGGAGCCCTTCTTCCAGCGTATGGATTACTTCCGCACCTTCCGCCTGATAGCGCTCATCTCGAGTCAAAACGACGTTGCGGCGGTTTGGTAGGCTTTTCCCGCCAAAGGATTCCCACGTTTTGCGTCCCATGAGTACCGTTTTATTAATCGTCTGCTCTTTGAAGAAGGCCATGTCTCTGGGAAGGCGCCAAGGAAGACTGTTATCCCGGCCAATCACACCATTTTGTGCCATAGCCCATATCATCGAAATGCTCATCTTTCCACCTCCTCTAATCAGATGGCGACAGGCGCCTTGATCCCTGGGTGATGCTCGTAATTCTCAAAAACAAAATCCTCGTAAGTGTAATCAAAAATGGATTCCGGCTTGCGCAGGATTTTTAACTGTGGTAACGGATATGGGTCACGTTCCAACTGCGTATGCACTTGTTGTATATGGTTTGAATAAATATGCACATCGCCTCCTGACCAAATAAACTCTCCGGGCTCCAAACCGCACTGCTGTGCAACCATATGCGTCAGCAATGCATAACTAGCGATGTTGAATGGCAGTCCAAGGAAAGTATCCACTGAACGCATCGTCAGCATACAGGATAACTTTCCTCCAGCTACGTAGAACTGGAATACAAAATGACATGGTGGCAACTTCATCGATTCAATTTCAGCCACATTCCAAGCACTGACGATATGTCGACGTGAATCCGGATTGTTTTTGATTGCCTCAATGACATTCGCAATTTGATCAATATGTTGTCCGTCCGGTGTTTCCCATGCGCGCCATTGCGATCCATACACAGGTCCCAGATTCCCCTGCTCGTCTGCCCATTCATCCCAAATGCTAACTCCGTTCTCCTTGAGATAAGCAATATTGGTATCCCCTCGCAAAAACCATAACAGTTCATGTATAACGGATTTCAAATGTACTCTTTTAGTGGTCACCAACGGGAAGCCCTTGGCCAGATCAAAACGAAGTTGCCTTCCGAACACAGATAATGTTCCCGTCCCTGTCCGATCCTCTTTTTTCACTCCGTTCTCTAAAATATCCTCCAACAATTCCAAGTAGTTGCGCACGTTGTTTCTCT
The DNA here is from genome assembly GCF_019042715.1 of Paenibacillus sp. AK121. Lineage (NCBI taxonomy): Bacteria > Bacillati > Bacillota > Bacilli > Caryophanales > Paenibacillaceae > Paenibacillus > Paenibacillus sp. AK121. The sequence goes on from NZ_JAHPJM010000021.1 coordinate 38,219, forward strand.
CCTTTGAGCATGAATAAAATACAGCATCGTCAATTTTTAATTTTTAAAATTCTCGATCTACCCCATTAATCTATATTTAGTTTATCATGTAGGGTACTTTTTTGACCATGTGCTGTGTGAATTTTCATGATAGTCCAATAATTTTAAAGTTTGAAAAAAAGAGACAAAGAGCGCAGATATAGCGCTCCTTGCCTCTTTTTTCATGTATGAAAACCAAAAACAAGATAATGAAATGGAATTAGCGACGTGGCGCCAATGCGTGGATCGGATGACCCATTACGACTTCTGCAGCTTCCATCACAAGTTCGCCCAACGTAGGGTGAGCATGGATAGTCAAGGAGATATCTTCGAGTGTAGCACCCATTTCAATCGCCAGACCCAGCTCAGCAATCAGGTTGGAAGCTTCCAGACCTACGATTTGCGTACCCAGTACCAGACCTGTATCTGCGTCAGCTACGATTTTTACAAAGCCTTCAGCAGCGTTCAAGGAAACGGCACGACCGTTTGCTCCATAAGAGAACTTGCCAACTTTGACATTATAGCCTTTTTCTTTAGCTTGTGTCTCTGTGTAGCCTACGCTAGAGCATTCTGGATCTGTGAACACAACAGCCGGAATACATTTATAGTCTACAACAGATGGTTGGCCAGCAATTACTTCAGCAGCTACTTTACCTTCGTAAGAAGCTTTGTGAGCCAGAGCAAGACCAGGAACAATATCGCCGATTGCGAAAATGTGAGGGATGCTTGTGCGTCCTTGGTGGTCAACTTTCACCATTCCGCGTTCATCCAGTTCTACACCGATCAAATCCAGACCCAGTTCACCGTCTGTATTTGGACGACGTCCAACAGTTACAAGCAGGTACTCAGCAGTTACTTCTTTGCTTTCACCGTTAACAGAGAATTTCACTGTTACATCTTTATCAGTTTGCTCCGCACTTTCCGCTTTAGCGCCAGTGAAGATTTCGATACCTGTTTTCTTCATGCTTTTCGAAACGATGGAAGTCATATCTTTATCGAAGCCAGGAAGAACAGTATCCATACCTTCAATAATAGTTACTTTGGAACCGAATTTGGAATACATTTGTCCAAGCTCTGCACCAATATATCCACCACCGATAACGATCAGGCTTTTCGGAATTTCAGGCAGGTTCAATGCTTCGGTAGAAGACAGAATGCGTCCGCCAAACGGGAATGGCTTCAATTCGATAGGACGGGAGCCTGTTGCGATAATTGCATTTTTAAAACGGTAACGTGGTGATTCATGTTCGTTGAATACACGCGCTTCGTTTTCGTTGATGAACATGCACTCACCGTTGAAAACTTCGACTTTGTTGCCTTTGAGCAAGCCGCTTACGCCGCCAGTCATTTTCTTAACAACACCGTTTTTGAATTCTTGTGTTTTTGCAAAATCTACTTTTACATTTTCAGCCGTAATACCGAAAGTTTCGCCATGTTTAGCTGCTTCGTATTGATGAGCTGCAGAGATCAAAGCTTTGGATGGAATACATCCACGGTTCAAGCAGACACCGCCCAGCTCAGATTTGTCAACGATCAATACGCTTTGTCCCAACTGTGCGGCACGGATGGCAGCTACATAGCCGCCAGGACCCGCACCGATAACCAATGTGTCAATATCCAGAGAAGCGTCTCCTACTACCATTGATTACACCTCCATTACAAGCAGCTCAGGGTTAGCGAGCAGCTGTTTAATATAGTTCATGAAGTTTTGAGCAGTTGCACCGTCAATAATACGGTGGTCAAAACTCAGGGAAAGAGCCATTACTGGAGCGGCAACAATTTCACCGTTTTTCACGACTGCTTTTTCACTGATGCGGCCAGTACCCAAAATTGCAACCTCAGGGAAGTTGATGATTGGAGTAAAGAACATACCGCCTGCGGAACCAATGTTCGTGATGGAAATCGTGCTTCCTCTCATTTCATTGGCAGCCAATTTACCATCACGACCGCGTACAGCCAGGTCACGAATGGAATCAGCAATCATCCAGATACTCTTACGATCAGCATCTTTGATAACAGGAACGATCAAGCCGTTGTCTGTATCTGTAGCGATACCGATATTGTAGTATTTTTTGTAGACAATTTCGTTAGCTTCTTCGTCGATCGAGGCATTCAGAGCCGGGAATTGACGGGAAGCAGCAACCAAAGCTTTTACGATGAATGGCAGGTAAGTTACTTTTGTGCCTTTCTTCTCTGCAATTGGTTTGATACGAGTACGGAAAGCTACCAGCTCAGTTACATCCACTTCGTCCATAATTGTAACGTGTGGAGCCGTGTAAGCCGACTTAACCATAGCATTGGAAATTGCTTTACGGATACCTTTAAATGGTACGCGTTCTTCCTCAGCACGCGGGTCTGCAGCTGGTGCGGATGGTGCTGCAGCTTTCGCTTCTTTTTTAGCTGGCTCTTGCGCTTTTGCAGCTTCTTTCGCTACTGGTGCAGCCGCTTGGCCTCCACCATTTTTGAAAGCTTCTACATCTTCTTTAGTGATTTTACCGTTTTTGCCGGAGCCACTCACTTGAGCGATGTTAACACCTTGCTCACGTGCAAATTTGCGAACGCTAGGTGTAGCCAGTACGTCTTTGTTCGAAGCAGCAGGTGTTGCACTTGGTTGCGTGTTCGCTCCACCTTTGGCAGCATCCTCTTCTTGTTTAACAGCAGCTGGTGCTTCTTCTTGCTCAGGAAGTTCACCTTCAGCAGCGATGACAGCCACAACTTGACCTACGTTAAAGATGTCTCCGTCTTTGGCAAATACTTCTTGAACCGTACCATTAACCGGACATGGAACTTCAACTACAGCCTTGTCGTTTT
>NZ_JAHPJM010000022.1:0-40651 GCF_019042715.1 Paenibacillus sp. AK121
TGATCGGTTATTTCCATAGACTTTATGGAGTCAACTCCATAGTTTTCCAGGTTTTTATCCTCTTCAATGCGTTGTTCCGGCAGTCCGGTAGATGAAGATAGCAAGCCTTTTAGATAACTTGTCACCTGATCACGCAGCTGTTCTTCTCCTGGTCGAAGTTCTGTACCCATTGCTGCCGTGGCGGTGGCGGCTTTTACACCTACAGTTACTGCCTGCTCCAGACCAAACAGAGCGATTAATTCGTCTCGATGAGATTCCAAAAAATACTCGGTTAAGCTCCGAATATTCGGATATTCAAAAAATATCGTCTTCGACACCTGATCGAACGTCTTCTCCAACTGGTCGGTCAGTTCCATGGACTTAATAGAATCCACCCCGTAATTTTCCAACGGCGTATCCTCTTCAATTCGATATGCAGGCAGTTCGATTGACGAAGACAGCAAAGTCTTTAAGTAATTGGTTGTCTTTTCACGCAGCAGATGTTCATCTTGGACGGACACTACCTTATTTGCTGAGAAAAGAACGTTGTCGTCCTCTGATCCGAGTCTCTGATCTCGGGCTGCTTCTCCGCTTTCTTCAAGCTGTCCTTCCATAATCATCATTCTGCTGATCAGCTCAATGTCTCCTTCTACCACCATCGCTTGATTCGATATGCAGGCTATACTTTGATACAACGCACTAATACCAGTCTCTGTCCTCATCGCAAACATACCTACATTCTGTAAGGCCTTCTCCGTCTCCTGGTCAGGCCGCATTCCGCCTTCTTTCCATAGCGGCCAATTGATCGACAGCGTTTTGCCCATACGCTCCCATGAGGATACCAAGGTATTACGATACCAAGCATATGCATCCATGAACGCATTCGCGGTAGCATAGTCAGACTGACCCGCATTTCCGCCCACTCCCGCAGCTGATGAAAAAAGGATAAAGAAGTCTAGGGGCATGTCCTTACTGGCCTGATCCAAATGGGCTAGGCCGGCCACCTTTGGCGCCAGTACTTCCCTAAATTCTGCGCTCGTCTTTTTGATGATATAGTTATCTTTGATAATTCCAGCACTGTGCAGAATGCCATTAATTCCGCCGTATGCCGTTTGGATGTCCTCAATCAGGCCAACCACCGCTTCCTTCTGCGTAACATCCACCTGTCTATATTCCACCTTGGCGCCCAAAGCCTTCAATTCTTCCAATGGGGCCAGCTTGTCCTCGTCCAGCATGGAACGCCCCGTCAGAATCAGAGTTGCATCCTTGGTCTGACGCGCAATTTCTTTGGCAAAAATAAGACCCAGGCCTTTGGCACCTCCAGTAACCAGATAAACTCCATGATCTTTCCATGGAATTTGTGGTATCGACGGCATTTCGACCTTGTTCCAGGCAGGAATCCAACGTTTGCCTTCTACAAACCGGATGCGGCTGTCCTCTGGACGCCGACTGCTCGATCTTAATATTTCAATGAGTCTTTCATTTTTCTCTATTTCCCCTACTTCAATCAGTTGCCCATAGAACTTTGGATTCTCCTTATGAGCTGTTTTGAGTAAGCCGCACAGCCCGGAGAAAAGTAGCTTTTCATTTCCAGACATCATTACAATTTGTACCAACACTTTGCCTTTAGGCTTGTTAATCAGGATACCTTGTATTTTCTCAAAGACCTGAACGGCATATGTTTCAAAGCGTCGGTCGACCTCCTCCATGCGGGCTTGTAGGGTGATACATTCCACGCCTGTCAAGGAAGCCTCGACATGTAACGCAGCTATGGCATCTGTCTCACAAAGTATGACCACATGTCGTTCGTAGTCGGTTGCTATGGTTTCCTCCCCAACCGCCTGTTCTTTCCAGAATGGCTGCAGCATCATTGCACCGAGCGGTTGCTCACAATTCTCCGCTTCCTTGTAGGAGACCCCTTTTATGCGCACACAGATCCTGCCTGCCTCGTCGCACAAATCAATGTCATACTTGTGCGCCCTATGATCAATCTGGTTTCCTCTTTCATGCCGTACCAACGCCCACATGTCGCTCGGACACTCCTGAAATATTTGAAGCCTATCTATCGCAGTCGGCAGTATTTTTTTCCGAGAGTCAATGCCGGTGAACCGCATAATATTTTCATTATTTGAAAGCAGGTATAAGGGCATTTGCAGGGCAGCACTTGTTATGAAGGGATGCACAACAAATAGGCCTTCAGTATTTGTAATACCGGAAGGCAGTGATAGCTTGGCCAGTACCAAGTCCTGACCTATATAAACTTGCTCAGCGGACTGGAATTCCGAACCGTAGTTAACTTCAATCGTCCGCAGTGCTTCATCGTCCCCCCCATGTGAAATATGATCAATGCACTCCATCTGCAAAGCCTGAATATCTAATGTTTCCGTTCTACTTAGAGCCTCCAGCTCGGCACTTCCCTCGCTGTATATGACAGGATCGCCTGCTTCGGTTCGTGTGCTGTAAATCTTAAAATCAATTCCACCTTGATCTCCCGGAAAGAGTCCTATATGTATTTCCGGCCGATCTCCTATGACAGGAGCATGTGTCCATACCATGTCTGTGAGTGTGATGCCTGCCTGACCCTTCTCCTGTACTGTTAACGACTGTTCAACCGCTGCCCGTGCCATTTCAAGACATGCTCCATCTGACAGGACAAGTCTTCCGTCAACGCCGGAGCTATTCAGATAAAACTCCTGACCGTTAAAGGTTGAGCTAAATCTTTGCTCAGAAAGAACGGAGGTGTTGTGATGCAGCAAAGGGTGCAGATATGCTGGAGCGACACCAGCTGGCTTTTCTTCATCTACTGATATCCAGTAGCGTTCCCTAGCAAAGGGATATGTGGGTAAACTGATGCGGAAAGGCTGGGCATCACTGTAAAGTTTGGTCCAGTCAACGTACACACCCTTGACCCACAATTCCGAAAGCCTGCCGTATTTCTCTGCTAGATTCCAGACATCAAAGGATTCATCCAGCGCTTCTTCCTGCTTAACTACATCCAAGTTCTCTTTGTCCCGCTTGGCCTGTCCCCGATAAAGCTGTGCAATATCCGGTCTTCCCCCATTGAATTCCCGCAGTTTGTTCCTAAGTTCCTCCACTGACTGAACGACCACGGCAAGGCGCTCATCCATTGCCTCACGCCCCATTTGCAAAGTGTAAGCCGCATTCACCAGGTCGTTATCTGAGAAGACATTTTTATCAATTGCAGCAGTCAACTGAACAGCCTGCTCTTTCAATGCTTCATCACTTTTGGCCGACAATATAATGACAACCGGCTTTTGCGGAGTAGAGACAGCCTGTTCTGCCGGAATGTATTCTTCTAGAACGATATGGGCATTAGACCCTCCGGCTCCGAAGGAAGATATGCCTGCAATTCTAGGGTATTCCCGTTGCTCGCCGTTTTTCACCAAAATCGGACGTTTCCATTCAGCAAGTCCCTGCTGAACTGTAAATGGCGTTTTGGCAAAGTTTATATTGGGGTTCAATTCTTTGGCATGCAGGCTTGGGACAATTTTTCGGTTTTTCATTTGCAGAATAATTTTAGCGATTCCCGCAATCCCTGCGGCCGCCTCTAAATGGCCTATGTTTGATTTTACCGAGCCAATCGCACAGAACCCTGTATCCTGTGTATCCTTCTTGAAAGCCTGGGTAAGTCCGGTAATTTCAATAGGATCACCGAGTTCTGTCCCTGTACCGTGAGCTTCAATATAACTGACTGTTCGAGCATTGACGCCTGCTTTATCCAAGGTTTCTCGGATCAATTCTGCCTGTGCTACCGGATTAGGCACGGTATACCCGTTTGTTTTTCCGCCATGATTGATACTAGTTGCGCGAATAACCGCATAAATATGGTCCTTATCGGCAATGGCACGAGATAAAGGTTTGAGCAGCACAACACCCGCACCTTCACCAGGGACAAATCCATTTCCTCCTTCACCAAAGCTCTTGCACCGTCCCTCTGGCGATAGCATTCGCATTGTGCTTAGAAAAACATAGTTGGAAGGATGAAGATATAAGTTGACTCCTCCTGCAATGGCAATCTCGCATTCTCCGTTATGGATATGCTCACAGGCCTCATGGATTGCAGTTAATGACGATGAGCACATGGTATCGACCGAAAAGCTAGGTCCCTTCAGATTCAAGAGATACGATATTCGATTTGCTACCGAACTGAAGGATGTGCGAGGAAAGATTGGTTTGCCTTGCTCCCACAGCTTGGGTCCGTATAAATTGAAGCCTGTTGCGGTAATGCCTGCAAAGACGCCAATTCGCCCATTATATTGCGCTGCAAGCTGATCTCTGCTGTATCCAGCATCCTCGAGGGCCTTCCAGCATTCTTCCAGGAATATCCGCTCCTGAGGGTCCATACTCATAGCTTCCCGAGGAGATATATTGAAGAAAAGAGGATCAAAATCTGCAAAATCCTCCACAAATCCCCCAGATTTGCTATAGCTTTTGCCCTTCTCCACAGCTTCCTTTATGTTAGGAGAGTAAAATCCTTCCCTCTTCCAGCGATCTGCGGGGATTTCTGTAATACAATCTTTGCCCTGTTGTAAATTGCTCCAGTATTCCTCCATATTTTTCGCTTGTGGAAATCGTCCGCTCATGCCAATAATGGCTATTTGTTCGTGTTTTACCCTGCCTGTGTCTATAACTGTCCTACTGACATGATGGTTTTCTTCCTTTGGTAGAGTCGGCAATGATAATTCGCTATCAGTATGCAAAGATGCGGGGACGAAGTTTTCTTCCGGCTTTAGCGGTCTTCCAAGTCCTGTCCACCGTACGCATTCCTCATAGTAGTCAGCAATAAAATATTCCGCTACCGCTTCCAACGTCTGATATTCAAAAAACAGGGTCATCGAGATTTCACCAAAAACTCCTTGAAGCTTTTGGTTGAGCCTTGTAATCATGATGGAGTCTATGCCGTAGCTCTCCAAAGGCTCACTGACATCAATCTTTTCAATGCTCAGCTTAGTCACTTCTCCAAACAATACTTTAAGCTGGTGCAAGGTTTTTTCCAGAAGCAGCTCAGGATTTATCGGTGAAGAAGCTGTCTCTTCAACATATAATTTTTCCTGTGGCTGATGCTCCAATAGATGCTTCCGCAATCTGGGCAAATCCCCTTCTATCACCAGTACCTGCTTCTGGCCAGAGGCTAGGCTATCATATAAAGCCTTGACGCCGTTTGCAGTTTGCATGGCCACCATGCCAATACTTTGCCAAGCCATCTCCGTTTCGGCATCCGCATGCATTCCTCCATCCTTCCAGAGCGGCCAATTGACAGACAGCGTCTGCCCTTTGCGTTCCTTGGAAGAGACGAGGCTGTTTCGATATAAGGCATAGGCATCCATAAACGCATTTGCTGCGGCATAATCGGCCTGACCAGGATTGCCCATAATCCCTGCGATGGATGAGAAGAAAATGAAGAAATCAAGGTCTAGCTCCTTCGTCGCCTGATCCAGGTTGACCAATCCGGCTACTTTGGGAGCCATTACTTCCTTGAACTCTTCCTGCGTCTTATGAATGATAAAACGATCCTGTATCACCCCTGCACTATGGAGGATGCCATCAATCCCCCCATGCTCCTCTTGGATCTTTAGGATCAGTTGCGAGACCTCTTCCTTTCGGGATACGTCCGCTCGTCTGTACTCTACGCGGGCTCCCAGTGCTTTCAATTCCTCCAATATGGCCTGCTTGCCTTCGTCAAATATTGAACGCCCTACCAGGACTAGCGTTGCTTCTTGGACTCGCCGGGCGATATCTCTCGCAAAAGCAAGTCCTAAGCCTCCTGCACCGCCCGTAATCAAATAAATCCCCCGATCCTTCCAGGGCACTCTTCCCGGAGTTTCAGGGGCTTTCATTTCATTCCAGCTGAGAACCAGACGTTTACCGTTCTCATACCGTATCCTTTTGTCTTTGGGGTATTGGCTGTTCTCTTTTAATTTCTCAACGATCTCTTCCAAACCTGTAGCTTCCAATTCAACGAATTGCCCTGCGATTCTTGGGTTTTCCTTTTCGGCTGTTTGCAGCAATCCCAAAAGCCCAGCAAAGAGCTGCTGTCCGATTTGGGAGGAAGCAGCAATCTGTACCAGCACGTTGCCCCTCAGATTCTCTTTGAGAATCATTTGCACTTCCGCAAGCAGTTGAAGAGCATAGCCCTGAAACCGTTCATCCATGCCGGTTTGACCGGCATGGAGCTTGATGCATCGGGTTCCTTTTAAGAGCGCTTCAATGCTTCGCTCCGAGATATGATCGAGTTCGCAAAGCACCACCAGATGTTGGCTAAATTCAGGGAGAGTCGCTTTTTGGAGTGCAGCTTGCTCTTTCCATGAAGGCTCAAGCATAAGAATTCCTGTATTCGCCAGGGCCCCCGCCTCGGCCCCTGCTTTGCTTTGCAGGGTACCGTGTGAAGCCATTTGAGCTTGAACTTGGCGTATTCTGAAAATAGCCTCCTCTTTCTGCATCCGTCCGCTTTTTACCTCGCCCAGAATATTTTGAAAAAAGTCCTTCATCTTCGATTGCCTCCCAGCATGTAGAAACTTCTCATTTACGTGTGAATATATTGAAGATTTCGTTGGCAGCCTCATCAACAGACATGGCATCGTTCATCATTTCATCCAAGAGTCTGCCACACAATTGATCATCAAAATCTACATTGCTTTCATTTTGCGGCAGTAATGCATGGGCTTTTAATTGATCCTTGCTTTCAGAAGTCCAGTAATGCTCTTTTGCAAATGGATAGGTTGGCAAGCTGATACGGCGAGGTACCTTGCCAGTATAAAGTTTGTTCCAATCCAAATTTAGCCCTTTGGCCCACAGCTCCAGAAGCTTTGTATATTTCCTTTTGGAAATCCAATGTTCAATCAGTTGCTGCAGGTCTTCGTCCCCCGTAAAAATGGACAACGCTTCTTTGTTGCGCTTCACCTGGCCTCTATACAGGTTGAGCATGTGGTGGCGTCCGGCCACAAATTCCTTTAATTTCTCCTCAAGATCTTTGACTGAATCCACAAGCATGGCTAGACGCTCCTCCATCGGTTCGCGTCCCACCTGGAGCGTATAGGCAATATCCAATATGCTAGCAGAGGATAACTGACCCTGAAGAGCCTCAAGCAATTGTCGTCCTTTTTCCTTAAGCTGCTCCTCACTCTTGGCTGATAGCACGATCATGGCAGGTCCCTGAGAAGCAGATTCTATTCCTGATGGCTCCTGGACCTCGGGAATATACTCTTCAATCACGATATGAGCGTTGGCCCCTCCTGCACCGAAAGACGATATTCCAGCCCGTCTCGGATACTCTTCAGTGATTCCATCCGTTGTAATTACCGGTCTCTTCCATTCTTCTAGGCTCTGCTGAACGACAAAAGGAGTATTGGTGAAATGAATTTCAGGATTCAACTTCCTAGAATGTAAGGATGGTACTAACTGGCGATGCTTAAGCTGCAGCAATATTTTAGTTACCCCTGCAATGCCTGCTGCGCTCTCGGTGTGACCAATATTGGATTTGACCGACCCTATGGCGCAGAACTGCTTGTCTTGTGTGAATTTCTCAAAAGCCCTGGTCAATCCTGCAATTTCAATAGGATCTCCCAAAGCCGTGCCGGTTCCATGGGCTTCAATATAACTGATGGTTCTTGCATCAACATTCGAACGCCGGAGTGCCGCCTCGATCAGTTGAGATTGAGCTTGAGGGCTAGGCACTGTATAACCACTGGTTTTACCTGAAGCATTGAGCATGCTCCCTTTGATGACACCATAAATATGATCACCGTCTGCAATGGCCTTCTCCAGCGGCTTTAACACGATAGCGCCGACGCCCTCCCCATCAACGAATCCATCCGCTTGGTCTCCAAACGACTTACATTCTCCACTTTTGGAAAGCATCGTCATTGCTGACAGCTTGATATAGTGGATTGGGTCTACGATCAAATTGACCCCTCCGACAATAGCGCACTCGCTGATACCGCTATACAGACTTTCCAAAGCTAGATGGATCGCCGTCAATGAGGAAGAACAAGCGGTATCGATAGTCATACTTGGACCTTGGAAATCCAAATGATAGGATATCCGATTGGAAATAGAATTGTATTGAGGTCCCAAACCGTAATTCCCATTCATTACGCCCGCAAATACGCCCACTTTTCGACTCTCACAAAGATTGGCAGGGGTATATCCGGCATCCTCAATACTTGCATATGCGGCTTCCAGAAAGAGCCGTTCTTGCGGGTCCATAGTTTCAGCTTCTGCAGGAGAAATCTTGAAAAATAGCGGATCAAATAAATCAATTCCATCGATAAAGCCGCCTGATTTCGTATAAATGGTGCCTCGTTTTCCTTTTTCTTCGTCAAAGTAGGTCTTCCAATCCCAACGGTCTTTCGGAATTTCAGTGATGCAGTTTTTGCCCTCTTTTAGGTTGTTCCAATATTCCTCTACATTACGAGCTCCTGGATAGCGCCCTGACAAGCCCACAATCGCAACATCTCTGATATTAGAGGAGTGCTCCTTCGGCTTCTCACCTTTGCTGACAGACGGCTTAAGGAAGCGTCCTTCCCGTACAAAGCTCATTGGGGCCATATCGATTACCTGTGGGGCAGGTACCTCTTCCACTCTGGAAGTTTCTTCGCTCATCTCTGTCTCCTTCATACCTACCAGCTTCTTCAACGAATCCCTTTGCGTTTGAAGCAGGTACGCTACCAGATCATCTATGGTGTTGTACTCAAAAAACAGGGTGCTGGCAAAATCCTCGATGACCTCACGCAAAACATTGGTGATTTGCACAACCAATATCGAGTCGATCCCGTACTCTTCCAGGGCAACCGTAGAGTCGATGCTTCCCGGTTCCATTTTTAGTGTTTCGCCAAGTAAATTTTTAAAGTAGGCCGTACTTTTGCTGCGCAGCACATTTTCAGATTCTGCCTGTACTGCCTCTCTTTTGGGCTGAGCTGATTGTTTCATTGATCCTGCTTCAACAGTCCTATCCTCTATCAATATGGTTTTCTGCTTTGGCTGTCGCTTTTGCCGAACCAAGCCATCGCTTTGGGCTGCAACGATCTGCTGGCCCCAATCATGCGCCTCCTGCGCTGGGAAGAACGCTGTGTGAAAGCCTTCTTTGGCCAATACGCTTTTCCATACGTGAGGATACAGCCCAGGGCAGCCGGGAATACGCAATTCCGAATCCTCATAAGCCCACCAGCCATCCAGCAATCCGAAGGTAAGATGGGTAAACACACTGCTGCCCATGAGTTCATTTAACAGAAGCAGGCCGTTGCTTTTCAAAACCGCTTTCGCATTACGCAATGCCTGGCGAATATCTTTTCCCGTATGAAGTACATTGGCAGCAATGACAATATCATATTTACCCGCATCAATACCTTGTCCAGCAATAGGTTCTTCCACATTAAATATTCGATAACTGAGATACGGATTGTCTGGCCCATACTCTTTTTCTGCGTGCATCAAAAAGGCCTTCGAAATATCGGTATAACAATATTCCTGAATGTGTTTGCAATATGGCCGTAATTTGAGAAATACGGTGCTACTGGTTCCTCCAGTGCCTGCTCCAATTTCAAGAATTCTGATTTCTGCAGCGGAGTTGTTCATAATTCTCTGCTGAACATAGGCGGCAATCGTATCGGAAAGAACTTCATTAAAATAGTCGGCGACCAGACTGTTTTTATAAATTCCTTCCACCAGCTCCATAGAGGAATTGGGGAACATGATTTCCGTGGCAGGACATTTGCCGGTAATAATTTCAGGTAAAGCTCGCAGCGTTGTTTCAGCCAAATGTACCCTTGCTCGCATCTGCGGATATTTCAGCCATGTATGCTTGTGCTCTTCCCATTCCTGCCAGACATCCTCTCTATAAGTCGAGCTGGAATCATTTCCACCTGTAAGGGCATCATTCATCCGTGCCAAAATCTTTACGCTCTCTCCTAGCCATTTGCCATACAGCTCAGACAGCCCATGCTTATGTCTAAACTCGTCGACAGACTGACGATCTGTCCCTGACAGCCCCATAGACAAAAGTTGCCCCTGCATTAGTTTGCACAATAGGTGTTCCAATTCCCTTTCCTGCAGGCTGCCAGCATCCTCTGCCGCATAGTCCTCGGCAAACTGGACTTTTGATTTGATCATAGCAGCAATACTTTCTTGTATATCCCGAAGATCGGAATCCGTGTTGTGCGGGTACAGGTCAATGGCTTCCGCCGGATTAGTCCCTTCCAAATCTAGATGTTTTGTTGTTTTCATCAGCCCTACTTGATTCAGCGGGGAAGCAAGCAACGTCTCAAGTGCTTCCATCCCCTCTTGAGGCTCAATAAGTCCAACACCGATCTGCGCTAGTCTTGAGTAATTTTCCACCTCTTGCTGCCTGTCTTGGGAAGCATTGTTCTCGTCGTTCCCCCAGTATCCCCAGTTCATGACTTTCACCGGACAACGCCATTCCTGTGAGAGCCGCCGCGCAAACGCATCCTTAAAGGTACATCCGGCAGCATAGCTGCTTTGTCCCGGGTTTTTTACATAGGCAATAATGGAAGAGAAAAACAACACGAAATCCAGCGGTTCATTTTGGAAGACCTGAGCCATGCGTACACTGACATCGACCTTTGCTGAAAGCCCGGACCGGAGCCCTTCCTCCGTCAAGTCTTCCAATCCCTTCTCCAAAAAGGCAATGGCAGAGTGGACTACGCCGTTGATCTTGGAGTAACGCTGCTTTATCTCCTCATATGCTCCCTGCAGCGACCTTTCATCTGCTGCATCTGCCGTAATATAGCATGGAACAGGCCCGTGGCCTTTAAATTCGTCCAATTTAGCCTGGATGGATGCATCCTTTGGCCTTCTGCCTATCCACACCATCTGGGCCTGATAGGTCGAAGCCATATACTTGCTCCATGCCACTCCGATGTTGCCTGCACCACCGATAACCACATAGACGCCTCCGGTTTTGTACAGCGTCTGTCCGTTTGAGCCTGGAGTCTGTTTAAACGGAATCAGCTGCTGGCGATACCACTGCCCGCCTCTGAAAACCCACATCCGTCCCTGACGGTCTGAAGGAAGCGTAAATAGTTCGGATAACGGCCAGTCATAGTCGGATTGCAGGTCTATAATACGAACCTTCCAGTTCGGATATTCTTTGGCCATCGTGCCTACCAACCCATGGAAACTTGCGTGGGCCGGGTGGACTGTATCATCCTGATCGATCGACTGAGCCTGGGTGGTTATAGTTGTCCAGCCTAGTTTTTTCGTTCCATACCCCAGCAGGAGCAGCGCCTTGACCATTCTAAAGAAGAGCAAGACTCCTGGCTCCTGTTCCTCAATTAAGGATTCAGCAGTGACAGATTCGACAGAAATAGTAGGTGCAATCCACAAAATATGGTCAACTGCTCCATATTCTTCGACCTTTGAGGCAACCGTTTCTATGGAATCCTGCGCCTGTAGCTCCAAAAAATGCGCCTTCGGATAGTATTCCCGGATAGCCTGTCTATCTTTGTCTGTACCACCTGCAATGACCATCCGGTCTATCGACGATGGGAAAGCTGTATCTTTTTTAAGCGCAACCGGGTCCCATTTGGGGATGAGCATAACGGCTCCTACAAGCGGATCGGCGGCATGATCTCCTGCGACTACACCTTGTGCATGCTCAGTGCGGATATCTCCGTCCAGCGCCCGGGTGGATAGTCCCGTTATTCTGACACAAACGTTCCCTTCCTCATCACATAAGTCGATATTGAGCTTCTGTACCTTGTCCTCTTTCTTACTGCCCTCGCTGTATTGAATCAACGACCACATATTCTGGGTGCATCCCCCATGGATTTCGACCTCTTGAAGAGCGAATGGCATAGAAGGGGTATTTAGTACCGTGCTGTCCGGCAGCCCTCCATCTTGCCCCATGATTAATCCGATCGATGCATGCAAGGCCGCATCCATTAAGCTAGGGTGAAGAACAAAGCTGTCAGCCGAATCAGAGAGCATGGAGGGCAGTGCCAGCTTGACCAGTACCTTGCCCGGACGTGTGTACACTTTCTCCACACATTTGAAGGATGGGCCGTAATCCATCCCGATTTTTTGGAAGATATCGTAGCAGCGCGCCCCCTCAAATCCGTGTGGATCAAATTCTGCCTGTAATGCTTCAAGGTTAAGCACTAGCTTTTGTTCCACGTTAAACTGCACCGCATTTCCCTGGCTGTGCACGGTATGTCCGATATTGCTTCCTTCTTGCTCACTATACATTTCAAAGCTGATTTTTCCGGCGTCTTCCAAGAATAGTCCGGTGTGTACTGAGAATGGCCGATCTTCCACCACAATTGGCCGAATCCAGTTTACATTTTTCAACCGGATTCCTGTTGCGCAGTTGTCCTCATCTCCTATAGAGCGTTCCACAGCCGCCCGCACCATCTCAAGATAAGCGACACCTGGTAGAACCCGTTGGCCTTTTACCGTATGATCCCTGAGGAAAAACTCCTCGCCTGTAAACGTTGAGCTGAACCGCTGCTTCAAGAAGTTTGAAGTGTTGTGATGCAGTAAAGGTGACAAAAATGTAGACTGACCGAGAGCGGCTGTCATGCCATCGATCTTTACCTGGTTTACGGGCACCCAATAGCTTTCTCTGGCAAAAGGATAGGTTGGCAAACTAATCCTGCGAGGCTTCACTTCCCCATAAAGCCTGTTCCAGTCCAACAGCAATCCCGTCACCCAAAGCTCGGCGAGTTTTCCATATTTACCTTTGCTCACCCATGCACCCACCATTTTAGCCATATCCTCATCGATTTCCTGAGTGACCAATACTCCTTTGTTGCGCTTTACCTGTCCTCTATACAGCTCTTCTATACCTTCCTTTTTAAGCAGGAAGCTTTCCAATTTCCAATCCAGCTCTTGGATGGAGGTGGCAATGATCGCAAGCCGTTCTTCCATCGCTTCTCGTCCGATCTGCAACGTGTAGGCGATATCTGCGAGACCTATACGCGGGTCATTCAGCTCTCTGATGGCAGATAGCAATCTTTGGCCTTGCTCGTTCAGTCTTTCCTTGTTCTTGGCCGATAGCACAATCATGGCAGGATTAAGCGACGCAGGAGCAGCTTGCAGCTGAGCAGTCTCTGCTGGAATGTATTCTTCGATTACCACATGCGCGTTAGATCCACCTGCCCCGAAGGCCGAAACTCCTGCCAGCCTTGGGTATTCCCTGATTTCTCCATCGATGGATACGACAGGTCTTTTCCATTCCTCTAATTCCTGCTGAACTTTAAAAGGGCTATCACTAAAATCGATATTGGGATTTAACTTGCTTGAATGCAGCGAAGGCACCAATTGTTTATTTTTCAACTGCAACAGCACCTTTGTCACCGCGGCAATACCAGCTGCGCTCTCACAATGTCCGATATTAGACTTGGCAGACCCGATTGAACAGAACTGCTTGTCTCTGGTATATTCCCGGAACACCTTTTGTAAGCCCGCAATTTCAATCGGATCACCCAGAGGAGTTCCTGTCCCATGCGCCTCTATATAGCTAATGGTTCTAGGGTTGATTCCCGCCTCCTGAATGGCCTGCCCAATCACGCTAGCCTGTGCGTTGGGGTTGGGTACGGTATATCCATTGGTCTTACCTCCGTGATTCACTGCAGTACCTTTTATGACGCCATATACCCGGTCTCCATCTGCTATAGCTTTGGCCAGCGGCTTGAGCAGCAAAGCCCCGACTCCTTCTCCTGGCACATATCCGTCACCCTGTCCGAAGCTTTCACACCGCCCATTGCTTGATGCAAAGCTTCCCTGTCCGAGTAGTAGATATTTGTTGGGATGGACAGAAACGTTAACTCCCCCTGCAACCGCCAGTTCACATTCTCCATGCTGCAACCCGTGACAAGCCATATGGATTGCTGTCAGTGACGAAGAGCACATGGTATCCACAGCGATACTTGGTCCATGAAAATTACAAAAATACGATACACGGTTGGCAACCGCCGAAGCATTCCCGAGAAGCCCGAGCATATTCCCTTTGGCTTGTTCCTGGGCTCCATAAAGCTGATATTCGTGATACATCACTCCGACATAAACGCCAACATTGCCTTCCATGCCGCCAAGTCCCCGGTCTGCACAAAGAGTTTCTCGCGTATAGCCCGCATCCTCCATGGTTTCATATACGCATTCTAGGAATAGGCGCTCCTGAGGGTCCATCGTTTCCGCTTCTCTTGGCGAAATGTTGAAAAACAACGGGTCAAACCAGTCCACTCCGTCGATAAACCCTCCCCACTTGCTGTAGGTTTTCCCGGGCTTACCTTTAGTTTCATTAAAGTACAGGCTGTGGTCCCAACGCTCCTTGGGAATCTCAGTGATGGAATCCTTCCCATCCCTTAGATTTTTCCAGAACTCGTCGATACCTGCTGCTCCCGGATATCTTCCCGATACCCCGATAATGGCAATGTCCAAGCCCTTCTTTTCCTGACGGGGCTGCGTACCTGTCGGGAGAGGCCATGTACGTTTGCGACCCGCAGCTAACGAAACCAAAGGCTCTATTGCTGCTTTTGCAGGTTCGTTCGCTACTTTGTGAGGAGCCATATTCTTCTCCTGCGCTTTTAAAACGTCTACCAGCCGGCCGCGATGCGATTCCAAGAAATAGCCAGTTAATGAGCGGAGATTATGGTATTCAAAAAATAATGTCTTCGGCAGTGAGCCAAACGTTTTTTCCAATTCATTCGTGAGCTGCATGACCAATATGGAATCAATCCCATACCTGTCCATAGGCGCGTTTACATTTATACTTTTAGCTGGCAGCTTGATTACAGCCGAAAGCAATGTTTTCAAATAGTCTTCAGCTTTTCCTCTTAGCCATTCCTCGCCGATAACCGCGGCTTCCCCGTCTTCCAATCCGGAACGGTCTGAAATTTCTGTTCCTGAAGGCTGTCCGAGCAGGGCCGCCTTAATCGTTTGAGGATACCCTTCGATAACCATGACCTGGCTTTTACCGGAAGATAAGCCTTGATACAAAGCCTTTATTCCATTCTCTGTTTCCATGGCAATCATGCCCAGACCTTGCATCGTCTTTTCCGTTTCCCCATCGACATGCATGCCCCCGTCTTTCCACAACGGCCAGTTGATCGACAGCGTGTGCCCATGGCGCTGCTTGCCTGCCACCAAGGCATTTCGATAAGAAGCATAAGCATCCATAAAACCATTGGCAGCAGAGTAATCAATCTGTCCTACATTACCAAGACTTCCGGCGCCGGAAGAAAACAGGATAAAGAAATCGAGAGGCAGGGCTCTGCTGGCCTGATCCAGATGGATCAACCCTGAGACTTTGGGAGTCAGCACTTCTCTAACTTCTTCTATCGTCTTTTTGATGATGAAGTTGTCCCGTATCACTCCTGCTGTGTGCAAAATACCGTTAAGACCGCCAAATTGCTCGACGATGCCATTAATTAACTCGGTGACCGCTTCCTTTTGACCCACGTCCACCTGTCTGTACTCTATATGACCTTCCCGCGCTTCCAATTCACTTAACAAGGACTGTTTATCCGCTGACAGAGGTGATCGTCCTGCCAGTACGACGGTGGAGTTTTTCACATTGCACACGATGTCTCTGGCAAAAATCAGTCCCAGACCGCCTAGACCGCCAGTGATGAGATAGGTCCCTCCATCTTTCCATGGCCGGACTGGATCTTCACACAAGGTTTCAATTTCTTGCCACTTTAAAGCCTGTCTCTTGTCGCCATGATATCGTATCCGTTCGCTGTACTGGCTGTATCGGTTCTCTTGTAATTTTGCAATAATCCCCTCAGGGCCATCTTTGGCATCAAGCTCTAGCAGTTGACCCATGATACTCGGGTTTTCTTTTTGGGCGGTTTGCAGCATGGCAAAGAACCCGGAATAGACCTGTTGATCATTTCGGGCAGGGACTGCAATTTGCAGCAAAGTTTTTGGTTTGTGTATGTCCAGCATCATAGTTTGCAATTCTTCAAATATCTGAATAGTGTAGTCTTCAAACCGCGCATCCAAGTCAGTACTTGAGGACTGTAAAACAATGCAGCGAGTACCGTCCATGCGAGCTGCAATATCCTCCCCGGCGATACCTTCAAATTCGCACAGGATCACAATGTGCCGTATATCGTCGAACGCGTTCTCTCCTGCGGGGACTGCCTTCTCCTCCCAGACCGGCTCCAGCATGAGTGTGCCCACATGCTCAACGAAGTCTGCTTGCCCTACTCCTTCTTCCAGCTCTCTGGATGAGAGCCCTTTGAGCTGCACACAAATCTTTCCGGTCTCGTCACAGAGATCGATATGTACCATGCTCAATCCATTTAGTGTCTCCTCATTCGCTTGTCTGGAAATCCGGGCCCACATCACAGAAGTGCATTTTTCGAATATTTTCAGTTCGTGCAAGGCAAAGGGTACTGAGAGCTTGCCCTCAGGCACATGTTCTTCCCGATCCATCACCAAGCCGATTGTGGCCTGCAAGGCTGAATCCATCAAAGCCGGATGCAATACAAATTCACTTTGGGTATGAGATACATTGGATGGAAGGGACAGCTTTGCCAGCACGTAATCCTTTCCCTGAAAGATGGTCTCTATTCCCCGATGTCCCGGGCCATAGTCTATTCCCATGGTTCTGAAAGCTTCATAGCATTGGCTTGAAGATAGTGAACTGCGAATACATTCTGCCTGTAAGACATTCAGGTCCAGATACTGCGACTCACCGCTTCTCTCCAACACAGCTATCCCCTGGCTGTGTATAATACCTTCGGCGTCTTCTCCCACTCTGCTATATATTTCAAACGCAATCGCTCCATCTTCCTGAGGATATAGGCTGGTGTGCACCCTGACTGGTTTGTTAGCTACAACGATGGGCTGAGCCCATACTACATTTTTCAGCTGTATATGAGTCTCACCCTCCATAACATCCCCCGCTGCTTCTTCTACGGCCGCTCGCACCATTTCAAGGTAAGCCACCCCGGGTAATGTCGGTTGGCCTAGGATTCGGTGATCCGCTAGGAAAAATTCCCGGCCTGTAAAGGTGGAGTCGTAGCGCTGCCCAGAGAGATCGGAAGTATTTTGATGCAGCAAAGGGTGGATTTGGGCGGCCATAGCCGGGTTTATATTCTCCTGCCCCATGTCTGTCTCAGACAACCAATAGCGTTCCCTCTCGAAAGGATAGGTCGGTAGACTGATTCGCTGAGGCCTAATTTCTCCATAAAGTGCATCCCATTCAATACTTGCGCCATTGGCCCATAATTTGGCCACCTTATCAAGTCTTCTATTCTGAAGCCAGGTCCGAACGAGGGTCCCGGTGTCTTCGTCAGAATCAAAAAGTTCAATTCCGTCTCTAGCATCGTCTACCTGTCCGGTTAACACCTTATCCGATGAGTTTCCATTCACAAAATGCTCCAGCTCATCGATCAGATTTCCTCTTGAATCTGTCAAAAACGCGAGGCGCCAGTTCATGGCATCTCTGCCCACTTGAAGGGTATAAGTCAGGTCCGACAAATTAGCATTTTCGTGCAATTTAACAAAGTCCATCATGTCAGCTGCATAGGCTTTCAAGGCTTGTTCGCTTTTGGCAGACAGTACAAATAGCACTGGGTTGTCTTGATCGACTGGGTCCAGCTTCATCTCAGAGGCTACAGGCACATATTCTTCAATAACCATATGTGCGTTAGTGCCGCTAAACCCAAAAGCACTTACGCTTGCACGCCGGGGTGTCCCCGGTTTGGACTCCCACTTTTGTAGCCCGGTGTTAATGTAAAACGGGCTTTCCTCCAAAGAAATATGTTCATTTAAGGCTTCAAAATTGATCGTTGGCGGCAATTGCTGGTGTTTCATAGCCAGGAGTACTTTCATTACCCCGGCCACTCCGGCCGCAGTCAGCATATGTCCCATATTGCTTTTCAGCGATCCCAGCGCGCAATAGCCCTTTTTGCTCGTATAGGATCGGAAAGATTCGGTAAGTCCTTCCACTTCGATAGGATCGCCCAGCTTGGTGCCTGTCCCATGGGCCTCTACCAGAGAGATGGTTTCAGGATTAATATTAAACCGTTGGTAAACCTCTCTTTCGAGCGAAATCTGTGAATTTACACTTGGAGCGGTGATGCCGTTGGTTTTCCCATCCTGATTCATTCCCCAGCCTCGGATAACCCCATGGATGGAGTCCTTGTCCCTGATTGCATCAGAGAGCCGTTTTAATAAAACAACGCCAACCCCTTCTCCGGGGACAAAACCGTTTGCACGGGCATCAAAAGTAAAGCATCGTCCATCCTTGGACAACATTCCTGCTTTGCTGGTCATAACATGCATCCCCGGTCCTGCCATAATCATTACTCCGCCCGCCAAAGCAAGATCGCTTGTTTCTAAAACAAGGCTGTTGCAAGCTTCAGCAATAGCTACCAGAGAGGAAGAGCATGCGGTATCAATCGCCAGAGAAGGGCCCTTCAAATTCAGTAAATACGAAATCCGGGCCGATAAAATGGAAGGCGCTCCTCCCATAAGAACCTGCGCGTTCAACCCCTGTCCGCTCATGGACCTTCCATAATCACTAGCTGCACAACCTACAAAAACACCGCAACGGCTCCCCGACAGTGAGGCAGGATTTAAACCTGCATCTTCAATGCATTTCCAGCTACTTTCCAGAAATAGACGCTGTTGAGGGTCCATCATCTCTGCTTCCGCAGGAGATATATTAAAGAACAACGGGTCAAATCGATCTATATCCTCTAGCACACCCATCCACTTGCTATAGGTTTTCCCCTCAACCTTGGGATCAGTATCATAATAATCATCAATGGACCAGCGTGTTGAAGGAATTTCCGATATACAATCCCTGCCTTGAGCCAGGTTATCCCAGAATTCAGTCAATGTTTTGGATTTGGGGAACTGCCCCGCCATGCCAATAATTGCGATCGAATCCTTCTCCTGACCATGCGGTATACGGGACACGTTTTT
Organism: Paenibacillus sp. AK121; assembly: GCF_019042715.1. Classification (NCBI taxonomy): domain Bacteria; kingdom Bacillati; phylum Bacillota; class Bacilli; order Caryophanales; family Paenibacillaceae; genus Paenibacillus; species Paenibacillus sp. AK121. Next base: position 18,898 of record NZ_JAHPJM010000022.1, read on the forward strand.
TTTCAGATCAGCCTGCTTGAGCGGTTTGTGCGTATCATCGCTATTCGACTGCTGTCCGTAGGCCGTTTGAATCCGTTCCTTGACCTCTTGCTGATTCACAAACGTTTTGTCCTGCATTTTTATTTCTTTTTCAATCGTCGCCGCCAGCTTTTCTCTTATCGGCTGAGCCATATGGTTTTTCAGCTCAATCAATGATTCTCTTGGCGATTCGGACAATTTTCTTGCCAGCTGCATAGCGTACGGTACCACTTCGTTTCTCGGCAGAACAGGAAAAGGAGTCCCTTTGGACTCCAGTTCTGAACCGCTATATCTAGTACCTGTGAATAAAATTTCCTGCGCCATGCTAACTCCGAATTTTTCAGGAAAAATGAGAGTTGAGCCCGCACCAGGAGTGAAGCCGTATTTCATAAAATTAGTGGTGTAGATGCTTTCTCTACTCATCACGATAAAATCGCAAAACATCCCCATGCACCAGCCTGCACCAATCCCATGTCCCTGCATAGCGGCAATGACCGGTAGCTTGCAATCCAGTGCAATCTTGTAAACATTGGTATCGCTATATTTCGCCTTTCCCTCATGAATTGCCAGCAGTCCCTCCTGTGTACCTCCTGTGGCAAAGTAGGTGTCGTACCCCGTCAGAATCACAACTTTATAATTTTCGTTAGCCTGCACCGTTTCGAACGCCTGATTCAGGCCTATAATCAGTTCATTGGAAAATGTATTTTTGTGCACTGTATCCTTCATTGTTAACAGGACAATGCCATGCTCAAATTCCTGCAGTTGAACCACAGGCGGCACTTCCGTTTCGCCATTGCTCTCCTTTTCCGGTCCGTGAAAACTGTCCAATGGCTGTAGCGAAAGAGACAATTCCTCTAATGATGATTCCTCTGATCGAGCTGCCAATGATTCTTCCAAAGATTCATCCGAGAGCCCGCTCATAAATTGGAGCAATTGTTTTTCGGCATCTTCAGAATTTATTTCCCCTGTTTGTACCGCACGAAAAATATCTTTTGGATCCATAAAAATGCCCTCCTAGCTGTATGAAATAGGACTAATATCGTGTCGGCAATTTACGAGTGTAACTGCTTGAACAACTGATCGGCCTGCTCAACATTTAATTCACCTTGCAGCACCTTCTGGATCAACGCTTGCATGGGCTGCGTAGAAGTTGACTCTACTGGCACTTGATTTGAGGCTTCCGCCGATTTGCTTAATTCCTTTGCTAAATATCTGGAAAATTCTTTAATGTTAGGATAGTCATACACTCTGGTTGCTGAAATAGAAGTTCCAAACCGTTTGTTCACGTCCTGTACCCACTCTACGCCTATAATAGAATCCAGTCCCATGTCGATAAATTTATCGTCCCGGCCGATGTCCTTTTCGTCCATACTCAAGGATTTTGCAAGACTTTCAATTAGTTCCTTCTCCAAGGCATCAACCCGTATAGCCGCAGGCCCATTAGCAGATCGCTTGACCTCATCCTTGACAGCCAGTTGCGGTGAGGAAATGATAGGTTTAGGTTGCGGCGGAGCCGGCTTCACTTCTGCGGGCTTGGCTGCCTTTTTCGGTGTATCGGCTACCTTCTCGATGTCAGAAACTGAGCGCAGCAAAATACCCTGCGGTTTTTCAGGTACTTTTGCCAATGTCTGTACCTGCACATTATCATCGACAGCAGGAGGACTGAAAACAGGCTTTTGTGCCGGGATATCAACTTCAAGAGGTTCCATCTTGGTCTCCTTGGACTGGCTTCCGAACGTAGAGATCCAATAGCTCTCCTGAGCAAATGGATAGGTTGGCAGACTTATCCGACGAGGTCTGGCCTTTCCATAAAGCCTGTTCCAATCGAATAACAAGCCCTGAACCCAAAGCTCTGCCAGCTTTGTATACTTGCCCTTGCTTATCCAGATATCCACCAACTGTTCCATGTCCTCGTCTGCTTCAAGAACAGTCAGAATATCTTTATTTTTCTTTACCTGACCCGAATAGAGTCCGTCGATATCCTCATTCCCCGCCAGGAAGCCCTCCAGCTTTCCTTCAAGCTCCCTCGTAGACTTAGCTAAGACTGCTAACCGTTCTTCCATAGCTTCCCGTCCTACCTGAAGGGTAAATGCTATATCCTCCAAACTGGCTTCTGCGTATTCCGGTGCTCTGAGTGCAGAAAGCAATCTTTGTACCTGCTCGTACAAACGCTCTTGATTTTTGGCCGACAGCACGACCATGGCCGGGTTTTGCAATATCACGGCAGCTTGTCTAGTCTCCTGCACCTTAGGGATGTATTCCTCAATAAGCACATGTGCGTTGGAGCCTCCGGCGCCGAAAGAAGAAATACCTGCAATTCTCGGGTATTCAACGGTCTTTCCATTTATAGTGACGATCGGTCTTTTCCACTCTTCAAGCTCCTGCTGAACTATAAAAGGGCTATTGCGAAAGTCGATGTTCGGGTTGAGTATGTTTGAATGCAGCGAAGGTGCGATTTGTCCGTATTTGAGCTGAAGGAGCACCTTAGTCACTCCAGCAATCCCTGCCGCACTCTCACAATGCCCTATATTAGATTTTGCCGATCCAATGGCGCAGAACTGCGTGTCTTCCGTATATTCCCGGAAAACCTTTTGCAATCCAGCGATTTCAATAGGATCACCTAAAGATGTCCCCGTGCCGTGTGCTTCAATGTAACTGATTGTTCTGGGGTTTATTCCGGCTTTCTTAAATACCCTCCCAATCACACTGGCCTGCGCCTTGGGGTTCGGAACTGAAAAGCCATTGGTCTTCCCGCCGTGATTCACAGCGGTTCCCTTGATGACCCCGTATATGTGATCGCCGTCTGCAATTGCTTTGGTCAGCGGTTTGAGCAATACGGCCCCTACGCCTTCACCCGGCACATACCCATCTCCGCCTTCTCCGAAGCTTTCGCACCGACCCTTGCTTGATACGAATCTTCCCTGCCCAAGCATCAGGTATTTGTTCGGATGAATGGAGACATTGACACCGCCAGCAATGGCAAGCTCACACTCATCTTGCTGTAAGCTCTGGCAGGCTAGATGAATGGTCGTCAATGAGGATGAGCACATCGTATCCACGGCCATGCTTGGCCCGTGGAAATTACAGAAATAAGAAACTCGGTTTGCAATGGAGGCCGGATTCCCTGGTACGGCAATCATTTTGCCTCTAGCCTGCTCCTGCGCCCCATAAAGCTGGTATTCTTCATACATAACTCCGACAAAAACGCCTACATTCCTTTCCAAACCAAGCCCTTCTCGTGTATAGCCTGCATCCTCGATCGTTTCATAGACGCATTTTAGGAACAAGCGCTCCTGTGGATCGATGATTTCTGCTTCTCTAGGAGAGATGTTGAAAAACTTCGGATCAAATTGATCCACGCCTTTGATAAAGCCTCCCCACTTGCTGTAAGCTTTCCCGGATTTGTCCGCTTCCTCGTCAAAGTGTATGCTGTGATCCCAACGCTCTTTGGGAATTTCCGTAATGCAGTCCTTTCCATTGCGCAGATTGTTCCAGAATTCCCCAACATTCTCCGCCTCAGGATACATGCCCGACAAGCCGATAATGGCAATATCCCCCGTACCGCCTACTGTTTCCGGCTGCGGTTGGAATTTTTTCTGATCCAGTAATTGTGTCTGAGCCGGCATTTCACGAGCTTCTCTTCGGCTACTGGAAAGTGGCCTTCCTGGGCTATCCTTCACAGTAGAAGACGTAAACGCTTGGACGGCGTTAACCTCTTCCTCCATTCCAAGCAGTTGAATCAGCTGCTTCTGGTGAACTTCAAGAAAATATTGGGTCAGCTCCCGGATACTTTGGTATTCAAAAAACAACGTTTTGGGTAGTGTTCCGAATGTTTTCTCCAGTTCACGTGTCAGCTGTCTGATCATAATAGAGTCAATTCCATACTTCTCCATAGGGGCATCGACTTCAATTTGCCTTGCCGGCAGTCTGATCGATGCAGCAAGCAGTTGCTTTAAATAATTTGCCGCTTTTTCGGCAAGAAAATCTTGTCCGATTCCTGACTCCTTTCTGCTCTCCATAATCATAGAGGAGGCATCTTCAGCCTGATTCAGGGATGGCTGCTGCAAGAGCGTTTCTCTGAGCTGATTGGCACGCCCTTCCAATACCATGACTTGATCTTTTCCGGAAGCCAGACTTTGGTACAAAGCCCTCATTCCTGTATCGGTCTCCATAGCAAACATCCCCATTTCCTCCATGATTTGTTCCGTTTCTCTATCAATACGCATTCCGCCTTCTTTCCACAGCGGCCAGTTGATAGAAAGCGTCTGCCCCTGACGTTGCTTCTGTTCTACAAGCGTATTGCGATATCTGGCATAGGCATCCATAAAGGCATTGGCAGCAGCATAGTCAGCCTGTCCTATATTCCCAAGGCTGCCGGCAACAGATGAATACAGGACAAAAAAGTCCAGCGGAAGATCCTTGCAGGCCTGATCCAAATTCATCAATCCTGTAACTTTTGGCGCCAATACTTTCTGCAATTCCTCCCCTGTTTTTTTTATAATGAAATTATCGCTGGTCACCCCGGCGCCGTGAACAATTCCGTCCAGCTTCCCAAACTCTTCCTGAATATCCCGGATCAAATCCTCAACCGCTCTTTTATCGGCGACATCGGCCTGTCGAAATACGACTCTTGCTCCTAGAGCCTCTATTTCCTCAATCCTTGCTTTGGTGTGACCGCGAAGCACAGATCGTCCAACGAGAATTAAAAGGGCATCTTTGGTCTGTCGTGCCATTTCTTCAGCCAGAATCAAACCAAGACTACCTGTTCCTCCGGTAATCAAATATACCCCTGAGTCCTTCCACGGAATACGGCCCGCTTCCCACGAGGATTGGATTTCCGTCCATGCGGCTGCATATCGTCTGCCCCACTGATAGCGGATATGTGTATCCATGGAGTTGCGGCTATTTTCTTGCAGGATATTTATAATACCTGCTGCAGCTTCCTCCACATCCACTTCGATCAGTTGGCCCACCAGTCCGGGATTCTCAAGCCGCGCTGTTTGTAAGAGTCCGTAAAGTCCCGAGTATACCTGCCTGTGATCCTGTACCGGAATGACAAGCTGAATCAATGTTTTGTGTTTGGAGTGGGTTTTAAGCACATGTTGAATTTGCTCAAACACCTGAGCTGCATAAGTTCTAAACCGTGCATCCATGCTTTCCTCTTCGGATTGCAAGATGAGACAATGCACCCCGTTCATTTGTGATTCAATCATTTCCCCGGAAATAGGTGCTGGTTCACATAGAATTACCAGATGCTGCTGATAATTAGGTGCTGTTCCTCTCGGGGCAGGCGCTTGTTCTTCCCATACAGGCTCAAGCATCAAAGTCTCAGGTATCGTCAATTCATCTGATTCCCCTGATCCCCTAGTTCCTCCTTCTGCAATTCGTGATGAGAAGCCCTTCATGCTTACACAAACATTCCCCTGCACATCGCACAAATCAATATCGAGCTTTTGCACTGGACCATCCTGTCTGCTGCCTTCACGATAACGGACCCAAGCCCACATCTCTGATGTGGAGCCGCTAAACACCTCAAGCTCTTCCAATGCAAATGGTAAAGCTGGCTTTATAGAAGCTTTACCGTCAGACATGAGGTCTCCGCCTGTGCCCATAATCAGGCCTATGGACGCCTGCAAAGCGGAATCCATCAAGCTAGGGTGCATCACAAACTGTCCCATGGTCTGGTAAACAGAAGAAGGCAAGGACAACTTGGCAAGTGCCTGACCCACGCCGGTATATATCTTTTCAATTCCTTGATATCCCGGCCCATAGGAAACCTGCATCGCTGCAAACGCCTCATAACACTGCTGGGATGAATAGGTACCTAGATTGCACTGCTCCAGCAAGGCTTCAATATCTATGACAGGAATCTCGGCCAACGGAACAATCGCTACGCTGCCTTCGCTATGCACAACTAGCTCCGTGTCCACTGATTCAGACTTGCTGTAGATTTCATAGGCAATTTCTCCGCCATCTTGCGGATAAAGCCCGATATTTATAGCAATCGGCCGCTCCTCAGCTACCACAGGCCGGAGCCATAATACATCTTTTAGACGAACACAAATCCGACTTTCTTCCGGAGATGTAGCGACTTCCTCTACTGCCGCTCGCGCCATTTCAAGGTAGGCCACTCCAGGCAAAAGCTTCTGTCCCTTGATCACATGATCAGTGAGGAAAAATTCTCTTCCCGTAAATGTGGAGCTGAACTGAAGTCCATAAATATCGGACGTATTTTGCTGAAGCAAAGGATGAATGATCGCTGACGTCTCCTGCTTCGGCCCAACATTGTTTGCTCCGCTCAGGTTATTGGTATCGATTATGCAATAACGTTCCCTGGCAAAAGGATAGGTAGGCAGGCTAATACGGTTCGGCTTATTCTTTCCGTACAGCACGTCCCAGTCAAAAACCGCGCCTTTTACCCAAAGGCGTGCGATTTGGGCATAGTCGCTTTCACTAACTAACGCCTCAATCGTCTCGGCCGCACCCTTTTGTGTTTCCCGGTCTCTATTTTCTTCTCTATAGCGTTTTGCCTGCCCAACATATAAGCTATGGATACCTTCTCGGCCTTCCACAAATCCCTTTAGCTTCTCCTCAAGCTCGGAGAGAGAAACTACAGTGAAGGCCAAACGTTCTTCCATCGCTTCGCGTCCCGCCTGCAGGGTATACGCTATATCTCCCAGACTGCTGTCTGTGAACTGGCGCACCCGGATTGCAGCCCGCAATTGCCGTGCCTGATCTTGCAGCTGTGCTTCAGTCTTGGCTGACAGCACAACAATAGCTGGCTTTTGGGTAGCGAAGGTAACCGGCTCTTTCTTCTGATTTTCCGAAACATACTCCTCGATGATCAAATGGGCATTGACACCGCCGAATCCAAAAGAGCTGACCCCCGCTCTCCGAGGAATATTTTTCCCAGAAGCATCTTGCTGCTGCTTCCATTCCCTCGTCTCCTGAACGATATAGAATGGACTGTCTTCAAGTTTGATATAGGGATTCATTGCATCGCAATAAAGGCTTTTAACAAGTTTTTTATGCTTCAACTGAAGCAGCACTTTGATGACACCGGCGATCCCAGCAGCCAATTCCAGATGTCCGATATTGGTCTTCACTGAACCTAAGCCACAATGGGGTTCATTGATCCCGGGTCCCTTTATAGTCTCATAAAGCTCTTTAAAGGCTGCTTTCAATCCGTTAATTTCAATTGGATCGCCTAATTCGGTGCCTGTTCCATGGGCCTCAATGTAAGAGACTGTCCTTGGGTCGATACCGGCCTTTGTATATGCATTTACCAGCAAATCCGCCTGTGCCCTCGGATTGGGGGCTGTCAGAGAATTCGCCCGGCCTCCGTGATTAACGGCTGTGCCCCGAATTATGCCGTAAATATGGTCTCCAGCCTTTTCTGCATCCTTCAGCTTTTTCAGGAAAAGCATGCCCGCCCCTTCACCGCGCACGTAACCGTTGGCTTGATCAGAGAAGGTTTTGCATCGGCCATCCTCACACAGCATCCCTGCTTTATTGAAGCTGATATGAAGCTCAGGTGTGATAATTACATTGACACCACCTGCAATTGCCATTTCGCAGCTTCCATCTTCTATAGCCTTTACTGCCCGGTGAATGGCCACCAGTGAACTGGAGCAAGCTGTTTCGACAGGCTCGCTCGGACCATGAATATTAAGGAAATAGCTCATACGATTGGGTCCCACCGACGGCGCCATTCCACTGGAGGAGTATGCCTCGACACCCACATTTCCCTGATAGATCATTCCGCTATAGCCGCTATTTGCGGTTCCTGTAAAGATGCCTGTACGGGTTCCAGATAGCCCTGCTGCCTGAATCCCAGCATCTTCAATCGCCTTCCAAATATAAGTCATCAATAGGCGCTGCTGCGGGTCCATGAGTGCGGCTTCCCTCGGTGAAATTCCAAAAAATAAAGGGTCAAACTCATATATCCCGTCAATAAACCCGCCCCACTTGATGTTTGTTTTATTGCTCTCATCCGCAGGGTCACCGTAATATGCCTTCCAATCCCAGCGATCCTCAGGTATTTCAGTGATACAATCCCTGCCTTCCTCAAGATTTTTCCAAAACTCATCTACATCCCGGGCCATGGGAAAGACACCGCTTATGCCTACAATTGCAATAGGTTCAGAACCCGCCTGGGTCTGTTGCGGCATAGCTAGCACATTATTGTTTGCAAATCGAAAACGCTGGCGTCTACTGCGGATGCAGTCTTCCTTATCCTCCTCTTCATTCTGCACAGCAGGCTCAGTCCGGATCTGGACGACAAACTGCTCACCAAGCAAGGTAGCATATTCGTCCACTAAATACCTGCAGAAGTCATGAAGTGTAGTGTATTCAAAGAATACGGCAGGTGTCAGCTCAAGTCGGTACAAGTGATTGATGTTGTTGGCAAATTGCGTGAGCAAGATGGAATCAAAGCCATACTCACTCAGTTCGACATAGGCATCAATATCTTCAAGTTTGACTTTCAGCAATTTCGATACCGCCTGCATCATGGCGATCTGCACCTTGTCCAGCAGGTCCGGTGCGGCATTACTTTCAGTAGAAATTGCTGAAATAGTTGCTGAAGCACCCGCTACCTTTTCAAGCTGTCTGGTTTCCGGAATTGCTATTAAACCTACTGTTCTTTTCATTTTTTCGAGATTGCCTTCCATCACCATAACCTGATCAGCACCCGTAAGCATGGCACGGTACAAGGCCTGAATGCCGGAAGAAGTTGAAATACTGCCCATGCCTGTGTGCTGTTTTACCAGCTTCTCCGTCTCCTCATCAATATGCATCCCGCCTTCTTTCCATAGTGGCCAATTGATAGATATCGTTTGGCCCTGGCGCTGTTGCGATCCTGTCAAAGCGTTCCGGTATCTGGCGTAAGCATCCATAAAGGCATTAGCGGTAGAATAGTCCGCCTGTCCCTGATTGCCCAGTCCTCCGGCTACCGACGAAAACAGAATGAAGAAGTCAAGAGGCAGGTTCTTGCTCGCCTGATCCAAGTTCACTACCCCTAATACTTTGGGAGCGAGAACCTCCAGCATTTCCCTGCTATTTTTTTTGAGTATACGGTTGTCACGAATTACCCCTGCACTGTGAATGATGCCATTCAAGCTTCCGAATTCTGCCTCAATTTCCCGAATTAAATCAGCCACCGCCTGCTCCTGGGACACATCGGCCTGCTTATATGCTATTCGTGCTCCTAATGACTCCAATTTCTTTATCTCTGCCCGCTTGCCCTCATCCAGCGCGGAACGCCCCGTTAAAATCAACGCAACATTATGAACTTTATTTACAATCTCTTTGGCAAAAATAAGTCCCAAGCCACCAACACCACCGGTAATGAGGTATACTCCGTTCTCCTTCCACGGGATGTCTGCCATTTCCGGAGAAAACGGAACCTCGTTCCAACTGTAAATCCACCGTTTGCCTTTCCCATACCGGATCTGGATGTCTTCAGGACTCCAGCTGTTTTCTTTTAAAATATCTATGATTGCACTCGGGGCCTCATCCTGTTCAAGTTCTATCAACTGTCCCACCAGTTTTGGATGTTCTATTCTGGAGGTTTTTAAAAGACCCGAGAGCCCTGATACAAGCTGCTGCTCCTCCTGGTCGTTAGTGACAATCTGGATTAACACCTTGCCATGGTTTTTTTCGCTAAAAATTCTTTGCATCAGCTCAAGTACCTGAACGGCGTAACGCTGGAACTGTTCCCCGATTCTGTTTTGATCAGGTTTCAATAATATACATTGTGCGCCGCTTATTTGAGCTTCTACTTGTTCACAGGAAATCCCGGACGGCTGGCAAAGGATCACGACATGGCGATCATACACAGGTAAATCACCCTCTATGGTAACTCCCTGCTCTTTCCACACAGGTTCAAGCATCAAGGTACCGGAATTGGACTGCGCGTCTATGGAAATAGACTCTATATCCAAAATTCTTGATGAATAACCCTTTATTCTCACGCAGATCTCTCCGGTTTCGTCGCTCAGGTCAATATCTAGTTTCTGTGCCTTATCTCCCGCTTTACCGTCTGCACTGTATCGAATCAGCGCCCACATGGTGGAGCTGCAATTTTTTATAATTTCAACTTCCTGAATGGCATACGGCAGAGCGGGCTTAGTCTCGCCAGAGCCCAGCGTCAAGCCTATGGATGCCTGCAAAGCGGAATCGATCATGCTTGGATGCAAGACAAATTGGCTTTGAGTGTCAGAGACTGAGGAGGGCAATGATAGCTTCGCCAGCACCTGACCTTCTCCCGCATATACCATCTCAATCCCCTGATGCCCGGGACCGTAATCAATCCCCAAATCTCTGAAAACGCCATACAATGCTGTCGGATAAAAGCTTCTGCTGCATGTATCCTGCAAATCTTTTATATTCAATGCAGGAACCTCCACCGCCGATCTCCGTACCGCATTGCCGTAGCTATATATCATAAGCTCTGTATCACCGGCTCCGTTATTTCCATAAATCTCATATGAAATCTCTTGATCTTCATTCTGGAAAAGCCCGATATGCAACTGTATTGGGCCATCCTCTAGGGTAATAGGCCGTGCCCAAACCACATTTTTAAGGCACATTCCGACCAGGTGGCCCTCATCCGTCCCTAGTGACTGCTCCACTGCCGCCCGCGCCATTTCAAGGGATGCAGCCCCAGACAGCACCTTGCGACCATTTACTACATGATCCTTCAGGAAAAACTCCTGACCTGTAAAAGTCGAGCTGAACCGCTGTTCCGAAAAATCGGAGGTGTTTTGGTGCAGCAAAGGATGAAGTGCAGCCGCAATGACAGAAGTCGTGCCTTTGCCTGCCTTATTGTCTAGCTCGGGCGCCCAGCACCGTTCTTTTGCAAAAGGATAGGTGGGTAGACTAATCCGGCGAGGCTTGATGTCCCCATACAGCTTGTTCCAATCCATCGTTAGACCCTGTACCCACAGCTCCGCAATTTTTTCTAATTTTCTCTTCTTGATCCAGGTTTCAAGCAAGGATTTGGCATCTTCATCTGCCTCAAAGAGCCCGATCCCTTCTTTGCCCTTTTTCACCTGAGCCGTCAGGACTCCAGCTGGCAGTTGATGATGAATCAATCCATCCAGCGTTTTTAGCAGATTCTCTTTTGAATCTGCCACAAAAGCCAGACGATGGTTCAGCGGCTCACGGCTCACCTGTAGCGTATACCCCATATCAGCCAAATTAAGATTTGGCTGATATGCAATAAAGTTTCTCATGTTTTCGGCATAGGTTACTAATTGCTTCTCATTTTTGGCAGACAATACGAAAAGAACGGGACTATGCGGTTCGTCGTCTGCTGGTAATTTTCCAACCTCAGGACGATATTCTTCAATAATAAGATGGGCATTGGTACCGCTAAAACCAAAAGAGCTCACTGCGGCACGTCTTTTGTTCCCGCGAGAAGGTTCCCAGTCCTTCAATTGTGTATTTACATAAAATGGAGAATCATCAAAATCAAAATGTTCATTCGGGTTCTTGAAATTCAGTGTCGGTACCAGTTTCTTATGCTTCATGCATAATAGCACTTTTTGTATGCTTGCTACGCCTGCTGCTGCCGAAGTATGCCCGATATTACTCTTTACCGAGCCTATGGCACAGAACTTCTTCTGATCTGTTTTTTCTTTGAAAGCTGTGGATAAAGCCTCCAATTCAATAGGATCGCCCAGCTTAGTGCCTGTCCCATGCATTTCAACATAGCTAATACTTTCGGGTTCAATCTGATACTTATTGTATATCTCCTGCTCAAGCTCTATTTGGCTGTTTGCGCTTGGCGCGGTAATTCCGTTGGTTTTTCCATCCTGATTGATCCCAGTTCCGATAATAACCCCATAGATGTGATCCCGGTCAGCTTCCGCATCCTTTAGCCGCTTCAGAACCAGCCCCCCTGCTCCTTCGCCTGGAACAAAGCCGTTGGCACTGTTGTCAAATGTCTTACACTGACCATCTGGTGATAACATTCCCGATGCAGACATACCTATATAGGATTCTGGGGTCAGGTATAAGGACACACCGCCGACCAGCGCCATTTCAATCTCTTTATTTGATAAAGCCTGGCAAGCAAGGTGAGTAGCCACCAGCGATGAGGAGCATGCCGTATCCACAGATATGGCAGGTCCTTTCAGATTAAGAAAATAGGAAATACGAGCCGCTGCAATAGCGTTGCTATTCCCGGTAGTATTGCTGAACTGTGCTTCATTCTTGTAGCGCATCATACTATACTCATTATTTAAAATGCCAAGATAAACGCCGCATTTTTTATTTCCCAACTGCGAGCCGCTATAACCTGCATCCTCAAAGGCTTTATAGGCTTCTTGCAAAAAGATGCGCTGCTGCGGGTCCATCCCTTCCGCCTCGGTAGGAGATATATTAAAAAATAACGGGTCAAAATATTCTATATCCTCCAGGGCACCCAGCCACTTGCAATTTACTTTCCCCTCTTGTGCCGGACGCGGATCATACAACGAGTCTACGTCCCAGCGGTTCTTCGGGATTTCAACAATGGAGTTTTGGCCTTGAGCGAGATTTTTCCAATATTGCTGTACATCTTCGGCACCAGGATATCTTCCCGAAATCCCGACAATTGCAATTGCATCTTGATTCTCCGAAGTTGCTGACACTGATTCCTCTTCTGCTTTTACCCGACGCAATGGCACCGTTTCCGCTTTAGGCAACTGCGCTGGAGAGCATTGGATCGGGTCTGTTCGCGGCAAATGGACTTCTGCTATAGGTTTGTCCGTGCCTGTGACTGTGTCCAAGGGCTGCTGAACGAAGCTTTTCTTACCCCCATGCTTATTGATTTCTTGTGCCAAAAACTCGGTAAATTGCAGAATAGTCGGATAATCGTAGACCTTGGTAGCTGCAATGGATGTGCCGTAGCGCTTATTCATATTTCGAATCCATTCTACGCCTATAATGGAATCCAATCCGATGTCTATAAAGTTTCTATCTGCCTCAATCTCGCTCTGTTCCATGTATAAGGCTTCAGCTAGGCTTGCCGTCAGTTCTTCCTGTAATTCCCCTGTAGAGACACCAGACGGAGTTGTGCCGAATTGCGGCTGCTTTTCAGGCGATATCGGCATCAAATGGATCTGAAGTGAAGTCTCTGCCTGCTTATTCATTTCAAATGATACGAGCGGCGGTAAATGCTTCGCAGGTGCCTGATCTGGAATAGACGCAGCAGAAGACGGCATGATTAATTCGGCCACACGATCGCCCAATTCCTTTTCTAAAAATTTGCTAAACTCCCGTATGGTCGGATAATCGTAGACTTTTGTCGCTGTTATGGATGTGTGGTAGTGTTTATTAATGTTTCGAATCCACTCTACGCCTATAATGGAATCCAATCCAAGATCAACAAAGTTTTTATCCTCATCGATCTCATCCCGATCTATATATAAAGCTTGCGCCAGACTTGTTGTCAGCTCCTCCTGCAATATTTCTGACGATATGGATAGGGCAGGAGCCACAGGCGTCTGTTCTTCCGTCTTTTTGTCCTTTTCTGATGTAGGCATTACCCCTTCCGGAGAAGTTAAAATAATCGGAGACCCCTGCTGGTTGGCAGACTTACTAAGCTGCGGCTGACTGTCCGACAAATTCCGTAAGGAAATCCCGCTTGGTTTTTCAGAACTACTGGAAAAACCGGATAGCATTAAAGCTTCAGGAGGTGCAGGCTCCATCACTTGAGATTGAACATGAACTGCTTTTTCTTGAGATTCACTAGGGATTCTTTCTACAGATGGGATCGTAATATCCGTGATCCAATACCGCTCCTTTGCAAAAGGATAGGCTGGCAAGCTTATTCTCTGCGGCTTGGCATCTCCATAAAGCATGCTCCAGTCCATCGCCAGTCCCTTCACCCAAAGATCCACAATCTTCGCATATTTCCGTTTCCCGATCCAGGCAGTGATCGTTTTTTCCATATCTTCATCTTCTATCAGTGCGGACAGTGCCTCTTTATTTCGCTTGACCTGTCCTCGGTACAGCTCGGATATCCCCTCGTGGCCTTCTAGAAATCCTTCCAGCTTTTCCACCAGTACTGGCATCGATTCGGCAATTACCGCCAGGCGTTCTTCCATCGCTTCACGTCCTACCTGGAGCGTGTAGGCTGCATCAGCCAGATTGCTTTCTGTGACCTCTCCTTTCCCGATCACGGACAGTAATCTCTCGACCTGCTGTTTCAGTCGTTCCTCATTTTTGGCCGACAACACAATAATAACGGGGTTGTGAGCTGTCACACGGATGGGTGCCTTCTCTTCCGGAACGTACTCTTCAATGATGACATGGGCATTGGCGCCTCCTGCTCCAAACGATGAAATCCCAGCCATCCTCGGGTATTCCTGGGTCTCTCCATCGAGTTCAACCACAGGCCGCTTCCATTCCTCTAGCTCCTGCTGGACAACAAACGGCGTCTGCTCAAAAGGAATGTTCGGATTCAGTTCCTGGGCGTTCAGGCTGGGAACCAGCGTCCGGTTTTTCATCTGCAGGACAATTTTCCCAATCCCTGCGATGCCCGCTGCCGCCTCCAAATGTCCGATGTTGGACTTCACAGAGCCCATGGCGCAAAATCCTTTGTCTGCCGTATCCTTCCTGAAAGCCTGGGTCAGACCGGTTACTTCAATAGGATCTCCCAGTTCTGTACCGGTTCCGTGAGCTTCAATATAGCTGATGGTCCGGGCATGTACCCCGGCTCGTTCCAGTGCTGATCGGATCAACTCCCCTTGAGCAGTCGGGTTAGGCACTGTATACCCGTTGGTCTTGCCCCCATGGTTGATGCTCGTTCCCCGGATGAGCGCATGGATCGGGTCTCCATCTGCTATCGCCTTGGACAGCGGCTTCAATAGCACGACCCCCACGCCTTCTCCTGGGACAAAGCCGTTGCCTCCCTTTCCGAAGCTCTTGCACTGTCCATCTATGGACAGCATCTGGTTCGCGCAAAGTCCGACATAGCTCAGCGGATGCAAATACAGGTTCACTCCTCCTGCCATGGCCAGCTCGCATTCTCCGCGGTATAGATGCTCACACGCTTCATGAATCGCGGTCAACGAAGACGAACACATCGTATCCACCGGCATGCTTGGTCCCTGCAAATTGAACAGGTACGAAATTCGGTTGGCTACCGAGCTAAAGGAAGTGTGAGGGAATATTTGCGCTCCCTTTCTCCATAGATCAAGACCGTACAGATCAAATCCTGTTTTGGTAATTCCCGCAAATACACCTACCCGGCTGTTATGTCTTACTGCAAGCTGTTCTCTGGTGTAGCCTGCATCCTCCATCGCTTCCCAGCAGGCTTCAATGAACAGCCTTTCCTGAGGGTCCATACTGAGTGCTTCCCGCGGTGCAATATTAAAAAACAGTGGATCGAATTCCGCAAAGCCTTCGATAAAACCGCCCCACTTGCTGTAACTTTTGCCATGCGCAGCTGCTTCCTCTTTATCAGGCTGAAAGAATCCTTCCAGCGACCAGCGTTCCTGCGGGATTTCGCCGATACAATCCTTCCCTGCTTTGAGATTTTCCCAATATTCGTTCATGTCCTTCGAACCTGGATACTTGCCTGCCATACCAATGATGGCGATCGGCTCACGTGTTTCCTCTGCGCCAGACTGCACATAGCTTCGAACCGGCTTCACGTAGCTTCGGGTAAGCTTCGCTGTCGCCTCTTCCGCAATCGTTTGTTCCGCAACTGACGCGCTTTCTTCTTCGGCACACCGGGTTGCCGCAGTCGTTTCCTCCACCAGCTGCATGTCTGGACTCATTCCGACCCACTGCATGCACTCCGGTGCGTATTCCGCCACTAAATGTTCTGCCAGGGCACGCAAGGTCTGGTACTCATAAAACAGCGTCTTGGACAGCTCGCCAAAAGATCCTGCCAGCTTGGCATTCAGTTGGGTAATCATAATGGAATCAATGCCATAGCGCTCTAGCGGTTCATGAGCTTCGATGCTACCAACGCTCAGCCGGGTCACCTCTCCCAACAGCGCCTTGAGATGATGCAAAGTTTTATCGTAAAGTAAGGCCGCATCCAGCTTCGGCGCAGATGCCTGTATCGCACGGATACTGATATGCGGAATGGATTTCGCCAGATAGGTCTCGATTTTTTCAGGCTCTCCTTCTAGGACCATCACCTGCTCTTTGCTTGAGGACAGGCATTGGTACAACGCCTCAATGCCCGACTCGGTTTGTAGGGTCGTAACGCCCATGTTCTGTCTCATGAGCTTTTCCGTGTCCGCATCGATCCGCATCCCACCCTCTTTCCACAGCGGCCAGCGGATGGATAGCGTCCGGCCCCGTCGTTGCTTGGCTTCCACCAGGGTATTTCGGTATGCCGCATACGCGTCCATAAAGGCGTTGGCGGTGGCATAATCGGCCTGTCCCGCATTGCCCAGGCTACCCGAGATGGAGGAAAAGAGCACGAAGAAGTCCAGATCCTGACCGCTGCTTGCCTCATCCAGATGGATTAGCCCTTGGACCTTCGGTCCAAGCACCTCGATAAATTCTTCCCTGCTTTTCTTGAGAATGAAGTTATCGTGAATCACCCCTGCACAGTGAATAATCCCGTGGACACGCCCAAATTCCTCCTGGATGCTTTCCAGCAAGCCAGTCACCGTGTTCCTGTCGGTGATATCCCCCTGCTTATACACCACTCTGGCCCCTAAGGACTCCAGCTCCTTTAGCCTCGTCTGCTTGTTTCCATCCAGCGACGACCGGCCTGTCAGGATCACAGTCGCTGCTCGGGTATGCCGCACCAGCTCTTCTGCAACAAGCAGCCCCAGACCGCCAAAGCCGCCGGTAATAAGATAAACGCCACCGTCTTTCCATGGCAACTTCTCATCCGGCCGAGATGGCTCGAACCTGCTCCAGCAAGCGGTTTTCCGTTGACCGCCTTCATAGCGAATCCATCCATCCACCGGACTGCGGCTGTTTTCCTCCAGCTTCGCCCCCAGGCTTTCCTCAGATTCTCCCTGTTCCACTTCGATCAATTGGCCGATGAGTTTCGGATTTTCCAGCCGGGCGGTCTTCAGCAGACCCGAAAGTCCCGAAAAGAGCTGCCCTTCTCCAGCCGCCGTCACGACAAGCTGAACCAGCACCCTTCCCGAAGGCTTGTCTTTGAGAATGCTTTGGATGCTCTCAAAGGTCTGAACTGCATAGGCCTGAAACCGCTCATCCACCCGGCTTTTCCCGGACGAGAAGGCCAAGACCTGCGCCGCTCCGTTCACTCTCGCTTCAAGCTGTTCAGGCAAAGTCTCGTCCGACTCGCACAGCAAGATGATACGGCGGTCATAAGCAGGGGCTTCGACCTCCGGCGGTACATTCTGCTCCTTCCAAACTGGCTCCAGCAGCAGGGTATGGCTAGCTGTAGCCACTGGCTTTTCCTCTGCTCTAGAAATCGTTAATTCGATTTCACTTTCTATACCTATGCTCTTAGCCATTTGAGCTTCATTCCCAGGCGCCCAATACCGCTCTTTTGCAAAAGGATAAGTCGGTAGCGGAATTCTGGAGTACTGTTCATTTGAAAACAAACGCTCAAAGTCTAACGGATATCCCTGAACATATAAATCCGCAATCGTAGTTAAAAACTCCAAATACTCGCGGGCATCACCTGCACTTTGACAGTTTTGGATACATTCATTTCCATATCTTTTCAAGGACGATTGAATGCGTTGGTCTTTTTCGTGTAGTTCAGAATAATAAACTTGAGGAGAACTGCCTTTTTCCAGCCACCTTTTAAGGGATATGACAAGCTCACCTTGATTGCGGGCAACACATGCAAGCCGATGATTGCAGTGCTTTCTCCCAAGCAATAATGTATAGCTCATGTTACCGCAGTCTGCCTCAGGCTCCTGTTCGCAATATGCAATCAGTTGCTCCACCTGGCGGCGTAATTGTTGTGAAGTCCGGGCGGACAGCGGAATGAAATAAGCCGGCTTTTCGGAATGTCTTCGTTTTGTATGTGGAGCCTCTTCGATGACCATGTGGGCATTAGTTCCACTGGCACCAAAGGAGCTAACCGCAGCACAACGTCTGGCTTCAGGCTCAATCAACCAATTCTGCAGTTGCGTATTGACATAAAAAGGGCTATCCGCAAACTGAATATTGGAATTGCCTGATTGGAAATGAAGTGAAGGCGGAATCTGCTCATGTTTTAATGACAATAACAGCTTAATTACTCCTGTAATTCCTGCTGCAATTTGCGTATGACCGATATTCGTTTTAATGGACCCGATCGCGCAATATTCCTTCTTGTCCGTATACTTTCTAAATGTTCGCGTCAATGCCTGATATTCAATCGGATCTCCCAATTTGGTACCTGTCCCATGCGCTTCCACCAATTGGATTTGCTCTGGATGAATATGAAAAGTATCGTACACATATTGCTCCAGTCGCTCCTGAGACTTCTGGCTTGGTGCAGTAAGTCCATTCGTGGTGCCGTCCTGATTAATCGCTGAACCTAAAATCACCCCATAGATGTGGTCACCATCGGCAACTGCTTCGTCAAGCCGTTTGAGCACAACCGCGCCAACGGCTTCACCCGGAACCATTCCGTCTGCCCTGTCATCAAAGGTATAACAGTGCCCTGTGTGAGATAACATGCCTGCCCTGTCACCATATAAATAACAGCGAGGGGTAGTATGAATATACACCCCGCCAGCTAAAGCCATATCCGTTTCCCCAGACCATAAGCTTTGGCAAGCAAGATGGGCAGCAACTAACGAACTGGAACAAGCTGTATCTACAGCTATAGCTGGTCCGTGAAGATTCAAGTAGTAGGAGATTCTGGCGGGAATCACGGAACCCATATGGCCCCATAGTGCTTGCGGAGGCAGGTCTTCACCCAGCAATCGCTGGTAGTCTCCTTCGGCACAGCCTACATAAACTCCGCACCGACGTCCATCCATCCCTGTACCCGCATAGCCCGCATCCTCTAGAGCATGCCATGCTTCCTCGAGAAACAACCGCTGTTGTGGGTCCATGTAAGTCGCTTCCAGTCCGGAAATATTGAAAAAAAGCGGATCGAACTTATCAATATCCTCCAAAAAGCTTCCATAATTGCAGTAGCTCGCATTTTTTTCCTGATATTTCGAAAGATCCCACCGAGTCACCTCTTTTACTAAATCGTCGCCATTCTTAAGGTGATTCCAAAGCTCATCTACATTGTCAGACCCGGCAAATCGCCCGCTCATTCCAATAATCGCAATCGGCTCTCTTTGCGCTAAATCCTTCCCTTTATTCTCCTGTTTAGGTCCCTCTGGCTCAATGGATGCACGTGCCGTTTGAACCGGATTAAACACATAATCTTTATCCTTATCCTCAATCGCTTGGATTTCACGGCTTGCATCTTTTCTATCCTCTATTGAATCAGCATTGTGTCCCAAGGCCTGTAAAACGGTATCGCCAAATTGGCTTAAAATGTATACCGTCAGTTGTTTTACCGAACTGTAATCAAAGATGTCTGTAGTCTGCAAATGAATGCCCAGTCCCTGATTGACATCCTGTACAAAGTTGACGCCAAGAATAGAGTCCAAGCCATAATCTGCGAATGACTCATGGACATCAATCATTGAAAAGTCCACATTCAAGGCCTCTGCCAACTTCTCTACAATAAGCTCCCTGACATGCTCTTCAGCCATTTCATCGGTTACATCAGTAGCTGGTTGAATCCCTGTGTCACGCTGTTTCAATGGAAGCTTGTCATGTTCAAGCTCCTGTTGATGCCGAAGCATACCATCACTTTCAGCCACAATAATTTGTTGGCCTACTTCATGCGCTTCCTGAGCAGGGAAAAAGACGGACCGGAATCCCTCGTTTTCCAATACCTCCTGCCAACGTTCAGGGTATAAACCGGGGGAGCCCGGAATACGCAGTTCAGGGTCATTATAAAGCCACCATCCCTCCAACAAGCCAAAGGTTAAGTGGTTTAACAGCGAGTTTCCACTAATTTCATTGATAAGAATCAGGCCGTTTTTTCGCAGCGCTGCTTTGACATTGCCTAACGTATGCCGAATGTTCCTCGTGGCGTGCAGGACATTGGTGGCAATCGCAATATCATAACCGCCCGTTTCGATATCTTGTCCCACAGCCGACTCTTCCACATTAAAAATTTTATAAGTCAGGTAAGGATTTTGCGGGCCATACTCTTTTTGTGCATGCAATAAAAATGCTCTGGATTTATCGGTATAGCAGTATTCATGAATATGTTCCTGATAAGGTCGAAGCTTATGGAAGAGCATAGCGCTGGTTCCTCCGGTGCCTGCACCAATTTCAATGATTCGAATCGCCCCTGTCGGGTCATGCTTAAGCCGTTCATTCAAGTAGGAAACCACAATATCCCCCAGCACTTCATTAAAGTAATCTGCTGCAGGGCTATTTTTATATATGCCTTCCACCAGCTTCATGGAGGACTGAGGAAAAACAATGTCGGTGGCAGGTATGTTTCCGGTCAAAATTTCCGGCAACTTACGCAATGTTGATTCTACGAGTACAACCCAGGCCGAGAGATCCGGATTTTTCAGCCATTCACTTTTCTTCAATTCCCATTCCTTCCATACAGCCTGCACATCAACCGAAGCGGTATCCGTTACGCTATAAGAGTCTCCTTTACGATAAAAATAATGATTCCGTGCCAATACCTCTATGCTTTCTTCAAGCCAGCGATCGTACAAACTCAGCAATGCTGTTTTAGTTTTAAAATCATCAATCATAGCTTTCTTGTTCATATGTGCATAAGGGCATAATCCCATCAACTGCAAATACCCCCATAGCAATTTGCATAAGACATCATTCATTTCCTTCATCTGTAAGCCTCCTCATCCGATTAGTCCCTCGCGTCGCCCCATCCTGTTCCGAGTAAGCTTGGTTGTCGACCATAGTCGAAGGAATTCTTTCGTATTCAGCCGCTAGATAAGAAATATCTGGCATCTTCTTCATTTTGACACTGGTGGAAATGTGGCTCTGAATATTCTGGATATACGAAGGAATAGCTTCGGAATTTGGATCGTCGCTTTCTTTTCCATTCATTTGCGAAATATTTGCCGCTACCGTAGATGCTTTTTGATCGATAAATATATTCGTTGGCTGTACAGATTTGGTAGATTCAATGGAAGCCTGCTTGGTTTTAATATCCGTGATCCAATACCGCTCCTTTGCAAAAGGATAGGCTGGCAGACTCATTCTCTGCGGCTTGACATCTCCATAAAGCATGCTCCAATCCATCGCCAGTCCCTTTACCCAAAGATCTACAATCTTCGCGTATTTCCGTTTTCCAATCCAAGCAGCGATCATTTTTTCCATATCTTCATCTTCTAGCAGTGCGGACAGTGCCTCTTTATTTCGCTTGACCTGTCCTCGGTACAGCTCGGATATCCCATCGTGGCCTTCTAGAAATCCTTCCAGCTTTTCCACCAGTGCTGGCATCGATTCAGCAATTACCGCCAAGCGTTCTTCCATCGCTTCACGTCCTACCTGGAGCGTGTAGGCTGCATCAGCCAGATTGCTTTCTGTGACCTCTCCTTTCCCGATCACGGACAGTAATCTCTCGACCTGCTGTTTCAGTCGTTCCTCATTTTTGGCCGACAACACAATAATAACGGGGTTGTGAGCTGTCACACGGATGGGCGCCTTCTCTTCCGGAACGTACTCTTCAATGATGACATGGGCATTGGCGCCTCCTGCTCCAAACGATGAAATCCCAGCCATCCTCGGGTATTCCTGGGTCTCTCCA
>NZ_JAHPJM010000023.1:0-38171 GCF_019042715.1 Paenibacillus sp. AK121
CAAGGGGACCAAGGACCTCAGGGAGTTCAAGGCGTCCAAGGCGACCAAGGACCTCAGGGAGTTCAGGGCGTCCAAGGGGACCAAGGACCTCAGGGAGTTCAAGGCGTCCAAGGCGACCAAGGACCTCAGGGAGTTCAGGGCGTCCAAGGCGACCAAGGACCTCAGGGAGTTCAAGGAGCCCAAGGGGACCAAGGACCTCAGGGAGTTCAGGGAGCCCAAGGCGACCAAGGACCTCAAGGAGTTCAAGGCGTCCAAGGCGACCAAGGACCTCAGGGTGTTCAAGGTGTCCAAGGCGACCAAGGACCTCAGGGAGTTCAGGGAGCCCAAGGCGACCAAGGACCTCAGGGAGTTCAGGGAGCCCAAGGTGACCAAGGCCCTCAAGGCGTTCAAGGAGCCCAAGGACCTCAAGGTGTTCAGGGAGCCCAAGGCGACCAAGGACCTCAGGGTGTTCAGGGCGTCCAAGGCGACCAAGGACCTCAAGGCGTTCAAGGTGTCCAAGGCGACCAAGGCCCTCAGGGAGTTCAAGGTGTCCAAGGCGACCAAGGACCTCAGGGAGTTCAAGGAGCCCAAGGCGACCAAGGACCTCAAGGCGTTCAAGGTGTCCAAGGCGACCAAGGACCTCAAGGCGTTCAAGGAGCCCAAGGTGACCAAGGCCCTCAGGGTGTTCAGGGCGTCCAAGGTGCTCAAGGCCCTCTAGGTCCACAAGGTGTTCAAGGCCCTCTAGGTGCTCAAGGCCCTCTAGGTCCACAAGGTGCTGAAGGCCCTCTAGGTGCTCAAGGCCCTCAAGGCGACCAAGGCCCTCAAGGGGTTCAAGGCGTCCAAGGCGACCAAGGTCCTCAAGGAGTTCAAGGCGTCCAAGGCGACCAAGGTCCTCAAGGCGTTCAAGGCGTCCAAGGCGACCAAGGCCCTCAAGGAGTTCAAGGCGTCCAAGGCGACCAAGGCCCTCAAGGAGTTCAAGGACCGCAAGGCGACCAAGGCCCTCAAGGAGTTCAAGGCGTCCAAGGTGACCAAGGCCCTCAGGGACCTCAAGGTGAGCAAGGACCAGCTTAAGGTCAGGGTATATTTAGAGGACTCAAAAGTTATTTATAACTTTTGGGTCCTTTTTTTGTCTTAAGTTCATGTTTGCAGTTCTGCTGTAACAAAAAAACCTTTGTCGAAGCTTCATGGAAATAATTCCAGGATACTTCGACAAAGGTATTGGAAAATAATTGTTGACTTATATTCTATTCAGCATTGTTGTAATTTAGGGCAACACAACCACTTTCTCTTTACAGGACGCAACAAATTTTGCATATTGAATACAAGTTTCTAATGAATCATTTGGCTCCATAGGCCACCATCGTATGGCTCCCCTGGGAGCTTTGGAGGCATAGGTTTCGATTTCTGATGGAATTCGACCTACAACCACAATTTCGATCTCCCTAAAGTTGTTCTCAATGCCCTTTTGGAGTGTCTTATTTAATTGCGTATGCTCTATTTCAGGGCAGGAATGGGGGATAGGGAACAATATCGAGAATCTTGAGGTATCTTCTTGAATAACGTGAGCAGATTTCCGGGCAGGATCATCCGTAGAAGTCTCCCATATACGACGATAAGGCAATAGCTGTGGTAAATCGAATTCTTTCAATCTCATTTGAATCCTTTGAAAATTAGATCTATATAGTTCCCCTACAAGAATCTGAATCTGCTTATTTCTGAGGAATGTAGTGTTATTTCCTTGTTCGTTACGATATTGGATATATATCAAATCGGGGATGTTTACAAATTTAGTGCAAAGAAACGTCCGGACCAGCATATCGTAATCATCTGCTACCAGTAGTTCATTGCGATGGCCTCCGATCAGATGATAACAGTCCCTCGTCCACGCACGTGGATGATTGGGTAAACCGACCAGATGACGAATGGTTTTGCCATTAATGGTCGTATGTTTTTGTACATTTTGCCATCTGTTCATATCATGCAGCCAGACTCGATAATGAATACTGTAACCAAAGCCACAATCCCAGCCGTACCAATGCGCATGATTGCTCCCTGCATACACCTCAGCACAATCCCCATAAACAAAGCCACAGTCAGGATTTTGTTGAAATGCTTTGACGATTTTCTCTAGGCAGTCAGGAGTTAGCTCATCATCATGATCAACTTCTACTAAAATTTCCCCTGTACATAGACCGGCTGCAAACCTTTTGATAGCCCCTATATAACCATTGCGGGAATCTTGGCGGTATCTTCGCACACGGTGATCCTCTAAAGGTAGTAAATACTCCTTGTATGTCTCATCTTCATCACCGGAATCATCCACGATTACCCATTCCCAGTTCTTGTAGGTCTGCTTTAATAAAGATTGATAAGGTCGTTGAATTTTTTCTTTTGATCTGTAACTGGCAGTAAACACGGATATTAAAGGTGTGTTTGAAGGGAAATGTGTTGGAGGAATCGTTCTATTCTCCGGAAGAGGATCTGTTGCCTTAAGCCAGCAGAAAAATAAATGCATAGGTTGAATTTCGTCTGGTGATTGGAAGTGTAACCAGCGTTTTTTTTCGTGACCAGGTAACGCTTTTAGTGCTGAAAATTCTCCCCACTCTTCTCCGAGCGAGACGTAAACCCGAGGTTTTTGGAGGCTATTGTCTATAAGTGGTTGATCAGCCTCATACAAGTTTATTGTAATGTGATTCTCTTCCAATCTATCTATCAATTCTTTTACATGATCCTTTAAAACCTTCTTCGATACAAATAAATGAGCTGTCAGTAGCGGAGTGAAATTCAATGACATGATCATTCCCCTTTACCAGTTTCGAACACCAACGAGAGGGAGGTGCCGATTCAGATGTTAGTATTGTTTTTATTGAAACATCCATTTTCCCGGCATCATTTTATTTTTCAGCAATATATATGTATATGTATGTGTATGTGTTCGGGGATGTGAGGAAAATGCCAGCCCATGTGAACATAGCAAATTAAATCGTTTGAAACCTCCGGCGTAGACACCTAAGCATAAAGGAAAGGTGGAGTAAGCGTGCAATGCCCATTAGTAAGTGTAGTTATACCTGCATATAATCGGCCGCATACACTAAAAATCGCCATCGACAGTGTATTGGAACAAACTTATCCGAACATCGAAATCATTATCTGTGATGACAGTACAACGAATGAAGTACAAGAAATGCTTGATTCTTATTTAGATTCTTTTCCCAAAATTAAATATTATAAAAATGATAAAAATCTTTTTCTAGGAAATTGGCATAAATGTTTTGATTTGGCGTCAGGTGAATATATCAATTATTTGATGGATGACGACATGTTTCAAAAAGAAAAAATAGCAAGGATGATCTATTTTTTTGAAAATTTCGAAAACATCACACTGGTTACCTCGTATCGGCAAACCATGGATGAATCAGGGACTATTCTCCCACCGCTCTATGCAACGGAAAGACTGTACGAGGAAACAAGGATAATGGACGGAAGAATGTTGGCAAACGTTGCATTAACTCGTTGTTTAAATGTGATTGGTGAACCTACGACAGTGTTTTTCAAAAAAACAGATCTTATCGAACGGTTTGGGGTTTATAAAGGAAAACAGTATTCTCTTCTTAATGATTTAGCTTCCTGGTTGAACTTACTATCCAAAGGAAAAGCAGTTTATATTCCTGAAGCACTAAGCTATTTCCGAATACATCCCAATCAAAATAATCAGACGCTTGGTCAAAATGCGTTCACGGAATGGTTAGATATTATGATTGCCTCAAGAGATGATGGATTTCTTGATACTGATGATTTGTTTAAAACTGCACTTCATGCTTATCAGGAACGTATAAGGGGTCGTCCACAATTTGTTGCAGATATCGAGCGAATTGAAATGATATTAAAAACATTGGAATCCTAGTCTGCTCATCCCATATGCGAAGGAGGCTGGCTCATGTTCGATATTCCCTTTTTACGACCTAATTTAGTAAAAAAGGAACGATTTATTTCTAATTTTGAGAAAATAGAAGAGACCCGGATTTACTCCAATTATGGTCCCTTAAATAACCTGTTTGAAGAGCGGGTCATTGCGCAAATGTTTGATGGAATCGGTTCGGCTGTGACCGTTCATAACGCTACTATTGGCTTGATTTTGGCGATCGCCCAAAGCAAGCGACCACAGGGCAAATATGCAGTTATGCCAAGTTTTACTTTTGCGGCCACCCCACTTGCTGCTGAGTGGTGTGGGTTAGAACCCTACTTCCTTGACATTGAACCGGAGAATTGGCAAATGAATAGGGAGCAGTTAGAGCAGACAGTCAAGCTGCTGGGAGATGAGATTGCGGTAATCGTTCCATATGCCACTTTCGGTACAGCCATTGATTTATCCGTATATAATAAGCTGCAGGAACAGGGAATTCCGGTAGTCATTGATGCTGCTGCCAGCTTTGGAACGATAACACCCGAGGAAGCCACCCATTTTGGCAAAGGTTTTGGAGGGGCCGTAGTATTCAGCTTTCATGCCACCAAATCTTTTGGTATCGGAGAGGGTGGATTGGTATACAGTCTGGACCAAGATCTCATTAAGCGAATTCGTCAGGCAGGGAATTTCGGTTTCTCCAGCAGCAGGGAGTCTGTCACCCAAGGTCTTAACAGTAAGATATCCGAGTATACCGCTGCTATCGCTTTAGCCACCCTCGATCATTTTAAGACTGTACGGGAGAACAGAAGGACGATCTACGAATATTATCTTCAAGAACTGCTTCAAGCAGACTTATTAGAACGAGGATGGTCTATACAAAAAACGCAAGGATCAGTTGTCCATCAATTTATCCCTCTCCTTAGTACGGATTCACACACGAATCAAGAGGTCGTTAAGTTATTAGCCTCAAATTCAATAGAAGCCAGAACCTATTTTTCTCCGGCGTGCCATCAGCAGAAGCAGTTCCAAAGCTATACGCGGTCTACTCTTCATGTTACCGAACATATTGCCAAACATATTGTCAGCCTGCCCTTGTGGGAGGAACTGGACGAGATCATTGTTCGAAGAATTGTGAATGTTCTGGGAGGCCTGGGAAAAGAGACAACCGGATGAGGAAAATCGTGATTTGGGGATCGGGCGGACATGCAAGGGAAATCAACTGGTTATGTGAAGAGCTGGGAGTGCAAGTGGCAGGTTTTTTGGATGAACGACCTGAGATGAAAGGGCAGATCGTAAATGGCGTTCCTGTACTGGGGACGTTGAATGACATTGAAGCGTTAAAATATGAGGTGGAGCTGATCTGTGCGGGGGTGGGTGACCCGGCATTAAAGAAGCGATTCGTTAATAATACAATTCAATCGGGATTTCGTATCGCAGCTCCGCTAATACATCCCCGTATTCGTTTGTCTCGAAGAAACACCATTGGAGAAGGAAGCATGGTCTTTGAAGGGGCTGTCCTGTCAGACAATATTAAGATCGGACAGCATGTAATTATCAATCGGAGTGTTAACGTGAGTCATGATGCGGTTATTGGCGATTATGTAACCATAGCCCCGGGTGTGAATCTGGCAGGCAATGTAACCATAGATGAGGGTGCCTATATCGGCATTGGTGCCTCGGTACGGGAGAAACGTCACATTGGTTGCTGGTCTATGATCGGTGGTGGGGCCTTTGTTAAAGAGGATATACCCGAATTTGCCATGGCTGCAGGTGTACCAGCAGTCGTAAAAAAACAACTTGATATGTTCTGATCTTCCTTCCTTTAAAATAGAGCGTAATCAAATTTGCAGCAATATGCTTGGCAATAAAGTGATTTACCTGTCAAAAGGCTGTACCGGAAAAGGTTCTTATGACCTGACCCCGGCACGGCCTTATTATATTTTAAGCTAGACGATATATTCGTGTTACATATGGATAAAATTAAAATTTATTTTTGATTATTTTTGTATTTTATATTTTCAAATTAAAACAAAAGTGTTATAGTCTCCATAAACAAAAAAATATCCACCTTAATAAAACAATTCAAAACCAAAACAGAACTTGGAGGTCTTTTTCCTATGGTACAAAGTCTATGGAATTCTTCACAAGCATCTGAGCAGAAAAGCACGCTGGAACAACTCGTATACCGTTCTAACCTGATTGGCACAGATAGGAGCGTGTGCAACTGGGGAGGCGGCAATACTTCGGCCAAAACAACGATAGAGGATTTCCGCGGGCGTGAAGTGGAAGTGATGTACGTTAAGGGTAGCGGTTCCGATCTTGCAACAATGAAAGCGCATAACTTCACAGGACTTCGTATGGAGGATATCCGTCCTTTGTTTGAGCGGGAAGATATATCTGACGAGGATATGGTTGCTTATCTGGCGAATTGTATGATTGATGCCAAGCATCCGCGTGCCTCGATTGAGACGCTATTGCATGCTTTTTTGCCTTTTAAGCATGTCGATCATACACATCCGGACGCGATTATCAGCTTATGCTGTGCGCATAACGGCAAGGAAATCGCTAAGGAAATTTTCGGTGACCGTTTTGTATGGGTACCCTATATCCGTCCCGGCTTTAAGCTGTCGAAAATGATTGCCCAAGGGGTACTCGATCATCCACAAGCTGAGTTGGTATTGATGGAGAAGCATGGCTTGGTTACATGGGGAGACACATCCGAAACGGCTTATGCCAAAACGATCGAAATCATCCAAGAAGCAGAAAGCTATATTAAAGCTCGCCAAGAGGAAAAGCAGGGGTTTGGAGGCGCAAAATATAAAGCGCTTACTTCAGAGGAGCGCCGTAGCATAGTGTCCCAGGTCATGCCATCCGTCCGGGGTGCAGTCAGTGATGAGAAAAAGATGATTCTCACTTTTGATGACGCGGAGGATGTGTTGGAGTTTGTGAACGGCCTGGATTCTAGTGCTTTATCCCAGGTTGGAGCAGCATGCCCGGATCATCTGGTTCATACCAAAATGAAACCGCTCTATGTAGATTGGACACCGGATATAGAGGATGTTGAGGGGCTGAAAGTTAAGCTTGCCGAGGGTATAGCAGCCTATAAAGAGCAGTACCAAGCTTATTTCGAGCGTAATCGACATGAAGGAGACGTGAGATTTGAAGCAGCGCCGCGTGTAATCTTGATTCCGGGTGTAGGGATGATCAACACAGGCAAAAGCTGGAGTAATGCACAGGTAAGCGGTGCCTTATATCATCGTGCTATTGCTGTCATGCGAGGAGCAACGGCATTAGGGGAGTTTGTTTCGCTCAGTGAAAATGAATCTTACAACGTGGAATACTGGCCGCTAGAGCTTTACAAGCTGTCACTGGCGCCAGCAGAAGCGGAATTTTCACGCAAAATTGCGTTCATTACAGGCGGTGCAGGCGGAATCGGCAGTGCAACTGCATGGCGTTTGGTAGATGAAGGTGCGCATGTCGTATTGGCAGATCTCAATCTGGAAGGTGCACAAAAGGTAGCCGCAGACATAAACAGCAGTTACGGTGAAAACCGTGCCATCGCCGTAAAAATGGATGTGACGCAGGAAGATCAGATTCAGGCTGCCTATGCCGAAACGGCGCTAACCTACGGCGGTGCAGATATTATCGTAAACAATGCAGGTCTTGCTACATCCAGTCCATTTGATGAAACGTCATTAAAGGAATGGAATTTAAACGTGAACGTGCTGGGAACAGGCTATTTTCTGGTCGCACGCGAAGCGTTCAAGCTGATGAAGGAACAGACGCTTGGCGGCAGCATGGTGTTCGTCGGCTCCAAAAACTCGGTCTATGCAGGTAAAAATGTAACGGCCTACAGCTCGGTCAAGGCGCTGGAGGCGCATCTGGCCCGCTGTATTGCCGCAGAAGGTGGGGAATACGGTATCCGCGTAAACATCATTTTGCCAGATGCAATTTTGCAAGGCTCGGCGATCTGGAACTCCAATTGGCGTAACGAGCGAGCCGCTGCCTACGGCATCGAGCCAGACCAGCTGGAGGAGCATTACCGCAAGCGAACGACGCTGCTGGTTAACATTTACCCGCAGGATATCGCAGAGGGCATTGCCTTTTTCGCCTCATCCAAGGCGGAGAAGACGACCGGATGTATGCTGACCATCGACGGCGGCGTCCCAGCAGCCTTTACACGCTAGGAAGAAGAGGCAGTTAATAGAACACTTAGGATCATAGCAAACTAATTTAATGTACTAATTTACTGCAATAATCCAGGCCACAAGCCCATAGTACGAAGAGGTTTTTAATTAGTTTCAAACACGTAAATAAGTTGTGTTAACTTATTTACGCGCGAATGCCTTTGTATACACGCTAACACTTTAAAATAAAAGTGACTTTATGGGTGGTCAGCAGCGAAGCGGCCTCCCCCCCATAACTCACTTACTTTTCAAGGAGGAACCACGATGAGTGACAAAGCGTACGCCTTATTTGAGGAGCAGCAACAACAACGAGGTATTGACCTGGAGCAAGTAAAGACCAAGCTGAAAGCGCTAAGCATAGAAACACCGTCCTGGGGATATGGCGACTCAGGTACACGTTTTAAAGTCTTTCAGAAAACAGGCGTGCCGCGTGATCCGTTCGAAAAGCTGGAGGATGCCGCACAGGTTCATGCCTTGACAGGCTTGTGTCCGTCCGTTGCCATTCACATCCCGTGGGATAAAGTAGACAATTACGGTAAGCTTCGCAGTCATGCCGAAAGTCTTGGCCTGCAGATTGGGGCCGTAAATCCCAATCTGTTTCAAGACGAGGACTACATGCTCGGTAGTGTTACGAATGTAGACCCGGCAATCCGCCGCAAGGCTATCAACCATTTACTGGAATGCGTGGATATTGCAAAGGAAACGGGCTCCAACGATTTTAGCTTATGGTTCGCAGACGGAACGAATTATCCCGGTCAGGGGGACATTCGCAAACGCAAAAATTGGATGCTGGAGGCACTCAGCGAAATGTATAAGGCGCTCACGCCAGACATGCGTATGCTGATTGAATACAAGGCGTTTGAGCCGGCCTTTTACCATACGGATATTGCCGATTGGGGCATGGCGTACCATTATGCGACCAAGTTAGGGCCGCAGGCACAGGTGCTGGTGGATACAGGGCATCATCTGCCGGGGGCCAACGTGGAGCATATTGTTGCGTTTTTAATGGATGAGAAACGACTGGGCGGCTTTCATTTTAACAGTTATAAATATGCGGATGATGATTTGATCGTGGGTTCTGCCAATCCGTATGAGCTGTTTTTAATCTTTTACCAAATTTTGAACGCAGCTCAGGATGTTGATGCAGATATCCGCCATACCGTTGATAAAATTGCTTATTTGATCGACCAGTCGCACAATATCGAACCCAAAATTCCGGCCATGATTCGCTCGGTACTGAATGTGCAGACTCAATATGCGAAGGCACTCTTGATTAATCATGCAGAGGTGGAGGAAGCGTCGAGCCGTCAGGATGTGCTGGGTGCGGAGGATGCGGTACGCCAAGCATTTGAGTTTGATGTGGCCCCATTGCTTAAAGCGATCCGTGAAGAGCAAGGATTACCTGCAGATCCAATGAAAGCCTACTTGGCGTCTGAGTATGGTACGCAGATTTTGCAAAGAGGCAAGGGTGGTGCGAGCTGGTGAGCATCCTCGCTTATGATTTGGGAGCGAGCAGCGGCAGAGTTCTACTCGGAAAATTGACAGATTCACGTATCGTGGTGGAAGAAATCCACCGCTTTTCCAATGACCCGGTCAAGGTTGGGGAGCGTCTGCACTGGGATATATTGCGTCTCTATCAAGAGGTTCAGCAAGGATTACTCAAAGCCAAGCATATGGGAATGAATCCATCCAGCCTGGCGATTGACTCCTGGGCGGTCGATTTTGGACTGATTGGAGAAACCGGAGAATTGCTAGGCAACCCTTATCATTATCGGGATTGGCACACCCATGGAGTAATGGAAGAAGTACAGGAACAACTGGGAAAAGAGTTTATTTTCCAGCGTACAGGTATTCAGTTTTTGACGTTTAATACGATTTATCAGCTGGCTGCTATGCGAAATGCAAGATCACCCTTGCTAGAGCAGGCGGAACATTTTCTGATGATCCCTGATTTGCTGCGGTATTTTCTGACAGGTGAAATGTATCATGAGTTTTCGAATGCAACCAGCACGCAATTATATCATCCGTTACAGCAAAAATGGGATGATGAGCTTTTGTCCGGAATCAACATTCCCCGCTCTTGGTTTGGAGAGGTACTGGAGCCGGGAAGTGTTGCAGGTACAATCCGTTCATCGGTCATGACGGATCTGGGCATTGGAACGATTCCTGTGATTGCAGTAGCAGAGCATGACACAGGATCAGCAGTGGCGGCCGTGCCTGCGCTGGAGCGATCCTTTGCTTATTTGAGCTGCGGAACATGGTCCCTGATGGGAACGGAAACCGCACAGCCAATAATCAATGATGATACGCTTCGATTTAATTTTACAAATGAAGGCGGCGTGGACCGAACCTACAGGTTGCTAAAAAATATCATGGGGCTGTGGATACTACAGGAGGCGTGCAGAGAGTGGGAGCGGCAGGGAAACTCTTATTCCTTTCCTGAATTGGTTCATATGGCAGAACAGGCTCCAGCGTTCACTTGTTTGATTGACCCGGATGATGAACTGTTTTTGCATGCCGGAGATATGAAAACACGCATACGCCAATACTGCCGCAATACCGGGCAGCCATTGCCGGAAACGCCGGGCGAAATTACACGCTGTATTCTGGAAAGTCTGGCGTTAAAGTATCGTTACATTTTGGAGCTTACAGAACGAGTGTCAGGACAGCGTTTTAATGGCTTGCATATGGTCGGCGGTGGGATTCAAAATCGCTTGCTGTGCCAATGGACGGCCAACTCGATTCAAAAACCCGTATGGACGGGTCCCGCAGAAGCGAGCGCAATCGGTAATCTTGCGGTACAATGGATGACACAGGGAAAGTTCGCCGATATATGGGAAGCACGCCGGGTCATTGCGGATTCGATTACCGTAGAGGAATATGAACCTGCCGAGTCAGAAGCGTGGGAGGATGCCTACGGGCAGTTCCGGCGGGTGACAGGACTTTTTGTACATTAAAGATGTGGAGTGAGATTGTCATGCTGGTCGCAGAAAGATATGAGATGATTGTGCAGCTCGTGAATGAAAGAGGAAGCATACGGGTGTCCGAATTGAGTGAGCTGTGTAAAGTAACGGAAGAAACGATTCGCCGCGATCTGGATCGTCTGGAGCAGGCGGGACGACTGCGCCGTTCACATGGGGGAGCGGTTAGTGTCAAAAACGAGCAGCCTGAAACGCCATATGCGGTACGGGAAATTATGAACGCAGAGGAAAAGCGTCGGATTGCTGAGGAAGCGGTCAAGCAGATTCAGCCGCATGATCGCATTTTGCTGGATGCCAGTACGACTGCCTGGTATATGGCGTCCAGTCTGCCGGATATTCCTTTAACGATACTGACGAATTCGATTCGGGTAGCTACAGAGCTGGCAGGTAAGGAAAAAATCGAGGTCATTTCGACGGGAGGTCAGCTGCTTCAACGTTCACTATCGTTCGTAGGCCCGCTCGCAGAGCGTTCATTAGAAACCTATTATGTAGATAAGCTGTTTTTTTCCAGTCAGGGAGTTCATCTGGATCGCGGCATTAGTGAATCGAATGAGCTGCAAGCTCGTTTGAAGCAGAAAATGGTCAGCATTGCAGATCGCGTGATTTTACTGGCAGATGCGAGCAAATTCGGGCAGCAGGCGTTTACACATGTGGTGAACTTGTCGCAAGTGTCCGAAATTATCACAGATTCGCGGTTGTCGGACCCGATTCGCAGTCAGCTCGCAGAGCTGTCCATCCCGGTTACGATTGTGTAAGCATGTAGTTTCCGGGGTGAGGTCGCTCTGCGGTTCATTTGATCTTACGATCGCTGTTGCAGCGGGATTCTGTGGTGAGTATGACCTATATAGGTAAGAATCCCGCTGCAAGCTATGCTTATGATGAAAGTTTTCTTTTGGAAAATGGACGGAAGGGGTGTATCGTATGAAGGTATCTTTATTTATTACCTGCCTGAGTGATGCGATTTATCCCAAGGTAGGGGAAGCGATGGCCCGCTTGCTTGCCAGATATGGTGTCGAGCTGGAATTTCCCAAGGTGCAGACATGCTGCGGGCAGCCGTCCTATAACAGCGGCTATTGGGATGAAACAAGGGCTGCTGCAAAAACGATTTTGAAAGCGTTTAATGACAGTGATTTTGTTGTAGCTCCTTCCGGTTCCTGCACATATATGATTCATCATTACCCGGAGTTGTTTAAGGATGAGCCTGAGTGGCTGGATTCGGCACGGAGACTGGAGCAAAAGACGTATGAGTTTAC
Source organism: Paenibacillus sp. AK121 (assembly GCF_019042715.1). Classification (NCBI taxonomy): domain Bacteria; kingdom Bacillati; phylum Bacillota; class Bacilli; order Caryophanales; family Paenibacillaceae; genus Paenibacillus; species Paenibacillus sp. AK121. The sequence goes on from NZ_JAHPJM010000023.1 coordinate 12,305, forward strand.
ACAATTTATGGTACAGGTGCTTGGCGTGACCGATGTGGGCGCGTCTTTTCCTCATACGGTAACCTACCATCCGTCTTGTCATGGAACACGTTTGCTCGGCGTAAAAGAGGAACCGATGAAGCTGCTTGGCAGCGTAAAGGGTTTGCAATTAGTGCCGCTTCCTTTTGCTGAGGACTGCTGTGGGTTTGGTGGTACTTTTGCGGTAAAAATGCCCGATATTTCGGGAGCGATGGTGACTGAAAAAGTGGACCATATCAGGGAGACGGAAGCTGAGGTGCTGGTCGGACTGGACATGGCCTGTTTGATGAACATCGCCGGAAATCTCAGATATCGGGAAGAGCCAGTTCGGGTAATGCATCTGGCAGAGCTGCTGTATGAAGGGGTGAAGCACGCATGACCGCTGTACATACCCATTCTATGAACCAAAAGGTCAAAGAACGTGCAGAGCTGGCTCTAAATGACGATTTTCTACGGAATGCAGTTCGTTTCACTACCGAGCGACTGCGCAACGGTAAACGGGTAGCTTCTGAGCAGCATGGAAATTGGGAGGAATGGCGTGAGCGGGGGCGCCAAATTCGGCTTCATACCATTGCCCATCTGGACTATTACTTAAATCTATTTGTAGAAAATGCCCGTGCCAACGGGGTGCATATCCATTTTGCCGACACAGCTGTGGATGCTGTACGCATTACACTGGACATTGCTGCGCATAATCAAGCACGTTCTGTCGTCAAATCCAAGTCGATGGTGTCGGAGGAGCTGCATTTGAATCAGGCGCTGGAAAGTGCGGATATCGAGACGATTGAAAGTGATCTCGGTGAGTACATTATTCAACTGGCAGGAGAGGCGCCATCTCATATCGTAATCCCTGCGATTCACAAAAACCGTTATCAGATTGCCGAGCTGCTGTCCAAAGAAGCGGGGGAGGAGTTGTCCGCAGATACGACGATTTTGGCGGGCTTTGTCCGCAAAAAGCTGCGTGAAAAGTTTCTAGATGCGGATATTGGCATGACAGGCTGCAATTTTGCCATTGCTGAGACGGGTTCCATGGTCCTGTTCGAAAATGAAGGCAACGCTCGTATGGTTTCCACTCTGCCCAAAACGCAAATCACACTGATGGGTATGGAGCGAATTATTCCATCCTGGACAGATTTGGAGGTGATGGCTACATTGCTGCCACGCTCCGCTACCGGACAAAAGCTGACTATGTATATGTCGGGGATTTCAGGACCCCGGCGCAGCCAGGATGCCGATGGACCGGAGGAAATGCACATTATCATCGTAGATAACGGGCGTTCGCTTCAGCTAGGCAATCCCGAATTTCAGGAGCTGTTAAATTGTATTCGCTGCGGTGCTTGTCTGAACGCTTGTCCGGTGTACCGACACATTGGGGGACACGCGTATGGCGGGACATACAGTGGTCCTATTGGTGCAGTGCTTACGCCTGCCCTTCACGGCAACATCGAAGAGTGGAACGATATAGCGAGTGCGTCCAGCTTGTGTGGGGCGTGTTATGAAGCCTGTCCGGTCAAAATACCACTGCATGATATGCTGGTTTATTTGCGTAGACGCAAGGTGGAGGCGGGAAAAGGGGATAATCTAGAGACGGCAGCGATGAAAGGTTTTGCGTCAGTAGTTTCCAGCTCAAAGCGATTCGCTGCGGCGATCCGACTCGGACAGATCGCACAGAAAGCGGTCGTTCGTAAGGGAGAAATTACTCTTAAGCTTGGCCCCTTAAAAGGCTGGAATACGTACCGTGTGGCCCCTAGTCTGGCAAAAAAATCCTTCCGTCAGCACTGGAACACACTGGCGCGTGAGCTGGAGCAGGAACGCAAGGTCATGCATCCGGACATTCTCAGCCGAATGGAGACGATCTTGGCGGATAGAAGAAAAGGAGGGATGCAGCATGAATGAACAGCGTAATCCTTCTGCGCAGGCAAAAGCGGAGCATGAGGCGTGGCTTCATCAAATGCAATCAGAATCCCGTGTCAAGCAGGCACGCTTTATGGAGGGCATTGCGGCGCGGCTCAAGCGTCCGCGGCAGACGGAGCCACCGATGCAGCCGTTTCGCGGCGCACCAGCGTTTTGGCACGAATTCGAATGGAGTGCGGAGCAGCGCATCGAGGAGTTCACCGCCAACTTTACAAGTGTTGGCGGACATGTCGTGCGTCTGCCGAATCTGAAGGAGACGGCAGACTGGATCGCGAACAAAGCGCGAGAGCTGGGAGCGGCCTATATCGTCCGGCAGAATGAGCCGGACCTGGAGGCGCTCCAGTTGGAAGCAGCGCTGCCGGAAGTCCGACTGTCGGTGTGGAACACCGATCCAGCGGAAGACTGGAAGGTACGCGCCGCGGAGGCAGACATCGGCATCGTCATCGCTGACGAAGCGGCTGCTTACACCGGTTCGGTAGCGGTGCTATCCTCGCCGGAGAAGGGGCGCTCGGTCAGTCTGCTGCCGACCGTGCTGATCATTCTCCTGCCCGTGGAACGTCTGCGAACACGACTGGGCGAGATTTTAAGCCGTTTTGACGTAGCAGGGCGCGAGCAATTACCCGCAGGCATTCATTTTATTACTGGACCGAGCCGCTCGTCGGATATCGAAAATGATTTGACGATCGGTGTACACGGACCAGGTATCGTTTATACATTGTTGATTGGTTAGCGTTATACTGCCCGTCTAACGGGCGCGATAGATCGGAAAACGGGTTTCAAAATCTGTTTGTTTGCGATTACTCCTAACCGAAATGCGGCCATTGTGTAGCTCGGTAATGCTCTTGGTAATAGCAAGGCCCAGCCCGGTACCTCCGGTTTCCTTGGAGCGTGATTTGTCCACTCTGTAAAACCGTTCAAAGAGATGTGGGACATCTTCCGGTGGAATCGGGGTGCCGTAGTTGGTGCAGATCACTATCGCTTCATCGCCTTCACGTCCTATCGTGATATCGAGACGCTTACCATCCTTTCCGTATCGAATCGCATTGGAAAATAAATTTTCATACAGGCGCACCAGCTCGTCCGTGTCAGCCAAAATCCGAACAGGCTCAACGATTCGGACACGATAGGACATGTCCGCCTGTTCCAGTGAGGGTACAAATTCCTCAGCAAGTTGAGTGAGCAATTTGCCGAGGTCTACAGGTTCCAGCTCCAGTGGCAGGCTACCACCACTCACACGCGTGTATTCAAATAACTCGTCGATCAGCTTTTTAAGCGTCAGCGATTTTTCATAAGCAATGTTTACATAATAGCGTAGCTCAATTTCATCCCGGTAACGGTCGGTTTCAATATACTCCAAAAAGCCAATCACCGATGTTAGCGGGGTGCGAAGATCGTGGGATACACCAGTGATCAGGTCATTTTTCGCTTTGGCGGAAGCCCGTTCTTCTTCTATTGAAAGACGGAGCTTGTCTGCCATGGTGTTCATATTTTTTGCCAAGGTTGCCAGTTCATCTGCGGAAGATACCGGAATCGAATAGGATAAATTTCCGTCCGCGAAATTCTGCATCCCTGTCGTAATCTCGCGTAGATAGCCAATCGTATTTTTGGTAAAAAGGAAAAAGAAATAAATATATAAAGGCAGCCCACACACCAGCAAGATCAGTGAGGAACCAATGTGATTGACGGTCCAGCGGATCAGCCGAGTGCCAAAAAAAGAACGCGAGGGATTCAGCCATAACAGCAAAGACGCTCCATAATAAAACACCATTAAAATTAGTCCAGTTAAAGTGAAGGCGGCAAGGCTAAGGGCTGCCAGCTTCCATCCCAGCGTATCGTATCGTTTTGCCTTCAAGACGCAAGTCCTCCATTAATCGAATTTTTCCATTTTATAGCCGATGCCCCACACCGTTTTCAGGTATTTGGGCTTTCTTGGATCAGTCTCAATTTTCTCGCGAATTTTACGCACATGTACCATTAGCGTGTTGTTGGATTCCAGATATTGTTCCTTCCAGACCTTCTCATAAATCTGCTCCATGCTCAGCACTTGACCCCGGTGTCGAGCCAAAAGCTCAACAATAGCGAATTCACGCGGAGTCAGCTTAACGGATTCTCCAGCGAGAGTGACCTCATGTGTAACAGTGTTAATGGAGAGTTCATCCAGAACCATTTCATGCTCCAATATAGGAGAGGAGTGGGTATATTTCCGTACTCTACGTAGCTGGGATTTGATGCGTGCCACTAGCTCCAGCGGGCTGAACGGCTTGGTGACAAAATCATCGGCCCCAACGCTAAGCCCTGTAATTTTGTCCATATCTTGTCCCTTCGCAGACAACATAATGATCGGAAAATGCTCGGTTTCCCTGATTTTCATGCAGGCTTCAATCCCGTCCATGTTGGGCATCATCACATCCAGCACCATTACATCTATCTGTTCCCGATTAACCTGCTCCAGCGCTTCCAGTCCGTCCCGTGCCATGAGCAAGCGATATCCTTCATTTTCTAAATATATTTGCATGAGCTTAATAATTTCAGGTTCATCGTCTACTAATAAAATGGTTCCGTTATGCATGGCCCGCGCACCCTTTCTGTTCTTTCCAGCAGTATACAATATGGGCGTATTATATACCTTTTTGGCGGTGGAGGCTATGGACACTCTTCTCAGGTCGTTTGTCGGGTATCATCAGCCTTTGAATAGTAACGTTTCGGGCGAAGACATACGCTCTTCTTGCTTGAAGTTCCTTTTTCCTGTACCCGGTAGCTGACCGAACAAAATCCACGCACATGGCAGGAAGCGGGCGATGAACGACACGACGAGCCAAGAGCAAAGAAGTGCACAGAAAAAACCTCCAGCGTACCACACATGAATAAGCTGCGGCGAACCGATGTGTGGTGAAAACTGCCGATACAGGAGCAGGAAAAACGGATGGATGAGATACACCCCAAAGGACAGGGTACCCAGACGTTCCAGCTTGCGAATGACAATGGAATGTTGTCTCCTATACATGAGAAAGGAAATCTGTAACAATACCAGCGTACTAGACAGGCTGTACATATTATACATAAGTTCAAAAACCAGCGAATTGTATGAAGTTCCGTACATTCTATTTTCATACCACATATAGACATGAATGATGGCTGAAATCAGCCATAAAGCCCAAATTGCAATCCAGGTCAGCACGCTGACAAAGCTTCGTTCCCCTTTACGCATCAGAAACCAAGTTCGGAGCTGGGGATAATAGTAACCGAGAGCAGCGCCCATCATGTAACAGGCCACATAGGACAGCGCCCAGCTGCCTTTATTTTGAACCTGAAAGAGAAATTTATTGCTAATTATAAATGCCCACTGTACCAGCAGCCCAATGACAATAGACCATTGCGGAAATTGCCGATAATGCTGAAACAGCCACAGTACGCATGGAAATGCAAGATAGAATTGCATCATGATAAAAATATAATATAAATGGGTGTAGGCTTTGCCTGTGACCAGCTTCAGAGCAAAACTTTCCGCTAGTGTAGTTATACTCCATGGTTCGTTACTGCCAGCCATAAGGGACAGGATGAAATAAAAGAGAGAGAACATGACATAAGGTACGAGAATATACAACAATCTCTGCTTATAAAAGCGGCTCAAAAGCTGTCGTCCCATTGGACGATCCTTATAGTTGTAGAACAGTACCATGCTGCTAAGCGCGATAAATACAGGGGTACCATACTTCATCAACACATTGAGCGCATTATATACAACATAAAGGCTGGAATGTGTTAGTTGAACCGTTGCATAAGAAGTGGCATGTACCATTAAGACGGCTAAAATCGCCATGGCTCTGACCAACTGTAATTCGGGAATTTTCTCTTTGGTCGTAGGCTTCATAAGCTTCATTTCCTTTCAGTAGTGAATAGTATCTTGTTGAACTCTTTCTATTAAAAGATAAAGTTCTTAACAATCTGAAAGGGAGTGGCTTAAGAATCGCTTATGAACTTCTTAACTTTTGTTAAGAATTAAGAAAAAGAACTTCCATAGGCTCAAAATGAGCAGCATGGAAGTTCTTTTAGTACTCATGTCCATTCGTTATTTGCAACGTTTGATAGGTGCGCGTCTGATTTGTCCACGAATGGCACCGTTCGGATGACGGATCGTGTGGACATTGACGTAGGCGTTGCCCTCTCTGATTTGGCATACCAAATCATTAATGGTTCTGCCTCTGAACGGACCAGTAAGATCAAATGCACGCAGCACGCCGGTAACGACGCCTCTTCTTACGGTAATCCCAAACTTCGAAGGGCCAAACAGGGTAGCGACAACAGGTCCGTTTTGACCTCTTCGTCCCAGATGAATGTGCGCTTCCGTTACTCGTGAAATATTGCGGACCGTCAGTTCAAAGCTTAATTGCTGGCTCGCTGGACGGTAACGAAATTCCGCAGTTCCTGTCGCATTTGTTCTGACAGGAGGCACTTCATTAGCCCCCCTCAAAGTGGCTCTAAACTTATTAGACATTACGTCCCTCCTTTCCCAGTGTTGGTTTAGTGTATTCACAGAACCAGAGAAAGGGCTGTACATTTGCCTATTCATCAGAAGTTGTGTGTTTTACAAGTTATTCAGTCCAAGCACAAAACGAATTTTTTCATAGTCTATGAGTATCTGGTAGGCAGGAGGAGACACCATTGGAACATTTATTGATGGAAGAACATCCTAAAATGCTTCGACAGCCAACTCTATTGCCGTTCCGATCACTCTTATAAATACGCCTCAATTGTTCGGGCAGATCGGATTAAACACACAGGGAGCCACAGATACGCCACGGGTTCTGCTCAAAGGGAACTATATCTCTTCAAATTCCACTTGATTTAGTTGGGCTACAATTACTATTGTAAGAGGTACGCAGATAACGGATCCTGTTGTTTATTCGGCTACGTCAACTTTTTATTTGCATAAGAATTACATAGGAACAACCGTGCAACCATTGGTAGAATTTTATGTATGCGCTTACATTAAATATTCTTTGCTTCTTACAATTAAAAATCTGGAGGAGGAATGAAGAATGAAGTGGAAAAAAGGATTGACTGGTATGCTTTTAGCAGCTTTTTTATGTGGTGCGCCAGGGTTGGGTATAACTACTCAGGCACATGCATCCAATGGCGAGTACAAGTTTGATTTTGGCGGAGGTACGGTCGAAACGGGTTATACCGGAGTGAGCGCTTCGCTGTCCTATGACTCAGCACGTGGCTATGGCTTTCGTACCCCTGAGAATATGCGTAATGTCAGTGCATCGGGGACTGGGATGGCAAGTGATGCGGTACAATTCCTGACTACAGGTACGAAAAGCGAGAATACTTTTGACGTCGATCTTCCTCCAGGTTTGTATGAGGTGTCGGTTACTTTAGGAAATACTTCCCGTTCGAGTGTTGCGGCCGAAGGGGTGTATCAGATCATAAATATGACAGGGAATGGGGCCAAGGATCGCTTTCAAATTCCAGTGACAGACGGACAGTTAAATCTACTGATTACTGAAGGCAAAGAGGGCGCGGTCTTCACACTTAGTGCACTGGAAATCAGGCAATTGTCTAGCAATCCAGCTACGAATCGCACGATTTATATCGGCGGGGATTCTACGGTATGTAACTATTATCCGCTAGATAGCAGCGTGCAGGCAGGATGGGGTCAACTGCTGCCAGAGTTTGTAAACACGAATACTTTTCAAATTCGCAATATGGCGTCAGGGGGCCAAATTGCTAGAGGCTTCCATCAGGACGGTCAGTTGGAGGCTATCGTTCAATATATCAAGCCAGGGGATTATTTTATTCTTCAATTAGGCATTAATGACACCAATCCAAAGCATAACGAAAGCGAAGCGGAGTTTAAGGATTGGATGCGAGATATGATCCGGCAGGTGAAGGCTAAGGGAGCGACGGTAATTCTGTCAACACCGCAAGGACGAGCCACTGACTTTAATGCTAACAATGTACACAACGCAGAAAACAGATGGTATAGAAGCGCTATTTTGGCGCTGGCTCAAGAGGAACAAACGCCTTTAGTCGATCTGAATGTGCTCAGTTCAGCTTATTTCACTTCTATTGGCAAAGAAGCTACGCTGGCTTTGTATATGAACGGTGATACACTACATCCAAATTTTGCAGGAGCAAGGGAACTGGCGCGATTAGTAGCACACGATTTAAAAAGACAGGGTCTGAGTGGTTTCTAAATTTCAATGCTGGTTTTACCTCTGTTTCTTACATTTGTAGGAACAGGGGTTTTTGGCTTATGTTCAGGGTGCTATAATAATGGAAAAAAGCAATAGTAATGCGGAGGAATTAGAACATGCAGCCTTTCACTGCCCGTGTGCTTCAAATTATATTGCTGATCCCTGAGGGAAAAGTAATGACTTACGGTCAAATTGCGGCAGAGGCCGGAAGCCCAAGAGGTGCTAGACAGGTGGTGCGAATTTTGCATACACTGAGCCAAAAACATCGACTTCCATGGCATAGAGTAGTCAACCGCTTGGGAGAGATTGCTTTGCAGGAGGATGAATCCGCCTCCCTGCAGCGCCTGTACTTGGAAGAGGAGGGCATACAGTTTAATGCAAACGGACGTATCCCGCTGGATCAATATCTTTATCATCCGCAGACGGAGACGGAAGAATAGGCGAGGAACACTAGTCTAAATCCTCGCCCAAAAGAGACGGGACAAATCATAGTTTTGATTTGTCTCGTCTCTTTTTAAATATGGCGTATCATGTAGATTAATGAAGAATGGCGTTCATATATAGCACTAGATTTCCCAGTAAGCTTATCCAATCAGATGCTGCTGGTCACGCTGGGCAAGGTGAAAAGAAATACTGTTCATCAGCGGTAGATCGTTATTTTTTCGGGCTTCCCGAATGAGTTGTTTCTTTTTTTGTTCTGATTCGCGTAAAAAGCGAGTCATCCACAAATCAGACGGTTCGTTAGTAGTTGTCATGCGAGATTCTTTTATCATCTATTAACCCTCCTAGTGAGCGGCTGTTATTCTTTCTCTATTATATGTTCCAAACCTTAATAGATGCTGTTGGTTTCCTTAAAATTAGCTGAAATTTAGGTAAAGTTCAGGTAAAAACAGCTTAAATCTATGTCTAGTGGGAAGTAAAGTAGCTTACAACGAGTTATCTGGCAGTAAAGGTTACAAAAATGTATTGTTTTGACACCTTGTACCAACATAAACCTGAAAGTACAATTAGAATGCGAGGAATTCGTGGAAATTTATGTCGAAAAGAATGGAAAAGATTCGAAGGATGCACTTGAAAGGGGAGAAACTCATTTATGAAGCCAAAAGCGGCTGCCGTGCTGCTTGTATTGTCCTTTTCTACAGGCTTGGTTACCACTGCACAGGCTCACAGTTCATCAGGAAGCATTTCAGCAAATGTGCCAGTTAATTCATCTGCTGCAGCTACGACGAAGACATCATCCGTAACGGGACAGGCTCTACCTCCATTAACGCTCAAGCAGGCAGTGGAATGGGCACAGACGAATAGCTACAATACGCGTACCGCCGAGCGGGATGTAGAGCGTCGCAGACTCGAACTGAAAAATGCAGAAAAGGATTTGGGAAATGCATTTGTTGATTTTATAGACGGTGAATATGTCGATGATAACACCTCTTGGAGAAATTATAACTCTTCGACACTATCCTATCTAGCTAGCAAAAAGCAGGCGCAATATGCCAAAGACCAGATTTATTTTAATGTAATGAAAAGCTACCAAAGTGTGTTTGTAGCAGAGAATCAGGTGAAAAATGATCTGGAGGCGCTTGAAATCGCCCAAGCGGAGGAAAAGATTGCACTTGCCAAATTTGCACGCGGCAAGCTGTCTGAATATGCGAAAAACGAGAGTACACAAGCCAGGGCCCAGGCGGAGCAAGCGGTCGAGCAGGGAAAAATTGCGTTGCAAAAATCCAGAGATGCTCTGAATTTCCTCATGGGACAGCCTAACGGAACAGCCTATGAAATGGTGGATCGACCCGTGTACAAGGAACCGAAGAAGCTGGATATCGAATTACATATACAACAGCTGACAGACATGAATCCGAATTTATGGAAGTTGGAGGATAGCATCAAATCTTCGGAGCTCAATGTGAGATATTTTGATTTTAACAACGGCGCAGGTGCTTACGATCTAGCTAAAATGGATGTCGATACAGCCAAAGAGGAGCTCGCCAAAGGTCAAAAGGATTTTGCCGAATCACTTCGCAATTTGTATGCCACGCTTAAGGAAAACCAAAAGAAATACGTACAACTGGAAGAAAGCTTGCGTACGGCAAAAGAGGCCTTGGAGTTATCAAACAAAAAGTGGGCCAGAGGTCTAATTATTGAGATGGAATTGAAAAACAACCAGTTGAAAGTGAACCAGATTGAACGACAAATGGAAGAGCTGGCGATCGAGTTGGATCAAAATGAGTATACGTTGAACAAACCATGGAGCACATAGGGAGGAAAAGGCGTTGGCAGAAACGGTTTTAAATGATGCTTTAATCAAGCTACGGAGAAAACGGAGAAAAAAGTGGATCTGGACTGCGATTGTATTACTGGTTGTAGGCGGAGGCGGAGCAGCAGTATATCTGAATATGCCGAAAGAGCAAGCAGCACCTGTAGTTCAGGACGAGACGTTTAAAGTAGAGCGCGGCGATGTGAGCGAGAAGCTGGACACGTCCGGCACCGTGCAAGCATCCAAGGAAGTGAAACTGAACTTTACGAGTGCAGGCGATAACAAGCTGGCTGCGGTGAACGTGAAAGCCGGGGACAAGGTCAAAAAAGGGCAAGTGCTGGCGCTTCTGGACAGTTCAGAAATTAAAATGCAAATTCAAAGTGCGTCTGATTCTTTAGAGATATCCAAAGCCAAGTTGGCTGAATTGGAGAAGGGTCCGAAAGCGGAAGATATTGAAATTCAGAAAACAAATGTACTTCGGGCCAAAATGGCTGTCGATACAGCGCAGGAATCATTTGAGCTGGAAGAGGCCGAAAGTCAGAAGAAAGCTTCCCAAAAGCAGTTGGAGCAAGCGCGGAAGGCATATGAAGACCAAAAGTTTTTACATGATGCCGGGGCTGTATCCAACAGTGAATTGGAGCAGGCAGAGCAAGCATTGGATAAAGCACAAACGGACTATGATAATCTAGATTTACAGTTTCGCAAGATTATATCGCAAAAACGTCGTTCCATTTCAGAGGCTGAAATCGGCTACCGTGCCGCATTGGCTGAGCTTCGCAAGACTCAGGTTCCGGCTGATGCATCGAGTATTCAGTCCTCACGGATAGAGGTGCGAAGACTGGCGACTGAGCTAGAGCAGAAAAAAAATGAACTGAACAAGCTTCAGGTCACGGCACCGTGGGACGGAGTGATCTTGAAGGTAAACGGGGATGTTGGAACCAGTCCGACGGCTCCATTTATTGTCATGAATAACTCGGATTCTAACGATCTTAAGGTAGTTGTGAAGGTAAGTCAGAACGACATTGTCAAGGTCAAAAAGGGGCTTTCGGCTGTGTTGACGACCAATGCATATCCGGGTGAATCGTTTCCAGGCAAGGTGCAATTTGTCTCACCGGAAGCCTCTACGGATGAAGGGACGACGACGTATCTGATGGAACTGTCTGTTCATGACCCGAAAGGTAAGCTTAAAACAGGCATGATTATGAATGTGGCCGTTATTTTGGGAGTCCACAAAAATGTACTGTTCGTTCCTGCGACTGCCCTGAGATCCGAAGGAGGACAGGATGGCGTGTATGTTTCCGCTCATAACGCTGCAAATCCGGGGACACGTACATTCAAGCCCGTAGAACTCGGATTTTACACGCCAGACCGAGTAGAGCTTAAGTCCGGTGTTAAGGAGGGTGACACGATTATTGTGCCTGCCCCTGAACCTCCGCCAGATCCTTCCGCAATGGGCGGCATGCAGGGAGGCTTTTAAACGGGCATGAGATATGTTATTCAGATTGAGGGTTTGAAAAAAGTGTACCATGTCGGAGATCAGGAAATTCATGCTCTGCGTGAGGTTCAACTTGATATTGCTGACGGTGATTTTGTTGCGATTATGGGACCGTCTGGATCAGGCAAGTCCACGATGATGAATGTTATCGGCTGTCTGGATTTACCTACGTCAGGACAATTTTATTTGGACGGATATTCAATCTTAGATGCCCGCGAGGATGAACTGGCTATTATACGTAATCAGAAAATCGGATTTGTATTTCAGAAATTCCATTTACTTCCACGATCCACAGCTCTGGAAAACGTGGAACTGCCTATGATCTATGCGGGGGTTTCTGCCAAGGAGCGTCGTTTGCGGGCTATGGATGCCCTCACAAGCGTAGGTCTAGGCGATCGGATGAACAACAGGCCAAATGAATTGTCAGGCGGTCAGCAGCAACGGGTATCCATTGCGCGGGCACTTGTGAACAATCCGGTTATTCTCTTAGCGGATGAACCGACAGGAGCTTTGGACTCCAAAACAAGTGTGGAAATCATGGGGATTTTTCAGCGTCTGAACGATCAGGGGAAAACGGTTGTACTGGTTACTCATGATCAAGAGGTTGCGGAATACGCCAAGCGTCTGATTCATTTTCGAGATGGGCGGATTGAAAAGGATCAGCCTGTTGAGGAACGAAGAATGGCGGCAGAGGAAGTGAAGGCATGAAGTTTCAGGAAATTATTCGTGTGTCGCTCAATAGTTTGCGAACCAATATGCTGCGATCCTTGCTGACCATGGTGGGTATTATTATCGGAGTAGCCGCTGTGATTGCGATTGTAGCCATCGGTAAAGGATCAACCGCTACAATTACATCGCAGATCAATAGTATGGGAAATAATCTGCTGATGATCTATCCTTATGCTCCATATGATGGGTCAAGTTCCATGTCGTTCAACCAGACGAAAGGAATATCTTTGGAGGATATTGAGGCACTAGAGCAGCAAAAAGCAGTAGCCGAGGTGGCGCCAAGTGCGATGACCAATGCAGATATTACATGGAGTCGCAATAAGGTCAGCGGGCAAATCGAGGGGACCTCGCTGGGATTTGTTCATGTGAGAAAGTTGTCGCTCGCTCAGGGCAGATCGTTTACCCACTATGAAGTGGATAAACGATTGAATGTGGCTGTATTAGGGAGTGATGCGGCCCGTAATATTTTTGGCCCGGATGCTTCCAAAGCGGTAGGTGAGATCATTATGATCAAACAACTGCCCTTTAAGGTGGTTGGTGTGCTGGCTAATTCCAATTCAAATATGAATAATAGCGGACAGCAGGTCTATGTGCCAATCACAACGGGGATGGAACGACTAGGTAATATGAGCATTCAGCAGGTGAATGCCTCTGCAACAACGGAGGACAAGATTGATCAGGCAAGTGCTCAAATTCGGCAGGTGCTGCGTGTCAGACATGAGCTAAAGCCATCAGAGGGCGATGATTTTCAAATTATGACCCAGACGGAAATCCTAAAAACAGTGTCTGGGGTTGACCGGGTTATGAATATGCTACTGATCGGCGTGGCTGCAATTGCGCTCGGCGTTGGTGGTGTTGGCATTATGAATATTATGCTGGTGTCTGTCACGGAGCGTACGAGGGAGATAGGAATTCGCAAAGCGATTGGTGCGCAACGCAGTGATATTATGCTGCAGTTTGTGGCTGAGGCTGTTTTTCTCAGTCTAATGGGTGGACTGGTCGGCGTTATGGTGGGTCTTGGGGGTGCAAAGCTGCTTGAGAAATTCGTCCAAATGCCGATTGTGTATTCGATAGAGCCAGTACTGTACTCTTTTCTGTGCTGCATGGGAGTCGGAGTGCTGTTCGGAGTATATCCGGCGCGCAAAGCCTCGAAGCTGCGTCCGATTGATGCTTTAAGATACGAATAGGAAAGCGGGTGCTTTGCCTTACTCGAAAGAGGGGGGATAAAGCGCCCGTTTTTTGTATGGAATAAGTATTTTAAATGATAAAAAAACATGAATAACCACTTTAATTTTATATATGTGATGTTTTATATGCTTTTTTAGGTTGATTTATTATTATATATGACGTATTATATTCAATATCAGATCGCAAGCAAAAAAGGAGGGGCGTTCATCATCGACCTTACGGCAAGACAAGTAGAAATTTTAAACATCGTACAAAAGCATGCCCCGATTACGGGTGACCAGATTGCGGAAATGCTTAATCTCAGTAAGGCGACCATTCGGACCGACCTATCCAAATTGGGCATTTTGAATTACATAGATGCTAAGCCCAAGGTCGGTTATTTTGTTGGAAAGCGGGGTACGCCGAACCGGGAGGAAAAATTCCGGCTTTTGCAAATGAAGGTCGGTGATCTTCACGGGGTTCCAGTCATCGTACGTGAAACAACCACAATTCAGGAAGCTGTCGTAGCTCTGTTTTTGGAAAATGTGAGCAATTTGATCGTCACCGATGAAGATGGAGATTTGGCAGGGGTGGCTTCCCGCAAGGATTTACTCAAAGTGACGTTAGGCAATCCCAATGCAGCAACCATTCCTGTCAGTCTTGTGATGACCCGACAGGCGAATGTGGTCACTGTTTCCCCAGAGGATACCGTACTAGAGGCAGCACGCAAAATTATTGCCCGTCAAATCGACAGTCTGCCTGTCGTCGTCCCTTCGGATTCTGACAAACCAGGAGAACACTGGAAAGTCGTGGGACGTATTACAAAGACAAATATTATTAAAATGTTGCTCGATATGGTAGCAGAGGATTAATGGGAGGAATCGAATGGTTCAGGCGAGCAGTCATTTTATAGCGATCTGTTCAGACTCGATTGGTGAGACGGCAGAAGCTGTTGTACAGGCGACCATGCGCCAATTTGAGTTACCAGACACAGAGATCAAAAGATTTATGAATGTGAGGGATGAAGACGAGCTGAGTCGGGTAATGGAGGAAGTTGCCGAGCGTAAAGGCTTTGTAGCTTATACGCTGGTACAGCCGGAATTGAGAGAGGCGATGAAAGAGGAGGCTGTTCGGCTGAATGTGCGGGCTGTCGATATTATGGGACCGATGATGCAGGCGTTTGCCGATACGTTTCATAACGATCCCAAGGAGAAGCCTGGCCTACTGCACCGACTGGACGACAACTATTTTCGGCGTGTAGAGGCGCTGGATTTTGCAGTTCAATACGATGATGGCAAAGATGTGAGCGCTATTCTCAAAGCAGATATAGTATTGCTGGGAGTGTCTCGTATTTCCAAAACTCCTTTATCCATGTTTCTCGCACATAAAGGTTATAAAACAGTCAACATACCGGTTGTACCAGAGCTGACACCACCTGTTCAGTTGAAGGATGTTCAGCGTGGCCGAGTGTTCGGATTGACGATTCAGCCGGAGCTACTGTTGAAAATACGCAGTGAACGACTGAAGGTAATGGGGCTTCCTAATAATGTGCAGTATGCTACAGCGACGAGGGTGGAAGAGGAAATCGCGTATGCGCAGTCTTTGTTTAAAGAACTGAATTGTCCGATCATTGATGTTACAGATAAAGCAATTGAAGAGACAGCAGGCTTGATTGTCAGAATGCTATAAATCGAAGCAACTTAGAAGCAGCGTTTATAAAGAAAATATGAATCACGGGATACAGGAGTATAAATATAAAAGGCAGCAAAGCTGCCGTGAAATATTATTTGCCTGTGGGTAACAATTATTTTTAGGAGAGGTGGAGGGATAGGTATGGAGAGTCAAATGGCATTGGAATTCGTTCGGGTAACAGAGGCAGCGGCACTGCAATCGGCACAATGGACAGGGCGTGGAGATAAGAATAGCGCGGACGAGGCGGCAACAGTAGCCATCCGTACTCATTTTAATGCAGTATCCATGGACGGCACGGTCGTGATTGGTGAAGGCGAAATGGATGAGGCTCCCATGCTGTATATCGGGGAGAGAGTAGGCAATCGCAGAGGGCCGGCCATGGATATTGCTGTTGATCCTCTCGAAGGGACTGAAACGGTGGCGAACGGTTTGAATAACGCACTGTCGGTCATTGCTGCTGCACCTCGTGGTAGTCTACTACATGCTCCGGATATGTACATGCAAAAATTAGCTGTTGGTCCGGCATTGGCTGGAAAGCTGTCACTAGAAGACACGATCCCGACTACATTGTCAAAAGCAGCGCGCATACTGGGGAAATCCTTGTCCGATCTTACGGTGTCGATTCTGGATCGTTCACGGCATGCCGGGATTATCCAGCTTCTGCGGGAAAGCGGCGTTCGGATCAAGCTGCTTGGTCATGGGGATGTGATGGGTGCAATTGAAACCTGCCTGGATAGCGGTGTAGATTTGCATATCGGCTCTGGCGGCGCTCCTGAGGGTGTATTGGCCGCGGCCGCGCTGAAATGCATGGGCGGAGAAATACAAGGCCGTCTGCTTCCTCATGGAGAAGAAGAGATTGCACGTTGCAAACGCATGGGTATTACTGATCCAGGGGCGTTGCTGTCGATGGAGGACATGGTCGGACGCCAAGGCGTGATGTTTGTCGCTACAGGCGTTACGCCTGGTGAGTGGTTGCAGGGGGTTCGTTCTCTGCCTGGTCACAGAGCTGAAACCCATTCAGTTGTAATGCATTCAGATACAAAAACGATTCGTTTCGTGCGAAGTATTCATCATACAGCTGATTCTTCCGGTACGCTTGCAGCCGCGGCATCCTCTTGAAATTTGAAGTCAAGACTTCCTTCACTGGTGAATTTAATCATAATAAATTTATAAAACAGCAAGTCTCTGACTAAAGGGAGACTTGCTGTTACTGTTTTTTGGGGATAAAAGAGTAAAAGCAAGGATATAAATTTTAAAAAAACAGGCACTTTTGAAGTGAAATTGAAACGTTTCTATTAGGGCTTGAAAAGAAAAAACATAGCTTTGGAAGAGAAAAAATCAATTCGAACTAATTTTTTTAGACGAAGAGTCAAAAAAAATTATGCATAATATAGTTCTTTAGAACTATATAAAAACCCTGTTTATTAAAAATTTAAAGAGTTATTAATTTAGGTTTGTGTGTGATTGTTTTAAATTAGTTCCATTATATAGGAGGTTGAAGGGAGATGCGGAAAAAGTCGGAATTTGTCGGATGATATCAGGTTGAATTTGTTACATTTATGTTAAAGGCATGTAAAGATAAAATTGTTATAGGATAAGGGCTTTAGGCGTAATTGTAAATCATAATGATTTTAGTTTTACAATGTTCGTGAAAATGTGAAATTATGTTTTAAGCCAAATTTGCAGATCATGATGGGCAGATAATGAGCGAAAAAGTAAAATTGTTGCTTTTGTAGTTTGGAAACAAATAGCATAATATGGATTTTGGTTTATTTTTATGAAGTCTAGTAATTTAGCACTTTTGTCCCATGTCAAGCCGTTTTAAAGTTTGTATATTTAAAAAAGCTAGAAAGTGTTGGAAGAAAAAAAGATATATAAGGATTTATTGTAAAATTATTACTTCATAGAGGATGGAGGAATTCATATGACGACTCGATCACAATCTTGGTTCGCGAAAACAGAGGTCCAACCAACTGCGAAGCTCCAACTATTTTGCTTCCCCTACGCCGGCGGCGGTGCTTACATATTTAACTCTTGGAAGTCCAGGCTCGCACCTGATATTACTGTGTTGCCAATACAACTCCCAGGACGTGAGGCCCGCTCCATTGAAGCTCCAATGGAAACCCTTCAAGACATCGTTCAATCGCTGGTTCCCGCTATGGCTCCATACATGCATAAGCCGTTTGCCTTTTTTGGACATAGCATGGGGGCACTGATTGCATTTGAAACAGCACGGCAGTTGTACAGCAAAACAGGAAAATTACCTGTGCATATCATCGTATCTGGCAAATCCGCCCCTCATATTCCATACTCCAAAAAACGACTCCATGATTTAGCAGATGATTCTTTCACCGAAGAGCTCCGTTTGATGCAGGGCACCCCCGAAGAGGTGCTGCAAAATGCAGAATTGATGCAAATTATTATGCCTCGTCTGCGTGCAGATTTTAAGGTATGTGAAACTTATGTTTATCAGCCGGGAAATCCACTGGCATGCCCGATGACGGTTCTAGGGGGAACGAAGGATTTTGAGGTTAGCACAGACTCACTCCGTGCCTGGCAGCAGCATACGATGTCACCTATGGATGTCCGGATGTTCGAAGGCAATCACTTTTTCATCCATGAACAAGAGCAAGAGGTTATGAGTGCAGTCGAGGACATTCTTTCCGCATCCTCGCCGATGGCCCACACTGCGGCAGCTCATACAGCTTGCAACACAAGTACTCTACAACCACGATTTAGGCAGAGTTGACTGTCCCACACATCACGATGCACTTCGCTATCACCATTTCAGCAATAACCGATAAAACAACCCACCATGATGCATTTCCCAACATAGATTAAAATCCAACTTTACTGTACAGGCACTCATTCATTTCAGACACAGAGTTTACTTCAACGACGTCCATCGCCAATCTAAATAGTTCGCACTGCATAAAGTGTGGGCAATGAAAAAGAGGGATGCCCTTGTTTCGAGCAAATTCTGCTTTTCGGAGACTTACACGTTATATAAAACCGTATAACCTTTGGGTTTTTATAACCGTAATTTCTTCTTTGTGTTTGGCAGCTATTGACATTATTTTGGGTAAGGCCATAGAACAAATGGCACAGGGCACATTCTCCTCCACCCAGAACATGATCTATCTAGTTGTTGGTATGACGGTCATTGGAATGCCTTGTAAGTTTGTGATGAGGTACGCTTCAGCACGATTTAGTGTTAGTGCACTGCGTGACTTGAGAGGCGATCTCGTACATAAGTTTTATGATTTACCTGTTTCTAGCGTGGAGAGGAAGTTCACCGGAGATCTGGTATCCCGTCTAACAAACAATACGGCGCTGTTGCAGAACTTTTTTATCCAGCAATTTGCAAATCTGTTTTATTTGCCACTTGTGTTTACAGCATCATTAACGTTGCTTTTACTGACAAGCTGGAAACTGGTTTTGGCAAGTCTTGCGCTTATGCCTGTAGGAATGATTATCACCTCACTGATGAGCAAGCCAATTGAAAAATACTCCAAGGAGCTTCAGGAGAAAATTGCTCATTTGAATGCGGTGGGACAGGATGCAATTGGAGGACTTCCTATCGTAAAGGCATTCAATATGCAGGCTGTGCTGTTGAAGAAGTATTTGGTGATTACGGAGGAGGTCATCCGGCGTGGGCTGCGGCTGGAAAAACGCTATGCGTTCATCACCCCAGTAGGTGTGATGATGCTGGCAACACCAATTATTTTGGTCATAGTGTGCGGGGGATATCTGATTCAACAAGGTGAGCTGAATGCTGGAGGCATTGTCCTTTTTTTATATCTGATTTCGTTCATCTTGCAGCCTGTCGCCATGCTGCCGACAATCATTTCACAAATGAAGGAAGCAGAGGGAGCTGCGAAGCATTTGTTTGAGGTGCTGGATTGGCCGGATGAACGGCAAGACGGGAAAATCACTACAATAAGCCAAAATCTCAAGGAAGACGATGCAGAAAGCAAGGACGACATTGCTGTAGTCAGATTTGAGCATTTGACCTTTGGCTACAACGAAGGGAACACGGTGCTGAAGGATATTAGCTTTCAGGTAGGACAAGGTGAAACGGTAGCGATTGTTGGGGCCAGCGGTGGCGGTAAAAGCACAATTTTCAAGCTGCTATGCGGATTTAATGAACCTGGAGAACATGCTGGAACCGTTCAATTATTTGGCAAGAATTTGACAGATTGGAACCTAACAAGCCTACGTAGCCATATCTCGATGGTATCTCAGGAACCGTCGCTTTTTCCGGCCACCATTGCAGAAAATATCGGATATGGCCGTCTGGAGGCGACTCGGAAAGAAATTGTCGAGGCGGCGAAAGCGGCACATGCGCATGACTTTATTGTTCAGCTACCAGAGGGATATGAAACTCTGTTGAGCGAGCGGGGAGGCGGATTGTCCGGCGGACAAAAGCAGCGTATTTCTATAGCAAGAGCATTGCTGAAAAATGCTCCGCTGCTTTTACTGGACGAGCCGACTTCAGCACTTGATAGCCAGTCGGAGGCTCAGGTACAGATTGCAATGAATGCAGCCATGCAAGACCGGACGGTACTGGTCATAGCTCATCGACTGTCAACTGTACGCCAGGCGAACCGCATTATCGTACTTGATCAGGGGAGCATTGTGGAATCAGGTACACATGAGGAATTACTAGGCCGTGATGGTGTGTACCGAAAGCTGTATTTGCAAAATTTTGAAGGACAGCAAACGGAGGAAAACGGGTATTCACTGCCTGAGGAAAGGAGTGAGCGTCGTGACCTTCAAGCAGGAGTTTTATGAATTTAAGCAATTGATGTCCCTGATGAAGCCGCATCGAAAATGGTATTTTACGGGGTTGGTTGGCAACAGTCTAACCAATGCCAGCATCACAATTTTGCTTTCTTTTGTGGTGCATAATCTGCTGAATTTTGCGGTTAATGGCGATGTACAGGAGCTATATCGAGCGGTCTATCTGGTCAGCGGGACATTTTTGGCATTAAGTCTTATTTCCCCTGTGTGCAGCTATATGTATAAACGCTGTGTCAAGCTTGCGATTGCCGATGTACGAATGAAGCTATTCGGCCATGTTGTCAAGCTATCGTATGAAAAAGCCGAAAAACATCATTCGGGTAATCTTGTATCCCGCATGACGAACGATGTGCAAGCGCTGGAGCAGGCTTATACCGTTCATATTCGCTCGATTATACTGGAAACTTCGCTTTTCTTAGGCTCATTAGTCATTCTGATGGTGCTGGATTGGCGATTTGGGGCTATGGCGGTTTTACTTGGTTTGGCTTCAGCCTGGATAAATGCTCATTTCGCGAAGAAAATGCGACACACGAGCGAAGAATTACAGGGACGGATGAGCAGATTTACAGAACGATTGAGTGATTTGCTTTCCGGATTACAGACGGTGAAGTTGTTTGGGCTCAGGGCAAAGGTAGGCGGACTTTGCAACGATGCAAGCGAAGACATAAATCGCATTAGTATCCGACAGGGACGTCATATGGGCTTGCAGGATATGTGCAATTTTGTCATTGAATTTATTACATTGGGCGGTGTGCTTGTTGCCGGATTGATCCTGGTTTCGCAGAAGCAAATGGAACTTGGAGTTTTGGGACAGATTGTGCAGCTGCAAACGGGTATCTCAACGGTGTTTTTGGAACTGGGGGCGGCTGTATCCCTGTTACAAAACTCTCTGGCAGGCTTGGCGCGTATCCGCGAAATCTTGAATGAGTCGAAGGAAGAGGAACAGTTCCCTGCGGCGAAGCAGAAGGGATCAGTAACCGGGCTTATCGATCTGGAGGTATCAGCTTCATCCGCCCGTGAACCTAAGGAATCTTATGGCGGTGTCGAGACTGTGGGTTCAGACCTCGCCATTGAACAGACTGCGGCTGCGCTGGAACTGCATAACATTACCTTTGGCTATCAGCCAGACCGTCCAACGCTGCGAGGATTGAACTTGGTTGTGCCAGAAGGGCAGGTAACCGCGATTGTCGGTCCGAGTGGGGGTGGCAAAAGCACAGTGATGAAGCTGTTACTGGGATTTTACCCACCGGATGAAGGAGTTCTGCGAGTTCGCGGCCGCTTGGCAGAAGAATTTCGGTTGGATGAGGTTAGGGAATTGATGGCCTATGTACCACAGGAGGCTACACTGTTCCATGGTACAGTAGCGGATAATATCCGTTTTGGCTCACCGGATGCCACCGATGAAGAAGTAAAGGTTGCGGCCAAAACAGCCTATGCCAGCGGCTTCATAGCTGAGCTTCCGGAGGGTTATGACACGATTGTCGGTGAACGCGGAGCCAATTTGTCCGGCGGACAAAGACAGCGGATTGCGATTGCCCGTGCTCTGCTCAAAAATGCACCGATTTTGCTGCTGGATGAAGCGACCTCAGCCCTGGATGCAGAGTCGGAATACGAAGTTCAGCAGGGCTTAGATGAGCTGATGAAGGATCGCACCACATTAGTTATTGCCCATCGATTGTCTACGATTGAACGGGCGGATACGATCTGTGTCCTTGCCGATGGCGAGCTCAAAGAACAGGGAACTCATGACCAGCTCCTTGCTGAGGGAGGTCATTATGCGGAGCTGTACGAGCTTCAGTTTCGAAAGCATCCCGAGGAACAAACCGCATAAATATGCGAATTTTCTTTTTACCAAATATCTATTTTGTGAGGAGAGAGACGGATGACACAGCAAGATGTTCAATTGTTTTCCTTAAGCCAGCCACAGCAACGTATTTGGTACACGGAGCTTTTGTATCCTCATCGGAACACTTCAACCATTATTGCTACTGTAAAAATCAGAGGAACTGTTCGTATAGATGCATTGCAGCAAGCAATGAACCGGGTGATTGCCCAAAACGATTCTTTCCGTATCAAAATCACTGCTCAGGATGGAATCCCATATCAATATGTAGAGCCGTTTACAGCGGAAAGTATTGAAACGCTTCAAGTAACCCTGGAAGAAGCGAGTGAATGGTTAAAGCGCCATAATCCACAGCCGTTCTCATTGTTGAATTCGCAGCTGTACCGATTTGTTATTTTGCAGTTAGGGGCAGAAGAAACCTGGTTTAATTTTAAAATGCATCATATTATTTCGGACGGCGTGTCCATGAATCAGGCCATTAATGAAATCACTGGACATTATATGGATATTGTGCACGGTACAGGACAGGATGCATCAACCAAAGGCAATCCTTATCTGGATTTTATTCAGGTAGAGCAAAGCTATGAGCAATCTGATCGCTATCAAAAGGACAAGACGTATTGGACGGAAAAGTTTGCTGATTTGCCAGAGACCACAGGTTTAAAATCATATAACCCGCTGACACTGAGCACAGCTGCACGCCGGGAGAGTTTTATACTGGAACATGGATTGTATCGTGGTGTTACGGCTTTTTGCGAGGAACATAAAATCAGTATTTTCACGTTCTTCCTGGCCGCTCTGTATATTTATTTGCATAAAGTGACGGGTGAGCAGGACTTAACTGTAGGAACACTCTATGCCAACCGTACGTCTAAGAAAGAAAAGGATACCATCGGCATGTTCGTCAGCACCGTGGCTACGCGTCTGCTGGTCGAACCGGAATCCGAACTGCTGGCCTTCTTACAGGGTGTAGGGAAGGAGCAGGCGTCCATTTTGCGGCATCAGCGTTACCCGTACAACAAAATTATTCAAGATTTACGTGAACAGCAAAGCAGTATGGACATCCAGCGTCTGTTTGGGGCATCCATTCAGTACCGTACATTGAGTTTCTCTCGTTTTGATGAAGCGATTCAGCAGGTGGATAACGATTTCTGCGGAGATACAGTGAATGACTTCGATATTCACATGGTTGAAATGCTGGATGACGATAGACTCGTATTATACCTGGATTATCGTACCGAGCTGTTTAGTGAGCAGGAAATTGCTCGAATTATTCGACAATTTTTGAGTGTGGCGGAGCATATGGTACAGGGCCCACACAAGCGAATACAGGAATTGTCGCTGATCAGTGAGGAAGAACGGGCGGAAATCGTCGACGTATTCAATGCTACAACAGTGGAATATCCACACGAAGCAGGCATTCATGAGCTGTTTGAGGAACAGGCGGCACGTACACCGAATCAGACAGCAGTTGTGTCTGGCAATGCCTATTTAACTTATGGCGAATTGAATGTAAAAGCCAATCGACTGGCTCACACGCTGCGCGGGCACGGTGTTACTGTCGAGCGAACTGTAGGTATCGTTGCAGAGCGTTCCGCAGATATGATCGTCGGTATGCTTGCGATTCTCAAAGCAGGCGGCGCATATGTGCCAATTGACCCTGATTATCCGGCTGAACGTGTGCGCTACCTGCTGGAAGATTCGGGAGCGGAGTTGCTGCTGGTCCAGCATGCGGAACAGCAACCGGAGGATTACACCGGAATTGTGCTGGATCTGAGTGATGCCGCTGTGTACGGGACAAAGAATAACCAAGACGTGAATAACATACATGGGGAACAAAACGAAGCTAGTCATGCAGATTTTACCCATTATTTAAATCTGAAAAATGAGAATTTAAAAGAATCTTCTTCGTCTGTCGTAGACAGTACTACTGGAGCACATACATTTGGCAATCGACTAGCCTATCTTATGTACACTTCGGGTACGACCGGACAGCCTAAAGGAGTTATGGTAGAGCATCGCAATGTCGTGCGTTTGGTGAAAAATACAAACTATGCGCAACTGGGTGCTGACACGCGCATTTTGCAAACTGGTGCCGTTGTCTTTGACGCGTCCACCTTCGAAATTTGGGGTGCGTTGCTGAATGGAGGACAGCTTGTACTGGTAAGTCAGGATGTTATTTTGGACGCTCCAAAGCTCAAGGAAGCTGTCCGCAGCCATGGTATTACGACAATGTGGCTAACTGCGCCACTCTTTAACCAGCTATCCCAGCAGGATCTGGAGTTGTTCGAGGGGGTACAAGAACTGCTGGTCGGCGGTGATGTGTTATCCGTACCGCACATTAACCGGGTGCTGGAGGCTCATCCGTCCCTACGGATTATCAACGGCTATGGCCCAACGGAAAATACAACTTTTTCTACAACTCATGCAATTGCTGGCGTGCAATCGGAAGCGGTGCCGATCGGGCGTCCGATCTACAACTCCACAGCGTATGTTGTAGACCGTTCCATGCAGCTTCAGCCTGTAGGGGCATGGGGTGAGCTAATCGTCGGCGGCGACGGGGTGGCACGTGGCTACCGGAATCGTCCTGATTTAACGGCTGAAAAGTTCATAGACAGTCCTTTCCGCAGCGGTGAGCGCTGCTACCGTACAGGCGATTTGGTGCGCTGGAATGAGGACGGAACGCTGGAATACAAAGGACGGATCGACGCACAAGTGAAAATCCGTGGCTACCGGATTGAGCTAGGCGAGGTGGAAGCGCAGCTATTGAAGCTGGAGGCAGTGCAAGAAGCTGTCGTCATTGCACGTGAGGATGAGCAGGGACAAAAACAGCTCTGCGCATATGTGGTCACCCTTGCGGATATCACAGCAAGTGAGCTGCGAAGCGACTTGAGTCAGGAATTGCCGGGTTACATGGTGCCGTCGTATTTTGTACAGCTGGAACAATTGCCGTTGACACCGAATGGCAAAGTGGATCGGCGTGCATTGCCGCAGCCGGAGGGAAGCGTGGATTCCGGCGAGGATTATGTAGCCGCTCGTAATGAGGTAGAGCGGACATTAGTATCGGTATGGCAATCTGTACTGGGTATCGAACAGATTGGTGTTCTGGATAACTTTTTTCATTTGGGTGGCGACTCGATCAAGGCCATCCAGGTGTCTTCAAGACTGCTGCAAAATGGTTACAAGCTGGAAATGAGGGAGCTGTTCCAGTATCCAACGATTGCTGAGCTGAATGGACGAGTGCAGCGGGTGACCCGCGTGTCCGATCAAGGAGAAGTCAGAGGAAACGTGGCATTGACACCGATTCAGCATTGGCTTATTGAACAGCAGCCATCCCATCCTGAACACTACAACCAGGCTCTGATGCTACACCGTGAGGATCGTTTGGACGAAACGGCGCTTCATCAGACATTGCAACGCATTGTCGAGCATCATGATGCTTTGCGCATCGTATTCCGCCAGAATGCAGACGGTGGTTATGAAGCATGGAACCGTGGCGTGCAAGAAGGAGAGCTGTATAGCCTCGAAGTGATGGATTATACCACGGAGTCTGACTTTGCTCATTTGCTGGAGAACAAAGCCAGCGAAATCCAAAGCAGCATCCGTCTAGATGAAGGTCCTCTGGTGAAGCTGGGTCTGTTCCGTTGCACCGATGGAGACCATTTGCTGGTGGCGATCCACCATTTGGTGGTCGACGGCGTGTCATGGCGTATTTTGCTGGAGGATCTGGCATCCGGCTATGAGCAGGCTTT
>NZ_JAHPJM010000024.1:0-31918 GCF_019042715.1 Paenibacillus sp. AK121
CCCAGCTGTTGCCAGGAGTCTGAGCAAACAGGTAAGCGGTTGAGGCTAATGACAATGAACCCATTACGCTAACGGGAAACTTAGTTCAATGAAACAGATGAAGCAGCGACAGTCTAGGGCATATTTTCTCGTCCTAGCCTACCGTTGTTTCTTTTATTGTAGTTATCAAAACTTTATTTTCAACATACATTTAAAGTTGATTCATATCAGTTCCGCCTTAAATGTCCGTCTGTAAGCAATTTTTCAACTAAAAAGCTCTGCCGACCTTAAGGTTAGCAGATCTTTTTAATTTATTTAGAGTATTCACTTACTTCAAACGTTAGGATACGATCATACAGCATGTAATCCTTACGGCTGCTGAATGGACCTTTGTTGTTATCGTGCTTATTGATTGCGTATGAAGCTGATCCAGAACCAGCCTGTTTGCCTTCGTACCAGGCAATAAAGTCATTGACCTCTTTTATGCTTAGGTCAAATTCTTTTTCTAAGCCAGTTGTCATAGTGACCACCAGGATTGCACGATCTCCAGTAGTTGGTTCTGGATCAGGTTGACTACCTCCTCCTTGTGGAGTGGCAGATGCTTCATTGGAATATTCAGAATCGGCACCGTTCACTTTAGCACTTACAACAAAGTAGTACTTCGTTCCGTTGGTCAGACCGGGAATAACAAAGTTTCCATATGCATCTTTTGTTGCTGTTGCGGTTTCAGTATATTTGCCGGATTCTGTTCCGTATTTTACTGTGTAGCTTTCTGCATTCTCTGTTTGATCCCATTTTAAAGTAACCTGACTGTTTCCAGGTTTCGCCTCTAGATTTGTAACTTTTATTTTGTCAGCTACTCCAAGTGTTATTTCAGATATAGCAACCCAAGAAGACCCACCATTAATTTCAATTTTTAACCCTGAATAACTTCCTTTAGTTACTGCTATAGGATCAGTAATTGTCGGTTTATTATAAACATGTTTACTCACATTCGGACTTATTGCTTTCCAAGTTCCGTCCTGCTTTCCGTAAACAGTGAAGGAATAATTTGATTCAGGTGCTGCAAGCGCTGCAATTTGAATGAAATTCAAACTAACATTTTCCGGAAAATCCAATTGAAAAGTACCTGAATATCCCGCCGACAGCCAACGTGTATTTAAATCTCTGTCAAATGCTTTTTCTGGTAAAAAATTCATATAGGTGTTTGAGCCTGTTACTGTTGTACCCGATGGCGGTGTTGTCCCTTGCATACCCTCAACAGTATTTAGATTGTTTTCATCAGCAGCCATAGCCACAGGCATCGCTAATAAAAACAATAAGACACAAAATAAAGATGTTTTCACAAAAATTCTTTTCATTTTAATCCCCCTAAGTAATCTATTGAACAGATACTAAGGTAATATATTCCTCAAGGTGTGTCTAAACATATACTTGCTGATCTATAAATATAATCTAAATATTTGCATATTTATTTTTTATTGGGTATGAAAAAGGACTCTATCAGCCAATACCCTGTAGAGTCCCTCACCCTTATTTCACTATAAATTTTACCTTTGTACCATCAGCATACTTTTCTAGCTGATGACTTACCCATGATCCTGCTCCCCTATTATCACTAGGGGTTATGTATCTGATATCAGCACCTGCGCCACTCAGCACACATTGCCATCGGCCATTCATCGCGGTCATATCCTTTTTTAGTTGGATAGCCCTTTAGAGACTCCTTCCTGTTTTCCTCGACTCCATCCCGATCAATTGTACACACCGCAGAATGTCCGGCTGCTATTGCATCTCTAATGTGCGCCCCGGTTTCAGGGTAACGTGAACTTGGGAACTCCAATATATACCCAGTTGCTTGTTGGTTGATTGCTGTCGGTTCAGCATAAACGCCCTGAACGGAAAAGATAGATGCCAGTAAGAATACGATTAATCCTTTTGCGATTCCTTTTATCATATGACACCTCCATAGTATTTAATCTTCTCAATACCATATTGGGAGACATGTCGAAGTATCGCGTATATTGTCACATAATAAAAAGGACTCATATCAGTTTTCGGGCAGAGCTCATTTTCTCCAGAAATTAAAAACCACATTTAAACTAAACTTATTTTTGAATATATAGTCATTAATGTTTAGACATCCCTTTTTCAATTTTGTATGATTACTGAGCAAATAAACAAAAAGGGGATTTATACATGAAAAGAAAGCTCAATTTAATTTTATGCTTCACTTTACTTATTACTATTTTCCTCCCATTGTCATCAGTGAGTGCCTACACTGGAGGATATGCTAATGGGAAGAATGCAGCTATTACGGCAAGGGCAATGTATATATATGGAGCAACAAGCGCTGAAAACACATCTCTTGTTACAGATAATAATGAAGAAACAAATTACTCAATGCCTGCTGGCAAGATGATTGTAATTGATCTAGGCGAAATCAAAAAAATAGATTCTTTTAAACTTAAAAGCGATGCCAAAGTATCAAGAATAGTTTTTTTTGGGCATGATGCTGGTTATTTAGGATCTTATGGAATAAGCGATAGTAACGATAGTGCTTTCAGTGGGCAACTCAATAAAATTCCATTACAACAAAATGTTAGATTTGTATCATTTATGGGATTATCAAATGATACTATAAACATCAGTGAAATCGACTTTTTTTATAGTAAAGATCCAGGGCCAACACCGGCCCCTACTCCAACACCCAACCCAATTCCAGATCCTAATCCTGTACCTGTAGATCCAACACCAAACCCTGATCCGACCCCAAGTCCTAACCCTGATCCTTCTGAACCTACGGAGCCAACTGAACCAGCACAACCAACTGGTGACCGCGCTATTCTGACTGTAACAATGGATAATGGATTTGATAAAGAATTCGATCTAAGTAAAAAAGAATTGAATGCCTTCGTCGCTTGGTATGACGCTAAAGATGCTGGTAGAGGCCCTTCATTCTTTGCCATTGATAAGCACAATAATAACAAAGGTCCATTCAGTAACCGGAAGGACTATGTAATTTTCAATAAAATACTCACATTTGAAGTAAGCGAGTATTCAACTAAATAAACAACAAAGGACTCCATACTGGTTACATACCAGCGGAGTCCTTTTTCACATCTACTCTAAATTCAAACTGCTTACGGAAGAAATAAGATCAGTTAATCTTGATTGACTCCGGTGTGTATTTCTCGACCGGTCCGCCGTAGTCCACGATATCTATCAAATCCTCACCTAACGGCTGTACTACATATACTCTTACCTGGCTTAATGCAGCTGCAAATAGTTCGATATCCGACTTTAACACTTTATATGTATGGTTCATGCTGATCACCTCATGATAGGTATTTGATGGATTGTGTAGAAACCCCTTCAATCTATAAATACCCGCCGACCAATTAAGGTTAGCGGGTATTTGCTTTGCTTACGTTTAAGCCCCTCCATGCTGTACTTGAGGCTGTACATCATGCGAGTAGACAGGTACAGTAACAATTAACAAAAAGCTAGCCGCGATGATCAACAGTGCCATTTTTTTAAACATAGTTCATCCACTCCTCAAATTCTAATACAGCGTTCAGGCCCCACCAATTGGATCATAGTATGGAGTAACCTGATGGCTATTCGACTGAACAGGCACAGTAACAATTAACAAAAAACTAGCTGCAATGATTAGCAGTACCACTTTTTTTAACATTGTCTAACCACACCTTTTCAATGAATTTTGAGTATTTTTCCTTTGTTTCGGGAATTGCATGGATGCGGAAATGCTCAAACATTCCTACACAGTTTAAATAATAAGTCTCATTATTTAGTGTATGATAACTTTCCAACGAATACATCAAATATTTAAAACCATCTTCGTATGAACCTTGATGTAAATAATAATAAGCTAGCTCATAACTCAAACGCGCATACTGCTCTGGTATAACTTGTTTCGTATACATATCCGTTGATGGCTGTTGCACAAAAGAAGCAATAATCGTTTCAAACCGTTTAATTATATCATTAACATCTAACTTATATTGGTTAGCTGCAAACATTACGTTCAAAAGCTTTACAATCATTTCCTTATCGACTTTATCACTTGATGCAATAATGTATTGAACGTAATCGTTTAGCACACTTACATCCCCAGATAAAAGCTTATATATGTAAGTATTACCTTCTGCCCAACTTTTGAATAAGCTGATCCAGTGTCGGGTATCCTCGTCAGTCTCCTTTACCCAATCTAAATTAGCGTAGGAGTATGTATACTGTAGAGCTTGGTGGTAATCGCCCTTAGCTTCGCAAGAACCTGAACACAACAAATCAGCATAAGCGATGTACACAAACAGTGGACGACTTAGTTTCTTGGAAGACTTATCACGTATTCGACTCTGCTGTTGGTGTTCCAAAGTATATTGAATTTCAGCTTTAGTCCTCATTGTTCTAGCAACATCCTCTACCTTGTCCCACTTACGCAATGAACGATACACATTAGCCAAGTCCTTCAAGGCGTCTAGCTGGTCTAGTTCATCAAGGCGTTCGACAAAAGCTTCAAACACCGCTGCTGTCCCTATGTTACGGCTTTGATCGTCTCCAATCTGAATCGTAAATATGCGATATTGACAGACTGCCAAGCGTTCAGAATGTTGATATTTCTCCGCTTCAGCTACCCCCTCATAGAGCAATAATGCAGCCGCATGTCTTCCCTGCGACAACAATTCCTCTGCAATTTCAAATAGCTTGGGTGAATACAGCAGATTGTCCATGATGGCTCCCACCACTCGACGAATTACATCCAACTTGTCCAACTCTGCACAGCGATACAAAAATGGCTCGATTCGCCTCATATTCGGAGGATGGTCGACGATGTAATTTTCCACGAACAAGTCGTAAAAGTGACCTTCAGGCACACCCATAGCCTCAGTAATGAGGTCAAGTTGGTTAACTGACATAGACTTATTCCCTGTTACAATAGCACTTATTATCCCCCTATTCATGCCTGCAATTTGTCCAAATTGCGCTATGTTCAAACCCTCTTGTTGTATGTATCTGTCTAATTCTGCTCGAATCGTAGGTGTATGCTTCATGTCATAGCCACCCTTCGCATAGAACTTCCAGTATTTTATAATCATTTACTATTTTTGTCCAACAATTAACCATCTGTCAATATATTTTTTGCGAATCATGTAGAAAAGCTACGTTTGTCATAAGGGTACTCCTGTAAACAAAAAAACACCCTATCGGCTTTAGTTAAAAGAATGTTAGAAGATCGTCCATTCCAATAAAAAATGCGACCCCCAAAAAGCTTGGAAACCGCGTTGTATTTGCATTTATAAGGAGACTAATGAAGGGAATTGAACCCCTGACCTACGCATTACGGGTGTGTTAAATAGAATTTTGATAGGATTGACAAGGTTACTATAGCCAGCTCTATCAGGAATAAGGTTCCCGCAGGTAGTATAAATATCCGTAATCGGTAGAAGATTTGGTAGAAGAAAAATATACTTTATAACTTGACGTCCCTATTCGGTCTCGGAACAACCAACACATCGTATATATCCTGTAAATGAAGCAACACACGCTCGTCCGTCCCTGCCTGCTGGCGGTCAGATGCTTCTGGTCAAAACCGAGCAGTCGTATCGTATCATCCAGCTCTAAACTCATATCCATGAGCCGCTCTATCGCTGCGTTAATGTTTGCCAAGGTTCATACCTCCTTAGTAGCAAAGTCCTCTGAATTTCAAACTTTAATCATCACTCTTCCAAGATGTTTACCGTAGTCGTAGACTTCTTAGTAGTTGTTCCATGTCACTCACCCTTTCAAAATTCTTTTTGGGAAATATGAATCTTTCTATTAAGTCTGCCGTTATAACAAATGAGGTGATATTATGACGTACAAAAAAATAAAACGCTGGACGAAGACCGTTTTAAAATTACTTTTTATCGTGAATGTAACGGGACTTGTTGTTTTTATAGGCTATCTAATATTTGATGTGCTTACTGACAAAAAAGCACTAGTTAGTACTCCAGCTGTTAACTCAATTGCATTAATATTAGGAATGCTTTCACTGCCGGGAATAGTTGTTCAACTGGTATCCCTGCTTAACATCAATGAGAAGAAAACTTTTTCATTGACTTCCCAGTGCCCTCATTGCAGACATTTAGTTGAAATGAAAATGAAAGAGGATTAAGAACATACGTTCCGTTTATAAAATGCAGGTGGCCGCCGTAGCCCGTGAGGGTAGAGGCCACCCTGCAAAGGATTTATTTAAACAGCAGTTGATTGAACCGTTTGCTCTTTAACGCGCTCTTTGTATTTGTTCAACTTTCAAGTGAGCTGTCCATAAGATAGGCCGACACTACGAGCCAATCCCCAAAATGTTCCTCGATGCTGCATTTGAAGATCAATACTTTATGGCCTTCGAGCTCGCTGCTTCTACTGGCATGCGTCAAAGTGAGATATTTTGCACTACCCCGATCAGAGGTAGATTTACAGAGGAAAACAGCTTCGGTTCGACAAGCATATACCATTTCTGAAATAGGACATGATCTTGATGATACTAAAAATGATAGCAGCGTTCGCTCCATCGCACTGTTTACTAATACCGCTAAATTTTTGGAAAGCACTTTAGAAAGCAAGAGCATGAGCAAACCAGAAATAAGCTATATAATGATTCAGGTTTAGTAATTCAAACGAGTGTGGAAACGCCTCTTGGACCCCGCAATCTAATGAGACATTACTATCGTATTTTGGACAGAATTGTAAAGGAACATCCCGATTTTCATCGGATTCGTTTCCATGATTTGCGACACACTCATGCAACACTACTTCTCAAAGCTGGTATCCATCCAAAGATTGTTCAAGAACGACTTGGACATTCGTCTATCAATGTAACTCTGGATACCTATTCACATGTTCTTCCGAATCTCCAAGAAGCGGTGTAAAAAAACATTGGCGATTCAATTACAGGAGAGAGCATTAGCACTGAAGAACCTACTTTACTAGACTAAAGGTTAGAAAAATGGTAGAAGATTGTCCAAAATCACAAAAAAAGCGCGACCTCCAAAAAGCTTGGAAGCCGCGCTGTGCTTGAGTTTTATAGAATGCTGGTGAAGGGAATTGAACCCCCGGCCTACGCATTACGAGTGCGTTGCTCTACCCCTGAGCTACACCAGCAGGTCAGTGTGACTGACAACAAAAACTATTATACTCTTAGTTACATAAAAATCAATCACTTACATCAACTTTATCAACTAGGATTTGGATTTAATTCTGTAACATTTCCTGTCGTGGTTCCGGATAGTTTATCTGCGACGGATCTGAGCTTCTGGCGACTGGATGAAGGCTTATCACGGCGATCATCAATTTTGACCGAGGTGGAAACACGTTTGGCTCCTGCCAGGAATGGCGCTTCGTGCAGCGCAGCAATAGCGGTGAACACATCATCCAACGACCCCTCAATAATCGTACTCATGGAGGTAAGCTCATAGGTAATTCCTTTTTGCGTCTTCAACACTTTTTGCATTTGAGCAACATAGTCGCTCAGGCTCGTACTCCCTGTTCCAATCGGGATCACAGTCACTTCTGCAATAGCCATCACCAAGTTCCTCCTTTAGTTTAAAGAAATCTTCTTTTTTAAAATTCTAAAACCCAGTCCATAAAGCAACCTTGTTTTGCAAGCAAAGTTCCATATGTATACCGCTTGTTTCTGTAGGAAGCATCTATATTATTTATTGTACCGTCCACTCCGTCTCAATTCAAATACGGCTCGCGACTTCTCTGCATATTTTGATTTTCCATTCCTTTTCCTTTACGTATGGCTTCGAATGTTGCTATAATACTCCTTGCACTTATTTGAAATTTTAAGTTTATATACACAATATGTTGGGTTAAATATTCATAACACCTCTAAATATAGTGATGTAGCCGATAAATCCTACGGGAACCATCTTTTTCCCCTTCATTGGCAGGCGCATCGCTATTTCTATGTTATTGGATTACATACAGCCCCAAAATGCTGTCTGACCATCGCTTTTTTCATCATTTTCTTTTCTCAGATCATTTTCATGCCTATTCCCTAAGTATGAATTCCAAATCAAGAAAGCGAGGAATTAATCCTATGCCACAACTCGTAACCAAACCAAACAATCGCCAGTTGGCTTTTGATGAAATACGTATATCCGTATATGCTGACCGTGTGCTCAGCGGGCTGGACAAGCTGGATAAAGATCGACTTATTCGCGGTGTAACCAGTAAGCTGCGCCGGGATGAAGTCACGGGGGATGAAATTAGCAACGCATTTGCAATGGCTGCCCTGGAACTGGTTAGCAAGGAAGAACCAGACTGGAAATTTGCCGCTGCACGTGCTTTGCTCACTTCTTTATATAAAAAAGCAGCTACTCACCGCCGTTACAAATCCTATGCAGACGAGCCTTACGGCGCTTTTTATCCACTGATCACCGATTTAGTTCAAAAAGGAATCTACCGTCAAGAGCTGCTTGACTGCTACACCAAGGAGCAGATTGATGAACTCGGCGATTCCATATTGCCGCAGAATGACCTGCTATTCGACTATATCGGACTGTTGACGCTGTCTGAACGCTATTTGGCCAATGATTTTGACGGACGCGTGATGGAACTTCCGCAAGAACGCTACATGATTATCGCAATGTACCTAATGCATCAAGAGCCTGCCGACAAGCGTATGGAGCTGGTTAAGGAAGCATACTGGGCGATGAGCAACATGTACATGACAGCAGCTACACCTACCATGTCTAATGCCGGAAAAAAGGTGGCTGGACAGCTTTCCAGCTGCTTTATCGACACCGTAGACGACTCGCTGGAAGGTATTTTCGATTCCAATACCGATGTAGCCCGTCTTAGCAAAATGGGTGGCGGCATCGGCGTATACCTCGGTAAAGTACGAGCGCGCGGCTCCGATATCCGCGGACATAAAAATACAAGCTCTGGTGTTATTCCTTGGATTCGCCAGTTGAACAATACAGCGGTTAGCGTAGACCAACTGGGTACACGCAAAGGTGCAATTGCCGTTTATCTGGACGTATTCCACAAAGACATTCTGGCATTCCTGGACCTAAAGCTGAACAACGGTGACGAGCGGATGCGTGCGCATGACGTATTCCACGGCGTATGTCTGCCCGATCTGTTCATGGAGCGGGTCGAAGCACGGGGCGAATGGAATCTGTTCTGTCCGCATGAAGTGAAGAAGGTCATGGGCTGGAAAGATGACAAGGGTCGTCCACTGGGACTGGAAGATTTTTATGATGAAACCTTCGGTTCAGGCTCCTTCCGCGAGAAGTATGAGGAGGCGTCACAGCATCCGATCCTTTCTCGTATTACGGTGCCTGCCATTGACATCATGAAGCGTCTGATGAAATCACAGTTGGAAACAGGTACGCCGTACATGTTCTACCGCGATACGGTAAACCGAGCTAACCCGAACCGTGCCCATGGTATGGTGTATTCCTCCAACCTGTGTACGGAAATTATGCAAAATCAATCTGCAACGGTAGTAGAAAAAGAAGAACTGGTCACCAAGGACGGACAAACACGCATTGTTATTTCCAAAATTCCTGGCGACTTTGTGGTGTGCAACCTGAACTCCATTCATCTGGCTCGTGCTGTTCCGGCAGGTGTGCTGGATCGTCTCGTACCGATTCAGGTACGTATGCTGGATAATGTTATTGATATCAACAACATTGAGGTGCTGCAAGCACAATACACGAACAGCCAATATCGTGCAGTCGGCTTGGGTACATTTGGGCTGCATCATCTGCTCGCACTTGAGGGTATCCGCTGGGAGTCCGATGAAGCGGTAACCTATAACGATCATTTGTATGAAAAAATTAACTACCTGGCTGTAAAATCCAGCATGGAGCTGGCGAAAGAAAAAGGCCGTTATGCCAAATTCGAGGGTTCCGACTGGGCGACCGGACATTATTTCACTTCCCGTGGCTATACAGACGGTACACGTGAAGGCAAATTCGTCACTACGTCCGAGTGGAGTGAGCTTGCGGAAGAAGTCCAACAAAACGGTGTCCGTAACGCATGGCTGTTCGCCATCGCGCCTAATGGTTCCACGTCCATCATTGCAGGCTCTACCGCTAGCATTGATCCACTGTATGAGTTGCTTTCCTATGAAGAGAAAACAACCTACAAGATCGCAAACCCTGCACCAGACTTAAATGAAAAAACCATCTGGTACTACAAGACAGCTTTCTTGCTGGATCAACATGCTTCGATCAACATGGCTTCTGCACGTCAGCGTCATATTGACCAAGGTCAAAGCTTTAACCTGTATGTGC
The DNA here is from genome assembly GCF_019042715.1 of Paenibacillus sp. AK121. NCBI lineage: Bacteria > Bacillati > Bacillota > Bacilli > Caryophanales > Paenibacillaceae > Paenibacillus > Paenibacillus sp. AK121. The sequence continues at coordinate 10,293 of NZ_JAHPJM010000024.1, forward strand.
GCCCAGATATCAAAGCTACCGAATTTTTAGAGCTGCACATCCATGCTTGGAAATCAGGTATGAAGTCGACCTATTATGTACGCAGCCGCGCACTGACGATTGAAGAATGCGAAAGCTGCGCATCCTAAACTAAAGGAGAGAGCCTCTCATGCAGTTACAAAAGATTTTTAACACAGAAGCGCCTAACCGCTCTACCCGTATTATTGAAGGCGAAAACTCCGGTATTTTGAACTGGAATGATATTCGGATGCCGCATATGTACAAACTATATAAAGTACTGCTGCTGAACCACTGGATTCCGGATGAAATTCCGATGTCCAAAGATGCGTCCCAGTTCCCTATGCTGGATGCCGAAGAACAGCGCACCTTCAAAATTAATATCGGCCTGCTGGCCGTGCTGGACTCCATGCAGACCATGTTTGTCGGAGATGTAAAACGATATTTTACCGATTCATCGCTGGAAGCCATTTCGGCCATTATCGGACAACAGGAAGTCGTGCATAACCAGTCCTACTCTTACGTGCTATCTTCCCTGGTATCGGAACAGGAGCAGAAAGAAATTTTTGAATACTGGAAAAACGATCCTGTTCTGCTGGAGCGCAACACATTCATCTCGGCCATCTACCAGAAATTCCGCGATGAGCAGAATCCCCAAACCTTCTTCCAAGCGATGGTAGCGGATTTGATTCTGGAAGGTATTTTCTTTTACAGTACGTTTGCTTTCTTTTACAATTTGGCCCGTGACCAAAAAATGATGGCTACCAGCCAGATGATCTCGTATATTCAGCGCGATGAAAATCAGCATTGCTACTTCTTTGCCGAAGTGTTCAAGCAGCTTTTGGCTGATTTCCCTGAGTTGAACACGAAAGAGAACATGGACTACGTTTATCGTATGATCAACCGCGCTGTGGAGCTGGAAACGAATTGGGCGCATTACACGCTCAAGGAGGTTCGTGGCATTGACTTGAACGAGCTGAGCGATTATATCAAATACATGGCAAACATGCGCCTGAGACTTCTGGGTATGGACAAAGCCTATGAAGGTGTAGATGTAAATAGTATGCCTTGGATCAAGCCATTTTCGGATGAAGCCCTGAATGCAACAAAAACGGACTTTTTTGAAGCAAAATCACGCAATTATGGCAAAGTCGGAGATGACAACGGATTTGACGATTTGTAAGTCATACGCTACAAGCCTTAACTCGGTTATTACTGAGTTAAGGCTTTTTTCTATGGGATGAAATTTGCACAAATGCGCAGAATTTTCATGAAACATATGAATTACTATTCATATTCCCCTACTTGAACACGATATTATATGAAGGTGAAATAATATAGTAAGGAGCATATTATGAAAAGCAAAGTCAAAAAAAGAATGGGATTACAATCCAAACTCTACTTCATCTTGCTCATTCCTTTAGTTGTGATTGGCGTCATGATTCTGTGGACGACCAAACTGTCTATTCAGAATGCTTCTCTATCAACCATGCAACTCAACAATGAAGCGCTGGCAGTGAATACGGCCAAGCTATTGGACAAATCAGCCGTCAAAAGCTTAAATACGAATCCATCCGAGCAGAGCAGCGAGTATAAAGAACTTCGGAACGAGTTAAATACGCTTAGGCTGCAAAGCGGAGTCCTGTATATGTATATGTACAACCGTGTTGGCGATGAGTGGAAGCTCACGGTGGACGGAGCTGCTTGGGACGACAAAGACTACAGTCCTTTGGGAAGTCCTGTTAGCTTCACCCGTAAAGAAACGGCAGATAGATTGAAACAAGGGGAGACGGTCACTACAGATATCACAACGGACCCTGAATGGGGAACGATGTTTTCTTCCTTTACACCCATTAAGGATACAGATGGAACCATCATAGGCTATCTGGGAATTGACAGATCCCTTGCCTCTGTAACTGAAGTATACGAGAAAACCCTGCCTGAGGCCTACCGGCTAGTTATCCCTGTGGTCTCCATCATTCTGATCATTTCCATTGCGGCAATGGTGCTGGTAACCCGTCGAATACTGCGTCAGGTGCGATTCATTAAAAATACACTGGAGCAAGTAGCCGACGGCAATCTTACGGTTACATCGCAGCAAGTTACGTATGATCAGCTAGGTGAAATCAGCGGCTTGACGAACCGAATGGTGGAAGCCATGTCCAATATGATTGTGGACATTCAAAACAGTTCAAGTACACTTCAGCAAGCATCGGGGAATATCGTCGTGACAACAGAAGGAACACTACACCAGACTGAGGAACTGTCCCGCACACTCCAGCAAATTGCTGATGTATCTACAAACCAAGCGGATCAAACGTTAGAATCGGTTCAGCAATCTGACCGCTTAGGGCAAACGCTGGATGAAGTCGGAAGCCATGTGCACCAGTTTACGGATACGGCGCGCCATCTCAATGAGGTCCGTAATCAGGTAGCCAGTGAACATGAACAGCTATTGGAGAAGGGACGAGAAAGCGCCCTGCGAATCAAGCAAATGCAGCGTATGTCACACGCGCTAACCGAAAAATCCCGCGAAGCAGCTAACATCGGGCAGCAGGTACAGGGCATCGTAAAGCAGACGCAGATTTTATCCTTTAATGCCTCGATTGAGGCCTCGCGTGCAGGTGAAGCTGGTAAAGGTTTTTCTGTCGTAGCTCATGAGATGGGACAACTTGCCCAACAATCTGCCATGTCCATTCGTGAAATCGACCAAATCCTAAGCAGCTTTGTCGAGCAAATTGAGCAAATGGGCGATCAATTTGATCAAAATATAAACACTGTCAATGAACAAGAAAAACAAATTGCATTATGTTTACAGTCTGTTGACGAAGTCACCCAGGTTTCAGAGGAAGTTCAGGAACTTGCTGCACATTTGGCCCAATTGACGACAGAAATGCACGAGGTACGTCACAGCGTAGATCAACATCTGAATCACACAGCCAGCGCGGCGCAGCAAACTGCCGGAATGACGGAAGACGTATCCGCAAGCGCACAGAAGCAGGCTTTAGCGGTAAAAGAACTATCCGCAGTAGCCCGTAATCTGACTACACTATCAAACAATCTACAGCGTCATGCTGATCAGTTCCGGGTAAAGAGTTCAGACCAATAATGATTTCGGTGAACTGTGACCCGTAAGATGGACACTTGACCTAAAGTGTCCATCTTACGGGTCATTTTACAGACGAAAGGGAGTACATTCAAAAGGAGCATTCGCTAACATAGCGAATGCTCCTTTTGAGGTTAGAAAGTCGGGCTGAGTACACCTTTATCCAGTTAGATGCATACATATATAACCTAGAAGGTCTATTAAAGGTACTTAAGAGTTGTGCCGTTATTCTCACGATGGAGGAGCCGCGGCTGTTTTCATCGGTTTCATATAAGAAGGATAGCCTCCCGTATGCTGAAGCATTTCAATTTCACGCAAAATACGCGGCAAGTCAGCGACTGAGTTCATCACGATGTGGGCCCCTGCTCTTTTCAAGCCATATATACTCTGTCTACGTCGTTCCTCAGATACTCTGTCATCCGTTTCACAGCTTGTAGTGTGATCCGGGGGCAAGGCACCCTCGTTATGGTTCAACACACCAATCGTCCAAACGCCGGCATTCCGTCCTTCTTGCATATCGGCTGCTGTGTCTCCTACCTTCACAATATCGCTAAGCGGGAATACCTGCAGGCGATGTGCAATTTCATAGATCATCCACGGATAAGGCCTCCCCTGCGAAACTTCACAAGGGGCTACCATACAATCCAGTGTATAGGGTGACTGTGCAGGCGTGAATACGTGACTCAGCATCTCCATCGGGCAAGATGCAGTAGCGCCTGACTGAATGCGGCGATCTTGAAGCTCCTGCAGCGCCCTATCTATACCGGTAGCAGTCTCAGCCCCTTGGATCAAAGAGCGAAGAACAGGGACAAGCTCAAGATAAATATGCTCAATATCCACTCTGCCAGGATGCGCACCAAAGCACTCCAGCCATTTTCTACGAACCTCTGAAAGTCCGAGCACATTCGCAATATGATCCCGGATGGGCAGTCCCCGTCCATGAGATACCTGCTCTTCAGTTACCTGTATGCCCTTCCATCTGAAGATGTCGCACATTCCCTGGATTAAGCCCCGTCCCCCGGGGTCTAACAATGTACTTTCAAGATTAAAAATAACCGCCTGTATCATGCAATCCCCGCCTTTCCGTACCGCGGCTATCCGCAATCTTTATTTTGCTTAGGAACATGATACACAGCTAACGTAAACTCAAATGTCGCAAACGGTAAGCGGATTGTAATTGAAAATAAATTCCTTGAATGGTTTTGATTTACCGAGTGAAATGAGGAGGGAGTCGCAATATGAGACAGCCTTGGAATGAGTTTAATTCCAAAATGCCTTGGCGGATGGAGCTTGGTTGTTATGCCCTGAATAAGCTAGCCTGTGGAGGATTGGTTTTTGGTCTCTTATGGGTCTACTGCTATCTGACAGAGGAAATCACGGGATTGCCTGTGAGTATAGCAGGCAATAGCGGTGAACTGACCGCGCAGTTGTGGGCCTATGGCTTTGCCCTTCCGGCGGCTCTTGCCGCTGATGCGCTACGTGATCTTTTACCCTGGCTTCGCAAGCCTGAGCAGTTCACGCTATACCTTGCCGTAGGGTTCAGTGTCTTTCTTCTGCTAGGATCTCTGATGTCGCCTGCTGGAACAGGTATATCATGGAGCAACGGCATAGCAGGTGCAGGGATTACACTACTCTATTATGGGGGAAGGCACTGGCTGAACCGTGAATATGGAATACAGATCATGCTGGCCTTCCTCCTGCCACTGCTGCTATGGGTTATAGGGCTTCAATAATATCGCCGGCTACTACTGAAGCGGGATGCTGGCGATGATGCGCGGCCGTTTCCCCAGCCACGCCATGCAGATACACGCCAAAGGCTGCTGCCTGCGAAGCGTTCAAGCCTTGGGCCAACAACCCTGCGATGATGCCTGTCAGCACATCGCCGGCACCGCCTGTCGCCATGCCGGCATGGCCTGTGGTATTGACGTAGGCGTTTCCGTCGGGACACGCGATGACCGTGCGTGCTCCCTTGAGCACCAGCGTGACTCCGCGTGTCCGGGCGTATTCCCGGGCATGGCTGATTCGGTCACGCTGCACCTCTGCTGTCGGTATGCCCAGCAGACGAGCCATTTCACCGGGATGCGGCGTTAGCACGACCGCCGCAGCCCTCGACTTCCAGGCATCCAGCTCAGGCCCCGCCGAGGCAAGGATGTTCAAGGCGTCCGCATCAAGCACGAGCGGACCGCTGTATTCCTCCCACAGGCGGCGCAGCCAGTCAGTGTCCCCTGCGAAGCGGCCGAGGCCGGGCCCGACGGCCAGCACATCGCGCGCCTGCGCGAGCTGTAGCAGCTCGGCTGCGGAGTCGGCGTTCCATTCGCCGTCTCCGCCTGTTGCTGCGGCAGCGAGCATCAGCTCCGGCGCGGCGCCAATGACGCGCGGAAGCAGTGCCTCAGGCACCGCCCACGTCACAAGGCCGCTGCCGATGCGCAAGGCGGCGCGTGCAGCCAGTAGGCCTGCACCGCTCATGCGCAGACTTCCTGCTGCGACCAGAACGTGGCCGTAGGTGCCCTTGTGCCCGTCCGGCACCCGGCTTCGGCTGACATCCACGTCCAGCACGTCGCGCAGCGTATCGCTGGTCAGGAGCCGCAGCTGTACGCCGCGCTCACGGGCAAGGCTGGGCGGAATACCGATGTAGCGTACCACCACATCACCAGCGTTTCCGGCGCCCGGATATTGGGCGAGCCCACACTTCAAGTAGGCGAGGCATACGGTGACACGCGCATGAATGCACGGCTCGTGCAGTGCACCTGTGTCGGCGTCGAGGCCGCTAGGCACGTCTACCGACACGATTGGCGCGCCGCTGGCATTGGCCTCGCGGATTAGCGAGGCATAGGGTTCACGCGGTGGACCTTGCGTGCCTGTGCCCAGCAGGGCATCGACGATGCCCGAGGCACCGCACAGGTCGAGGTTATCCCGACCATAGAGGATAACCGGGATATCCAGCGCTGCGATGATGTCGCGCTGGTCAGCCGCTTCACCGCGTAGCGTTTCAGGCGGCTCGGCATACACAACGGTGACGCGCAGACCTGCATCGGTCAGATGGCGGGCTGCCACCAGTCCGTCACCGCCGTTGTTGCCTTTACCAACGAGGATATACCAGTGTGCTCGTTCACATACATCATATCGCCCTCGGCTCGATGAATCCGTCCGTATAACACTGCCATGTCCCGGTACATCCCCCGCTCCTGTGTGTGTAACCTCATTTATGCCACCGCTTTTTCCACGTCTCTCAGCACAAAGTTTCAGTACCTCGTCAGCTACTGCTCGCCCGGCATTTTCCATCAAGGTCAGGGCCGGGATCCCCAGCTTATCAATCGTGTACCGATCCAGTTGCCGCATTTGTTCGGCGGTCACCATATACATGCTTATTCGCCTCCCATATAGCCATCCCTGTGATTAATATCCGACGGTAAAGCGGGAATTGACAAATTCCCCTTCTACTAACTCATCAATCAGGGCTACCGCATAATCCTCAACAGAAATGCGACTATGGCCTAATTCGTCCACTACCAAATGATCCAAACCAATACGGAACTGCCCTGTACGTTTACCCGGTTCAATAATTCCGGCAGGACTACAATATGTCCAGTCTACATCCGCAGCACGGTACAACTCCAGTGCATCAGCGTGTGCCGCCGCCAGTGGCTTCACTTCCTCTGGAAACTCAGCGGTATCCATGAGACGCTCACCGTTTTCTGTTTTCAGACTACCCGCTCCGCCAACGACAAGTATGCGCTCCGCACCGGAACGCCGAGTTCCTTCCAGTAAAGAACGAGTCGCTTCGAGCAATTCCTCCTCAGCTCCAAACTTGGGACCATAGGCGCTAATGATAGCATCGTGCCCTTTGGCTACCTCCGTAACGGAATTCGGGTTTAGAATATCCGCCTGAACCACCGTCAAATATTCATTTTGCTCTGTCACTCGTTGCGGATCGCGCACTGCCGCCGTCACCTCATACTTACGCTTGATTGCTTCCTTTACTAACGCTTTGCCAATTGTTCCTGTTGCTCCGAAAATAATCACTTTCATATTAACGTGCCTTCTTCCTATCTATAATTTTCTTACTGTTATTTATCCGTTTTATAACCAGCTCAAACTCGTGCAGGATTTCAGCTTACAGTCCTCCCGGCTGTCGCCAATACATCCCTTCCGACCTTGGACTGACCAGTTGGAAACCGAACTGCGCATATAACCGGTCGGCTGGCTTATCCGCAATCAGCGTTGCAAAGCTGCCCACAGGAACCTCCCGTTTCAAATACTCCATAATCTCTTCCATAAGCTTACGTCCATAACCCTTCCCCTGATGGGAAGGCTTGACTGCAATATCCGTAACCAGAAAAAACACACCGCCATCACCGCTCACCCGGCCCATCCCGATCAATTCCTGTCCAAGCCGTAGCGTTACAGCAAATAGGCTGTTCGGCAAGCCCTTAGCTGCCGCTTCTTCCGTAATTTGCGACAAACCAGCCTCCTTGCGTAAAGCCTGATATTCCTCGACGGCTGGAATGGCGTAATCTACGCGAAGCAGCTCGTACGGTTGATTCGATGTCTCATGATGTTCTGTTGCAAAATCTATATTTTTATTCATGCCGAATCTCCCTTCCTGCTGTAATCTTGTCTATTTTACCAAAAAATACTTCATAGTTCTTGGTTTAAAGATATACAAGCCCTTGAAATGCCTGCGTGGTCTGTGCAATAGTGTAGAAAGAACAATGGAAGGAGGGATTGCGGGTGTCCCCGACGGACTTCGCGGCATTAGCCGCATATATCTCACCCGGTCTGATCGCCTTCCTGCTGGCGTTATCCTTGCTGGTATGGCTGTATGTTCACAGTGCAGCCCAGCTTCGGAATTCGCGTCAGCAGCGGCTCGAAGAATTACAGGAATCACTGCGTATCTATGGGCGGTTAGCTGGTTATCTCCAGACTGCTACCCAGAACGCGATCAACAACAGCGAAAAGCAGCAGCACCAGCATGGACTAATCCATGCTCTTCAGGAGGCTAAAGCAGCCCCCTATTTGACCCCTCACCTTCAAGAGCAGGTTCAAGCATCCCTTCGGGAATGTGATCCATTCCGCCGGGAATTGCTTCTCAAGTCACTGGAGCGTGAAATGAACAAACTGATCGAGGAACGGCGACTTGTTCTGCTGGAATCCCATGCTCCAGGCTGGGGAACAGCATTATGGAAGCTATTGCGACCAGCGGCCGGCCCGCTGACGCTGGCGGGAATCGTCTGGTTGACCTCAAGACTGGTTGTGGAACTGATGACTTACAGTCATGTCGATGTTAGTCTACCCGACACCACACAATCTGTATCATGGCTTATAGGGTATGCATGGATAAGGTTCGTTTCTGGCTTGATCGCCTTGCTGTATGTCTATCGTCTGATGACCCTGCGTAGACAAAATGATCTGGACGTGACGGCATCCCATTTCCCAACAAGCCTGTTATGTATGGTCATTGCCGTTGTCGCCCTGTTTCAATGGCTCGGGCCAGAAGCGTCTCCCTACATACTGGCTGCACAGCTTGTGCTGTTCTTGATTGGCTTCCGACTTACCCGAGGCCGCTCGCGAAGTGATCGTCCTTATGTAGGTCATCCCGGCTTGATGAAGGCCGATGCTTCGCAGCATCAGGAATTACACGCAACTGACAAAGATACAACCGCCGATTCTTCTTTGGCTGATGAACATATGCGGTCCTAAACACCCGTTGCGCCTGAAATTAGATCCCGTATACATCCCGCAAATCACATACCATCACAGGACATCCCAACACACAAAGAAAGAGTTTATGGGGTGTCCTGTTTTTTGAACAATTTTTGGCTTTTTACGGGGTTAGGCTTGTGCCAGCGATCAAGGAAAGGGTATATTGTTTATATAAATGTAAATCATATCGTTTTATATGTATGAATATTGAAAAAAATCCATATATGTTAAACTACCATCAATTTATGATGCGCGTTAGAATTGGAGGAACTATGCAACTGGACATTTCTGAAAAATCACTTCCCGTTTATGAAGCGCTGGCCAGTGAGGTTCGGCTGAACATGATTGTTCTGCTTGCGGAGAAGCCTATGAATATACGTGAGCTGGCGGAAGCCCTGGGACTCAGTAGTGCGATTATGACCATGCATGTTAAGAAACTGGAGAGAGCATCCATTATTTCGACTAAAATGCTGCCCGGACGAGGCGGGGTTCAGAAGGTATGCTCATTGGCTACGGACAAAATTGAAATCGCCATGCCACGCTATCAGCAGGATGTACGGCAATTTCATCAGACGGAGATTTCCGTCGGACACTTTACAGATTTTGAAATTCAGGCAACCTGCGGCCTAGCTACCGTCGAAAAGATTATCGGAGAATTCGATGAGCCTCGTTCATTCTTAGACCCTGAGCGCTTCAATTCCAAAATTCTTTGGTTTAGCCAAGGGTATATGGATTATAAAGTGCCGAATTTCCTATTGTCCAGTCAAAAAGCTGAGGAACTGGAAATTTCGATGGAATTATCATCGGAGGCCCCTTTTACCAATGATAATTGGCCTTCAGACATCACGTTTTTTCTAAATGATGTGAATTTGGGCACTTGGACTAGCCCGGGGGATTTCGGTGATAATCGTGGTAAATATACACCTTCATGGTGGCCTGATTTTATCAATCAATATGGTCTGCTTAAGAGACTTCGCGTTACATCCGAAGGTACCTTTATGGATGGCAAGCAGATATCCGATGTGACCCTAAGCGACGTGCTGATTGATCAGAAGCAATGGAAATTCCGTATTGCCATTTTGGATGATGCCCAGCATATTGGCGGGGTAACCCTGTTCGGTACTGGATTTGGTAACTACAACCAGGATATCCTGTTCCGTTTGTACTACAAACCTGCGGAAAACCATACCAAAACAGCAACGGTAGAAGCTGGCGATAGCAGCAAGTAATCATTAGACCATTCAAAACCTGAACACGGCGTTTTGCCCATGCCTTTCTTGGGAGACAAAGCGCCGTGTTTTACTTTCTCATTCTCTTTTAATGGCCCCTTTTTGCCATGCGCTGTGTAATTAGCGTACAGGTTCAATACAAACTGGTGAAGGAACCTCCAATACATATCCCGTTCGGGTCAACCGTCCATCATCCCCATGGATAGCAAAGGATACGACGTTGTTTCCCTCTTGATTCGCCGCTAGCAAATAACCAGACAAGATGTTGAAGTTACGCGGCGTACTGCCGAAAGTCTCGACCCATTCAATCGTCTTTAGCTTGCCGCTGTCTAGATCGACATGGTAGAGTACGATGCTGTTGTGTCCTCGATTGGATACATACAGAAAACGTCCACAGGGTGTAATTCGAATATCCGCTGCTGTATTTTCTACATCTATAATGCCTTCTGGCAGTGTGGACAGACTTTGCAGCAAGGTAAGCTTACCATTACGTTCGTTATAACCAAACACAGTAACGGTATTATTCAATTCATTGGCGACAAAGACATATCGACCTGAGGGATGAAAAACCAGGTGGCGTGGGCCGGAACCAGGTGGCAAATCTGTCTCACGGTGGGTCACCAGTTTCCCATCCTCGGTCAAACGATATACTATAATCTGATCCAGCCCCAGATCACATACCATGGCATACTGTCCTGAAGGATCAGGAATAATCGAGTGTGGATGTGGTGCATCCTGGCGGTCCTGACGAATCCCTGACCCCGTATGCTGAACCTGCCCTGACATGTCTCCCAACCCTCCTGCTTCTGTCGCAGGGAATACAACGGCATTGCCCCCAGAATAGTTAGAAGCCAGCACATATTGTCCATCTGTTGTTACGGATACATAGCAAGTATGTGCGCCCTCCGTTCCTTTTCGATCCATAGTATGCAATTCCCCCGTCTGGGTGTTCACCTGATACGTGTACAGTTGGCCTGGTTCTGTTTCACTGGCAGCATACAACTCCGCCCCATTCGGATGCAGTGCCAGAAAAGAAGGTCTCTCGATTCCTTCCACACCTCCAACCATACGCAAATCACCATTGTCCGTATGCAAAGCTCCTATATAAATTCCTCTTTCCTCACGAGACGCATAAGTTCCTATATAAAATAACTGCTCATTCCGCTCTTTCATCCGATCTCAGCTCCTTTTAGCGTATTCCTCACAAGTTATCCGACTTTTAAGTTCTACTTTCTAACTGGTTATAAACTTATCATGCATTATTACCCAAGATTCTGCCGTTTCATTAACATTTGGCTATGTATGCAAAAAAATAGCCTCTTCCGCTGTAATCTGTAGTAGTTCATAAGAACGCCACAGTTCACACCAAAAGAGACTACTTTACAGAAAAAATAATATTAAACCGCTGTGGATTGCGTATCTCTGCTTTTCCATTTTACAGCCAGCCCCAAACTAAGCATGAGAATGACCGCCCCAAAAATGTACGGCAAATTGATATGCACCTCAAACAATGTACCAGCAAGCGCAGGTCCCAAAATATTACCAATACTCATATAAGCATTGTTCATCCCGGCTGCAACTCCCTGCTCATCCCCTGCCATTTTGGATAAAGCAGTATTAATGGCTGGTCGCAGCAACGACGTAGCGGTAAAGAAGATAAGCGATACTCCGAGTACATAATAGAAGTTCCCTGAGAGCAACATAAGCACAAGGGAAATCGCGGAAAACAGAAAAGAACCGATAATCACACCTTTTTCACCAAAACGGTTCAACATCGGACTAATGACCACAGCTTGAATTATAGTTCCGACCAACGCACCTACCGTAATAATGATAGCAATATCACGTTCATTGTAATGAAACTTGCCTGTTACAAAAAACGGAAACATCGTTTCAAAATGCGTCAGGCCAAAGGTTAACGTGAATATCATAATCAACAGCATAAAGTACGGCTTACGGAAAGACAGCGCAAACTGTTTAATCACATTGTCCCGTTTCACCTTAACATTTCGAAACTTCAACTGCTTCTCCAACGACAAGGTTTCGGGCAGTAAAATCAATGAAATCAGTGCCGCTAAACCTGATACCGCCGCCGAAACGTATAAGGGTGTACGAAGCGAGATATCTGCCAGCAAACCACCTACACCAGGACCTATCACAAAACCAAGCGACATAGCGGCCCCCAACAGCCCCATTCCTCTGCCCCGGTTATGGACTGTTGTGATGTCGGCAATATAAGCCATCATTGGAGGGATCATAAATGCCGCTCCTGCGCCTCCAAGCAAACGGGAAATATACAGCATCGTCAATGAGTGTCCAATTGCAAACAATACAGAAGACACCGTCATGATGACCAAACCGATAATAATCATTTTTTTACGTCCGTATTTATCGGACCATTCCCCCGCTAACGGCGAAAATATAAACTGGGTCAAGCCAAACACGGCAACCAGATAGCCTCCCGTTTCACCACTGCCTCCCAAGGAACCCATGAACTTGGGGAGGATCGGAATAATGAGTCCAATTCCCAGCATGGCAATAAACATATTAATCATCAAAATGACGAGCGGTCCCATTTTCAATTGTTGTGAATCCGACATGTTGCGTTTTGTCCTCCTCAGGTTCTTTATTTCGTATACGAAATTCTTATTTTGCAACCATTTCAGCAAAACTCTTCATTATATTAATAGAGTGGGAGGCAAATAACAATCATAAAATACTTCCGATACCCCTGAATGTTACTCCTTTATTTTTGTACAATAGCAATCGCAATATCATAATCAAATTTCTGAATTTCTGCGGATGGAATATCAAAAGGATTCACCGGCTTTAGTCGATTCGACTCGATCCAATATACCCCCTCTGTTGTATTACGCTCATAGCCATTACGGTCCAACCAAGCAAATAGATCATCATAAATCGTATTTAATCGTTCTCGATCTCCCTGAAAACGGGTCACTGCATACTCTCTTTCGGGCACCTCGATGCGTTCAAGACTATCCGGTACTTCATTCCACGAGGACACTTTAACGCCCACCTTGACCGCAGTACTTCCGTTCTCCTCAACAACTGTCCATTGGGGAGTTAACACATAGCCCATATCCGCGTCCAGACGACCTGAGTGGTTCTCTGGGACGTTCTGTTGCACTTGTTGCCACTGTCTGCGTACCTCATCACCCAATTCGGCAAAAGGGGCTCGCGCAGTCAGCGCTGCTACCTTGAAAGCCGATATCCGCTGAATAACTACATCGAGATTTGAACTCATACGGTTTCCTCCTCATCAAAGTGGATACTACCAAACTTACTATATCCTTATGGTGAATCTTCGAATAGCTCCTGCAATAACCTTTCCTTGTTATTCAGAAATTGTTTGGTGATGATATAATGATCGGTTTCCTCCAGCGTCCGTGTGTCGATCCCTTCATGTGTCAGATGATACAGGACCGAATCTGGATAAGACATCAAGATGGGGGAATGGGTAGAAATGATAAACTGTGATCCCTGTTGCACGAGCTCATGAATCCGGGCAAGCATGGCCATCTGACGCAAAGGCGATAGCGCTGCCTCTGGCTCATCCAAAATATACAATCCTTGTCCTCCAAACCGATGCACAAATGCAGCAAAAAAAGACTCGCCATGCGACTGCTCATGCAGCGACTTCCCCCCGTACGAATCCCGAATGGGTCGCCCTCCTCCTTCTCGATCCAGCTCGTCAATATGAGTCGCCACATTATAGTAGCTCTCCGCCCGGAAAAAGAAGCCATCCCTCGGTTTTTCAACCCCTCTCACCAAGCGGATATGCTCATGCAACGAGGAATGCGTGGCTTGTGTAGAAAAGTTGAAATTTTTAGTGCCACCCTCTGGATTAAAACCCCAAGCGACCGCGATTGCCTCCATAAGCGTTGATTTACCTACACCATTTTCTCCAACAATATAGGTAACGGAAGGATGGAATTTGAGTTCATTCCACTGTTGAAGAGCCCTTAAGTTAAAAGGGTATTGGCTCCTGTCAGCATCTGGAGGCCACAATAGCTCCAATCGACGTATAAAAAGATTGCGATCCCATATACTCATGTTCAGTCAGCTCCATTGCCAAGCAATTTACTAGGTATTCCATCATTATATTGGAATTATTTACAGCAATCAATCTCAACTCCCATTTCGTAACCCTTCTGTTGTTATTCAAGCTATTATTACAGGTATAATATAACGAAGCCTTTTATTTGGGCAGGAAGTTTTCGCGCATTATCAGTCTCAATCTTATCCTTTTCAAGCAGGTGAATCTATGAATTCAAATCACAAACCGTTCCAATCCTTTAAAATCGTACAGTATATGATGACCATCTACAGGCAGCGATTGACGCGTATTTTACTGCCGTTGGCTGTACTGGCTTTTATTATATGGGAGGCTGGACGAGAGCTAAAAGACTTTAATCTGGCACGGATGCTTCATGAGCTGCGGCGAATGGATGCCACGTTTCTCATCGAAATTGGCTTGTTCTCCCTGGTAGCCGTGGCTGCTATGAGTGCTTACGATTATGTAATCAGGCATCATTTCAAGCTTCAAGTCAAGCCTGGAACGACATTCCGGTACGCCTGGATATCAAATACCTTCAATAATGTCTTCGGCTTTGCAGGCTTTACAGGAGCTGGACTGCGCACTGTGCTGTATAAAAAGAGCGGTGTGCCATTGGGTGTCATTACCTCGGCAGTCGTATTTCTTTCGCCTGTCGTCATTACCGGACTATCTTTGCTAGCTTGGGGTGCTATTGTCCATCTGTATCCGGTGCAGCCTGTGCTGGATGCTCACCCATGGCTTCATTGGGCGCTATGGGGAATGGCACTTTACCTGCCTCTATTTCTGATCATGCAGCGCTCCAAAAGGTATGCCACATGGTTCAACAAGGGAGAAGGACAGCTCTCCTGGTTCACCATCTCTGCCTCCATTGGCGCCTCTCTGCTGGAATGGCTGCTGGCTGGTCTTACCTTTGCATGGATCGGCTCGCACTTGCTTCATGAGCTGCCGCTCCATGCTGTGTTCGGTATTTATGTAATAGCCGCAATTGCGGGGTTAATCAGTCTTGCACCCGGAGGAGTCGGTGCATTCGATATTATCGCCCTGCTCGGGCTGCAAATGGCAGGAGCCAACTCGGACCGGGCGCTGGCTGTGCTGCTGGTCTTTCGCGTCTTTTATTACATCATTCCGTGGCTCATCGGCTTGGTATTAGCCGCGCTCGAAATGATTCCGCGTAATGAGCGCTTGAGCCAGCTCGCTGAGACAGGCTGGGATTACTCCCTTAATGCCTGGCAGAAGGTATGGGGCTGGCCTGGTCAATTCCGGTTTTTGGCCGATCTGGGGGTATGGGCGCTTGGGAAACTGGTACTCATCTCCGGCGTGGTGCTTCTGTTGTCGGCAGCTACGCCTGGTCTGCTGTATAGGCTCCGTTTTGCTGAACATTTGCTCAGCCTGCCCGTTATGCGCTTATCGCACGAAATCTCGGTCATCATCGGAATT
This sequence comes from Paenibacillus sp. AK121, assembly GCF_019042715.1. Lineage (NCBI taxonomy): Bacteria > Bacillati > Bacillota > Bacilli > Caryophanales > Paenibacillaceae > Paenibacillus > Paenibacillus sp. AK121. Next base: position 25,843 of record NZ_JAHPJM010000024.1, read on the forward strand.
ATGCTTGTCGTTCTGTCCCACGGAATCTCTCTGCGTATTCGCAGAGCATTGCGGCTGACCTTGATACTTCTGCTGACAGGAGCCATTTTCACCTTCACTAAAGGTCTGGATTTTGAAGAAGCCTTTTTCCTGCTGTTCGTGGCATTAATGCTGTGGATTTCGCGTTCAAGGTTTTATCGGGTCAGTGCGCCGCTGAATCGGCACAACATTTTAATATGGGGCGGATTATCTCTACTCGTAACCGGCGCTTATTTTATGATCGGGGCAGGCTCCAATACACCATTTATGCGTCATATACATGCCAAGGTCCATCTGGACTTTTTTATGAACCGCAGCGATTACGGAGTTACAGCCGTATTTAGTTTGATTTTGGCATGGGTATTCCTGACGGTGTATTTCTTTCTTCGTCCTCAGCGTAGCATCAGTAATCTACCCGACGCACAGGAGCTGGTTAAGCTAAAAGAATTTTTGGAACGACAGGGTGGTAACCTCGTTTCTCATATGCTTTTTCTGGGCGATAAATATCTGTATTGGACTAAGGACGAACAGGTGGTTCTCCCCTATGCTCGCAGCCGGGACAAACTGATTGTATTAGGTGACCCTCTCGGTCCAAAAGAACGTGTGAGTGAAGCCATTCAGGAATTCCAACGGTTCGCGGATCGATATGCATTGACGGCTGTATTTTACCAAGCATCACCGGAATATTTGTCCATCTATCACGAGAACGGCTATCGCTTTTTTAAATTGGGCGAGGAGGCGCTCGTGCCGCTCGAGTCCTTTACACTAACGGGCAAAAGCAATCAGGCGCTGCGCAGCGCCAAAAATCGCTTTGACCGCGAAGGCTATTCATTCGAAATGGTCCAGCCGCCTCTAGAGGCGTCATTAATTGAGGAGATGCGTCATATTTCGGATATTTGGCTGGATGGGCGCAAGGAGAAGGGATATTCTCTCGGCTGGTTCAAAGAATCTTACCTTCAGTTGGCTCCAATTGCATTGCTTAGAGACTCCGAAGGGAAGGTCATTGCTTTCGCTACGATGGCCCCAGCTTATGATCATGGGCAGACGGTCTCTATCGACCTGATGCGTCACCTGCCCGACACACCCAATGGAACGATGGATTACTTATTCACACGGGTCATTGAGTGGGCCAAGGAAAGTGGATATACGACATTTAACCTGGGCATGGCCCCGCTGTCCCAGGTAGGACAAAGCGAAAAGGCATTGCGCGAGGAAAAGCTGGCTCGACTCGTTTTTCAATACGGGGGACATTTTTACGGCTTCCAGGGGCTTCGACGCTTTAAGGATAAATTCAAGCCGCAGTGGGAGCCGCGCTATCTGGCCTATCCAGCTTCTGTTTTTCTGCCGATCCTGACGCTGGAGCTGGTATATCTCGTGTCCAAACGCTCGGACTAAACAAGGTACGATACAAAAAGGATTTTGACAGTTTAAAACGATGTAAAAAAGGGTGTTCCCCGCCACAAGTGGTTGCAGGAACACCCTTTTATATTCACTATTTTTCTTAGAAGCTGCCTTTTACAACAACGTCAGACAGTGGGAAACGTCCTGATGGACGTGCTGGCACTTGTGCCTTACCTACACTAATGAGCATGGTTGGCAGGTATCGTGCTGGAATATTGAATTGCTCGATCAATTGTGCTGGAATAAATCCGCCCATTGCGCAAGTATCGTAGCCCAAAGATTTAGCAGCCAGCATAATGTTTTGTGCTGCAAGAGCAGAGTTCAGGATCGCTGCATCGCGAGCTACCTGCGGGTTTTGATAAGCACCATTGATTTGACCTACCAATGCGTCACGGATTTCCGCTGGCAATGCGCCTGCTTCTACCGCTTGATCATAAATGACAGCATTGCGGTTCGCTTCCAAATCACCCAGTACGGCAATCGTAACAGAGCTTTCTGCTACTTGACCTTGGTTGTAGGCGATAGGCAGCAATTTTTGTTTGTCCGCTTCACTTTCGATAACAAGGAATTTCCAATGTTGAAGGTTCCAAGCGGAAGGAGCTTCTACCGCGGCAGTCAAGATAGCTTCTAGATCTTCCTCTGGCATTTTAAAATCCTTTACATAGCTTTTTACCGCGTGTCTTTCACTAATAACAGATAAGGTTTCATTTTTCCGGCTGCTCGACATTCTGGGCACACTCCTAATTTCTTAATATATATCTTGAATCTTTATTAACTTCCCAAACTACTGCAATTATAAAAATGATAGTGAATGATGTCAATATGTTTAAGTATGACCCCGCACTCAAAATACAGTACAATACGGATAAAGACATGCATATCGGCAAATGCCTGCCGATGGGACAAGACACGATGAGTTCATACTGTTCTCATTTGAATTTAAAAAGGAGCGTTACTATGATCGGATCGTTTAAAAAAACGGATATTGCTTTATTTGCCGCGTGGGTAGTAGCTTGTGTGGCGACATTGGGCAGTCTGTATCTCAGCGAAATCTTGGGGTATGAGCCTTGTAAGCTGTGCTGGTTTCAGCGCATTCTAATGTATCCCCTGACCCTTCTGCTCGGAATCGCATATTTTCGAGGCGATACGAAAATACGTATTTACGTTATGCCATTAGCCGTCATCGGTGGTGCGATTTCGGCCTATCATTTTATTATTCAGCGCATCCATGCAGCCGCCAAAGCTGCCACACAAACTTCAACGGCCTGCGGCAGAGTGTCCTGTGAACAGGATTATTTGAACTGGTTGGATTTCATCACCATTCCGTTTCTCGCACTCATTGCTTTTATCCTTATTATTGCAGCGATGGTTTATATCATGCGCCAAGAGAAAAAATCAGCCGCAGGTGAGGTACAAGCACAAGAACTCGCATAAGATGAAAGAGACCCGATTATAGGGCCGGTTACCACCAAAAGGCGTATAATCCGCTTGCCGGAGGAAAGACTGTAACTAAATATATCCATTGCATATGTGCTATAATGTAAAAGGTTTGCAGTCTGTCCAATAACGCTTATATTCCTTATAGAGGGGGCCAGTCCATGTTTCATATCAGCACCCCATTGCTGCAATATGGCGCAACTTTCGGTATGATCTTAATCGCTATATCGGCTATTTTCATCCGTATGAAGACAGGTCATCGCCCGATTAATGCCAAAAAAATCATCATTCCTCCGCTCGGCATGAGCACCGGCTTTATGATGTTTGTGGTGCCAGAAGTACGGGTTCCCTGGCTTTGGGCGCTGGGCGCTTTTCTGATCGGCTGGTTTATTTTTTCCTACCCGTTGATCCGCAGCACCAAATTTGAGTTACAAGAAGGGCTGGTTTTCGTGCAACGCTCGCGCACCTTCTTTTTTATCCTGATCAGCCTGCTGATCGTCCGATTGCTGCTGCATGAATTTATTCAGCATTACATTACCATCCCGCAAACAGCAGGGCTATTTTTCATACTAGCCTTCGGGACGTTGTTACACTGGCGGCTCCGTATGTATTTTCAATATCGTCAGTTCGTTCCGGACGAGGCGGAAGTCCGCATCTGACCAACCGATATTTAACGTGCATACTCGCATGTTGCTGTGTAGACCCAAAAGACCCCTTCTCCTAACAGGAGGTCGTGTCTTTTGGGTCTTTTTAGTCTATCAGGGGCCAATTCATTAAGGTGGTGCTTTTTGTTGTCGTTCTTGAAAACGTCTCACTCTCCCAAGGTTCTGCGGTCAGCTTGGGATTAACGCCTTGATGCCATGCTGCCTGGACGCCGGGCGCTAGGCACTTACTGGGAGCTCTGCTTTGTAAACAGCACGCTGCCGTTTGTGTTATTCTGCGGAGCATAAGCGCCATCCCAGGTGATAAAGAAGCTTGCTCCAGTGTAGACTTCATTCAGGGCGTTGTTCCAAAGCGAATAATCGAATTCCTTGAGCTGATTATTGTTGCGATCCACATGGTCGCCACCCACGGCTGGTCCAATTTCGCAAAAGCCGTAAGTTTTGCCAAGTCCTTTGATGTCATTGTAAGCCATCTTGATTTCATTGTCATTGGACGGATCATCGCTGTAAGCATCGATGCCAATCCATGTGACATAGCTAGAGCCGGGGTAATAAGCAGCCGCGTTAGCTCCTTTATTTGGGGCATAGACAAAATTGACGTTGGACATGCCATTGGTCGTCACGATGTAATTGTACAAATTGATGTACAGGTTCTTATAGTCTGTCGTATTCTTGTTTCCCCACCAGAACCAGCCTCCGTTCATTTCATGGAAGGGTCTGTAGTAAACGGGGGATGAGTTAAACTTTTGCAGACCGGTCACAACATTGTCAACCTGGGCCTTATAATTTTGTAGCCATGCGGGGCTGGACGAATTGATGGATGAAATGTCTGTATTGGCCAAGATATTAAAATCGGAATCAGACATTGGGGCGTTTACATTTCCACCCTGAGGATTGGGCATGTGGGTGGAAACGGTGACGATTTTCCCCAGGTCTTGGATGACGGAGGCGCTATTAGAGGTAATGGAGGCTGCATCGGTGCCCCCCTGGTTCCAGTTCAGCAGATCATAGGAGACAATGTCAGGGTTGTAGGTCCAGACAGGGCTGGTGTTTACACTTCCGTCATAGCCCAGGAACATGCCTGTATAGTTGATATTGCTCTCCGCGCCTGCCGTCATTGGTAGCGAGAATAATAGTGCAGCCCCGGTCAGGGCGCTGATCAAGCTCTTCGTTTTCTTGAATGAATTCATATTGGTTATCCTCCTAATGTTTATATCTTGCTGCTTGTAATCGCAAGGCTTATGGTCAATCACTTCATCCAGCAACTTTTATCATTCTTTTTGTCCATAACATAACCTCCGTTTTTCCTCAATTCTGAGTTCCGTAATGAGTCTTTTTTCTAGTACACCCCTCCTGTTCAATAAGACAATTCTGATTCGCAACCTACATATTTTTCGTTTTAGCGAGTTGATCTCCATTTGCCTAAAGGAATACACTTTTGCGACCCTCAATTATATCGACATCAAGGAAAAAGGTTGAAATAGTTCTATTAGATCAAAAATTAATTCGTATAACAATTAATAAACAACCTTCGCAAAGTGTGGTAGAGACTAAGTGTGTAATAAAGGAAATACTTTTATTTCACTCTTGTGAATTCAGATTCAAATTATTGCTATTTTTGGACTATGTAGAAGATTCATAATCACACACTTAACGTATCCTGTTATCAGTAGTCTAGAGAATAAACACACGTGCAGAATAGTTAGCAACGGTGGATCACTAGCGTCTATTAGAACTAAACTGATCACTCTGAAAACATAGCGTTTATTTTCTTTAAAATGTTGGCTTGGCACTCATGAAACAACCAAAAAAAACGATATTCGGCCTTTGGGCCAAATTCGGTTTTTAGAGGTGAAACTATTATTCCCCAGTTTCCTATTCTTCTTCCTGCGATTTATGTGGAATAATGTAATGCCATTACTCCGTTTCGTTCCAGCATTCGTACAACCAAACAATCAGGAAATGATCTAACAAAGCTTGTACTCACCAACTCTATTCAAAGTGGGACGGATCCAAAGAAATCAAATCTTCAGAGAAATCATACAACTACAATCGTGCTATCGAGTTATGGGATTGGAGCTCCGAGCGACTTGAATTATAAAAGGAGTTTTAAAATAGTGGGGCAACTAACGGGGTATGTTGCTTAGTAAGGACGATGAGTAACCAGTCTGTGTAAATCCATGAAGTATAATAACAACTGCAGAACCATCATCGATTTAGACTATAATGTTCTAACTCTTGAGCTTTATTGACTAGAACACGATATTTTTTTAAAGTACAAAAAAAAAGAGATGGCATAAGCCGTCTCTTTTTTCATCTATATAAAGCGGGTGATGGGAATCGAACCCACGCTACCAGCTTGGAAGGCTGGAGTTCTACCATTGAACTACACCCGCAAAAAAATGGTCGGGATGACACGATTTGAACATGCGACCCCCTGGTCCCAAACCAGGTGCTCTACCAAGCTGAGCTACATCCCGTAATAGATGCCGGTGAGAGGACTCGAACCTCCACGGTTTCCCTCACGATTTTGAGTCGCGCGCGTCTGCCAATTCCGC
>NZ_JAHPJM010000025.1:0-28058 GCF_019042715.1 Paenibacillus sp. AK121
GCCGTCTCTTCCGGCGTGCGCTCCGCCTGTTCCTCAAACAGCCGATGGAACGCGGCCGCAGGAGCCGCTTCCGGCTGTGCCGGGTTGAACGCGCCGAGAATTTGTTCTTTTTCCTCTGCCGTCAGCAAGTTCAGCTCGGCAATCTTCGCATCTGGACGGCTTACGATCGCCGCAAGCAAATGTCCGAAATGAGTCGACAGCCGCCGGATCGTGCTTTCTTTATAAAGAGCCGTTGCGAATTCAAAGCTGCACTCCAGGCCGCCGTTTTCTTCCGTAACATCCACACTCAGGTCGAACTTGGCCGTGCCGTATTCGCTAGGGTACGGGGACAATTTCAGCCCTTCCAGCTCAAACTCTTTATCCTCCAAGTTTTGCAGGGAGAACATCGTGTCAAACAGCGGGTTGCGGCTCAAATCCCGGCTGACCTGCACTTTATCGACGAGCTCTTCGAACGGATAATTCTGATGCTCGTAAGCGCCTAAGGTCGTTTCTTTCACTTCTTCCAGATACGACAGGAAGGTCTTCTCCGAAGCCGGATAATTGCGGAGCGCCAGCGTATTGACGAACATTCCGATCAAAGGCTGCGTGTCTCCGTGCGTTCTGCCCGCAATCGACGTTCCGACGATCAAATCGTCCTGACCTGTGTATTTATGCAAAAGCACGGTATATGCCGCAAGCAGCACCATATACAGCGTCGTTCCTCTTTGAGCGGCCAGCTGCTTCAAGCCTTCGTTCGTTGCCTCGTCCACGAAGGACGTCAGCGTTTGTCCCTCAAAGCTCTGCACGGCAGGACGCGGATAGTCCGTCGGCATTTCCAGAACCGGAAGCTCGCCGCGGTAACGATCCAGCCAGTAAGCTTCCTCGCGTTTCAACTGCACTTTTTGCTCGTCCGACTGCTGCCATACCGCATAGTCCTTGTATTGAATGCGCAAAGGCTCTAATGATTCGCCGCCGTACAGACGAACGAGTTCCTCGACTAACACGTCCATCGAAACCCCGTCGGAGACGATATGGTGCATGTCGAACATCAGCAAATAACGTTCGGCTGCCAGCTCTACGAGTTCCGCTCGCAGCAGCGGAGGCTTCGCCAAGTCGAAAGGCCGGATGAAGGCCTGCACAACTTCGGGCGCTTCTTCCTCGCTCGCATGACGGTACTCAACGGCAAAGTCGACGCTCTCGTAAATGCGCTGTACAGCTTCGCCTTGTACGATCTCAAAGCCAGTTCGTAGCGTTTCGTGCCGTGCGATCAGTCCGCGGAAAGCCTTCTCCAGCAGGCTCCGGTCAATCGATCCTTCCAGCAACAGCACGCCCGGCATGTTGTAGCTCTGATCGGCCCCTTCCAGCTGATTCAGGATAAACAGCCGCTTCTGAGCTGAGGAAAGCGGATAATATGTTCTTGCGCCTGCCAGCGGAATCGACGAGAACGACTGCTCTCCGATCCGGGAGATGGCCAGAGCCATCTCTTCGATTGTTGAGTAGCGGAATACGTCGCGCAGAGGCAGCTCAACGTTCAGCTCCTGATGCACCTTGCTCACCAGTGTCGTCGCCCGCAGGGAATGGCCGCCCAGGTCGAAGAAATTGTCCAGGACTCCAATGCCGGAGTAGCCCAGTACTTCCTCCCAGATCTTCACAAGCTGGGACTCCGTCCGGTTACGCGGCGCTACGTATTCGACGCCCGTTTGTATGCCACCTTGCGGCTCCGGCAGCGCTTTGCGGTCCACTTTGCCGTTGGTCGTCAGCGGCATGCGCTCCAACTGCACGAAGTACGACGGGATCATGTACCCCGGCATTCCTTGGGCCAGCGAGGTTCTCATTTCGCTGACCGTCAGCGTTCGGTCCGCCACAAAGTAGGCGACAAGCGCCTTCTCGCCCCCGCCGTCCTGACGGGCGAGCACCACCGCTTCTTCCACGCCCTCGACGTTCAGAAGCTGCGTCTCGATTTCGTCCAGCTCGATTCGGTACCCGCGGATTTTGACCTGATGATCGATCCGGCCCAGGTATTCGATGTTGCCGTCCGGCAGCCAAGCTGCCAAGTCGCCCGAGCGGTACAGCTTCTCCCCCTCCGCAAACGGGGAATCGACGAACTTCTCCGCCGTCAGGTCCGGACGGTTCAGGTATCCTCTCGCAAGACCTTCCCCGGCCACGTACATTTCGCCCGCTACTCCAATCGGCACAGGGCGGCGGTTTTCATCAAGGACGTACACCCTCAGCGTCGGGATCGGCTTGCCGATATTGCTCTTCGCCGCCTCCATTTCGACCCACGTGATTTCCTTATACGTCACGTGAACCGTCGTCTCGGTAATGCCGTACATATTGATCAGCTTCGTCTCCGGGTACTTCGTCTTGAAGCCCTTGAGCAGCAGCGGACTCAGCGCTTCGCCCCCGAAGATGACGTTACGAATCCGCAGATCGTACGGATGGTCCGCCAAGACCTCCCGCAGCAGCTGGTAGAAGTACGTTGGCGTCTGGTTCAAAATCGTGACCTGTTCGCGGCCCAGCAGCGCCAGGAAATCGGCCGGATTTTTCGCCGTGAGCGGCGGTACGATGACCAGCTTGCCTCCGTACAGCAGCGCTCCGTACATTTCCCAGACGGAGAAATCGAAGCAGAACGAGTGGAACAGCGTCCACGTGTCGGACGGCCCGAAGTCGAACAGGTTCTTGTCGTTGAACAGGAGGCGCACGACGTTCTTATGCTCGATCAGCGTTCCTTTCGGTCTGCCGGTCGTTCCCGACGTGTAGATGACATAGGCCAGGTTGCCCGGCCCGGAAATCGGCTCCAGGTTCGAAGCGTCCAGCGCATCGGCGGAGTCCGCCCCTCTGTCGCCCCAAACGAAATCGTCCAATTCGAGGCGCGTTCCTGCGAAGTCGGTCTTCTCGTGCAGATGCTTTTGAATCAGCAATAACGGCGCGCCCGAATCCTCGATCATGAAGCGGATGCGCTCCTCCGGGTAGTCGGGATCGACAGGCACGTATGCTCCGCCCGCTTTGAGAATCGCCAGAATGCCGACAACCATATCGAGCGAGCGTTCGGCCAGAATCGCTACCAACTGGTCCGCTTCTACTCCCGTCTCCCGCAGCTTCCGCGCAAGGCGGTTGGATCGCTCGTTCAGCTCGCGGTAGGTCAGCTGCCGCTCGTTCATGACGGCGGCCACGTTGTCCGGGTAAAGCTCCGCCTGCTCTTCGAACAATTGAACGAGCGTCTTCTCGCGCGGAAATTCCGTGGTGGTGTCGTTAAAACGCCCGAGAAGGTCGGCCTTTTCCGCCTCCGTCACAAGTTCCAGCTCGCCCACTGTAATTTCCGGGTTATCCGTCACCTGCTCCAGCAGATGGACGAGATGCCCCTTGAGCCGCTCGATGCTGTCTTTATCGAACACTTCGGCGTTAAAGTCGAACCGAATTTCGATCTCGACTCCCGGCACCACGGTCACGTTGAAGTTATAGTTCGTCTGCTCCTCCATCTGAACATCAGCGATCGTCAGGTCGCCGTGCTGCTGGTCGCCCGCCTGCTCCATCTGCTCGTCCACCGGATAGTTCTCGAAAGCGATGATATGGTTGATTAGGTTCTGCTTTTGCACGCTGCGGGCTTGAATTTCATACAGCGGATAGTAATCATAACGCCCGGACTCCAGCGCCCACTCTTGGAGCTTCGCCATCAGGTCGGCGAACACGGTGTCCGCTTCGCTCGTGACGCGGACCGGCACCGTATTGATGAACAGTCCGATCATGGACTCGATGCCCGGGATTTCCGCCGGTCTTCCAGCCACGACGCTGCCGAATACGGCATCGTTTGTCCCGTTATATTTTTGCAACATCACGCCCCAAGCGGCTTGCAGCAGCGTATTGACCGTAACCAGGCGCTGTTTCGCCACCTGGTCCATCCGCTCGCTCAAGTCTTTGCCCAGCTCGGCGGTGACGTGATCAGCCGTAAATCTGCCGTTCGGCGCCAGTTCCTTTTGTCCCGGGAGTACGGTTTGCCCTTCATAACCTGCCAGGAATGCCGTCCAATAGCCGGATGCCGCCTGATCGTCCTGTTTCTCCAACCATTCGATATAGACGCCATAATCCGATCCCTTATCTCCCGCTGGCTGCTTGCCGAATGCCAAGGCCGAGTACGTCTCAAACAGCTCCTGCGTCAGCTGCGGTAGGCACCAGCCATCCATCAAAATATGCTGGAAACTCCACAGCACATGATAGCTTTGCTCTTCGGTGCGCAGGATCGTAACCCGAACGAGCGCGTCATGTTCCAGGTCGAAGCCGCGAAGCTTGTCATCCTCGGCTTTTTTATCCAAGTACGCTTGTTTCTCGTCCGACTGCAAATGAAGCAGCTCTTCATATTCAAAGCCGACCGGCTTGTCGCGGTATATGATTTGCAGCGGCTCGCCCGCCGGTCCTTGCACAAAATTCGCCCGCAGCACCAAATGACGTTTCGCAAGTTCCGTCCAGCTCCTCTCGAAAAGCTGGACGTCGAGTACTCCCCTCATCGTAAATCGCGTCTGCTCGAAGTAAGCGGCCGTTTGCCGGTCAAGCGCGCTGTGGAACCACATGCCCTTCTGCATCGGCGTAAGCGAGTAAATATTTTCGATTTCCCCGAGATGGCCCGAGCGCTGGGCGATTTGCTCTAGTTCGGCGATGGTCAAGCCTTTAAATTGCACGTCGCTAGGCGTCAATTCGGTATTTTCTTTGCCTGCGCAGTGGATAATGAGCTCTCGTAGACTTTGCTCAAGCCGCTGAGCGAAGGCTTCCATCGTTACCTTGTGATACTGCTTCCGGCTGTAGCTAAGATCAAGCGATAAAGCGCCGTCCAGCACCATGCCATTGATATCCAGCACAAAGCTACGGGCCTGCCGGTCGCTGGCCGGGCTGCCGCCGGAATAAGAAGATATGCCCATCTCGTCCTGGTTGACATCATCGTCGAACTGGCCGAGGTAATTAAAATTAATTTCCGGCTCTGCGCCCCAAACAAAGCCATCCTCCGATTTGGAGAGATAGCGGCATATGCCGTACCCAAGCCCTTTGTTCGGAATGCGGCGCAAACTTTCCTTGACCTGTTTAATCTGATAGGCCAAATCCCGGTCGGTTTCCGGCTCTAGGACGACCGGAAACTTGGTCGTAAACCATCCGACTGTGCGCGTGATGTCGATATCCGTTCCGATCGGTTCGCGTCCGTGTCCTTCGAGATTGATCCGCACCCGTTCGTGTCCCGTCCACTTGCGAACGGCTATGCCGAGCGCCGTTACCAAAATATCGTTCATTTCGGTGTTGTAGGCCCGGTGAACCCGCTTCAGCAGCAGCTCCGTTTCTTCGGGAGTCAAACGCACGAACAGCGATTCGCTGTCCTGCTGCGTCGTAACGTCCGCCTCCAGATCCTTCGGCAAGGCCGGAACCGCAATTTGTTCCACGGCCTGCCAATAGGCCCGTTCCTTCGCCATCTCCGGGCTTTGCGCGTAAGCGGCCAGCTGCTCGGACCAAGTGCGGTACGCATCCGTTTTCGCCGGGAAACGAATTTCCTCGCTTTTGCCGGCCTGCTCGTAACCCAGAGCGAAATCCTCCATCAAAATGCGCCAAGACACGCCGTCCACCACGGCATGATGAACCGCGAGCAGCAAATGATCGCCGTCCGCACACCGGAACAGTCCCGCCTTCACGAGGGGCCCGTTCTCCAGATCGATGCCCGCTTGAATGTCCGTTGCCTTCGCTTCCACAGCCTGCGCGGTATTCTCCGCATCCTTGAAGTCGAACACGTCCAGCGTGAACAGCCCGCCTTCCTGAATCGCGCGGGTCCGCGCACTAAACCCTTGTTCCGTCTTGCAGAACACCATCCGCAAGGCGTCATGATGCTCGGCCAGCTTTTGCAGCACCTGACGCACCGTCTCTTCGTCGAAGCGTTCCTTCCGGTACAGCATCACCGACTGGTTGAAATGATGCGGGGCCGCAAAGGAGCTCTCGAAAAACCAATGCTGAATCGGCGTCAGCGCCGTTTCACCCGTTATTTCGCCTTGATCGATGGTACGTCCGATCGGTTTCACATGCAGGCTGAGCTGTGAGATAGTCGGATATTTGAACAAATCCCGGATTTCCAGCTTGTACCCGGCTTGATGAAGCCGCGAAGATACTTGAATGGACTTGATTGAGTCTCCGCCCAGCTCGAAGAAATGATCCGTTACCCCAACGCGATCGGCGTTCAATACCGCCTGCCACACATCGGCAAGCGTCCGCTCGGCTTCATTGCGAGGAGCTACGTACGCGCCGCCGGTCAGCGCGTTTCCTTCCGGAGCAGGCAAAGCCTTGCGGTCGATTTTGTCGTTCGGCGTGAGCGGCATCCGCGGAAGCTGAACAAAATGCGCCGGAATCATGTAATTCGGCAATTTTTGCGCCAGCGCGCTTCTCAGCTCGCCGAGCGTAAGCGGGCGGCCCGCGACCAGGTAAGCGCACAGTTCTTGCCCGTTTTTGCCTTCCCGCGCGATTACGATCGTCTCCTGCACGGAGTCGATCTTCAGAAGCTGCTCTTCAATCTCGCCGATCTCGATCCGGAATCCACGGATTTTCACCTGATGGTCAATCCGGCCCAAGTACTCAATATTTCCATCCGGCAGCCAGCGGGCCAAGTCGCCCGTCCGGTACAGTCTCTCTCCGGGCTCAAACGGGTGTTCGATGAATTTCTCCGCCGTCAGATCCGGCCGGTTCCAATATCCCCGGGCGAGGCCGACGCCCGCGATGCACAATTCCCCTTCCACTCCGATAGGCGCCAGTTGATTCTGTGCGCCCAGTATATACAAGCGATGGTTCCAGATCGGACGTCCGATCGGTATCGCTCTGCGTTCGGTGTCATACGTAGACGCCGCCCACACGGATGTGGCGATCGAGGCTTCCGTCGGACCGTACGCGTTATAGTATTGTACCTTGTCTTTCCACTGCTGCACGAATTCGGCTGAAACGGCGGAGCCCGCCGTGATGAGCCTGCTCAGACTCGGCAGGCGGTCTGAATTCAAATAAGCCGCATAAGTTGGCGGCAAAGTGGCGATCGTAATTGCATGCTCGTTCATGAAACGTTCGAACAGCTGATCATCCAAAATCGTCTCGGTTGACGGTATATATAAGGTCGCCCCGAAATATAGAGCGTTGAACATCTCCCAGCACGACGCATCGAACGATAGGCTGGCGAATTGGAGCACTCGATCCTGTTCGGTCGTGTGAAGCGTATGGGCAAACGTCAGTTTCAGGCTGACCAGCCCGCGATGCTCCAGCATGACCCCTTTGGGTTTGCCCGTCGTACCTGATGTATAGATGACATAAGCCAGATCATTCGGACCGCTGGCCGGATCCAGGTTCGAGCCATCGTCGCTGTAGGCCTGCTCGTCATCCAGCGCCACCACGGTCCCTTCGAACGGCACCTGCTGCTGCAGCTCCCTTTGCGTCAGCAACAGCTGCGCGTTCGAGTTCTCCAGAATGTAGCGGATGCGTTCTTCCGGGTATTCCGGGTCGATCGGCACGTAGGCACCGCCAGCTTTCAGAACCGCCAGAATGCCAACGACCGTCTCCAGTGATCTCCTGGCCATCAAGCCTACCAGCTGATTGGGCAGCACGCCGACCGATCGCAGCGTCCGCGCCAGCCGGTTCGCCCGTTCGTTCATCTCCGCGTACGAAAGCCGGCGCCTCTCAAAGACAACCGCCGTCGCTTCGGGCACCCGCTTCGCCTGCTCCTCCACGAGCTGATGAATCGTCCGATCACGAGGATAGTCCTTCTCGGTATCGTTAAAGCTTTGCAGCAATTGAAATTTCTCGTCCTCCGACAGCATGTCCGCCCGCACAATGTCCAGCTCCAACTCGTGAAGCCCCACGGCCAGCAGGCGATTTAGATGGCCGACGACCCGCGTCATGAACTCGGAGTCATATAAGTGCTCGTTATATGACAGCGCTAGCTGTATCGTCCCGCTGGTTAAGCTAAATTCAAAGGAACAATCCGTGACCACGTTTTGCCCGATTTCGTCCAAATGCAGCTCCTTAAGGGATACTAGCGTATGGACGACGGGTATCCCGTCTGCATATTGCAGGTCCAGCTTCTCTGTCATTTTTAAGAATGGAATATGTTGATGCTGAATCGCTTCCGGCAAGGAAGTCCTCAGCTCGCTCAGAAGCGTTTTAAAAGTTGCACCCGCCGAAAGCGAGTTTTTCAAAATAGCCGTATGATTAACGGATCGGCGCGTCTCCGTCGGTTTCCGTACAACCGGCATGCCGACCAGAATGTCAGAAGCGCCTGTATATTTATGCAAGAGCGACTGAACACCTGCGAGCAAAATCATAAAAGTGGCCAGCGGAGCGCCCTTGCTCATTTGAAGGACGCGCTGCGCCACTTCCTCCGGAAGCGTCCCGCCGACGGTTGTCATAATGGGCGCCAGGGAGCTTGGAGCTTTGCTGTAAGGTAGCCGCGTCAGGGTATAATCGTCGCTACCGAATTTTTCGTTCCAAAACAACGTTTCTTTTTCAAAAGCCATCTGGATCGTTCCCCTCTCTTCATCGGTAAAAGCAATCCGGCGGAGCATATGCCGCAGCAACACTTCAGCCTCGCTCCCCGCCTTTTCAAACATGTGACAAGAATGTCAATGGCTTTCGCCAGGTCACCGCTTTGCTTGCCCGGTTGATCACATGCGGCAATCCTCTGCCTAGCAGCTGTCCCGCTCGGCTCCTATGCGTGAAAGACAACTAAGAGCATCGTTCCACGCAAGAGATGCGGCTGCTTCCGGCTCCTCCGCTTCAATATGCTTGCTGCGGACGAGCCGCCCGAAGACGGACTTTGGTTTAACATTGGGTTCGGAATTGGAATTGGGGGTGGACAAGGAATGTTCCTCCCATCGATGTAAGGCTTGCTGTAGGGTTCCGGCCGGCCAGCAGGAAGTCGGCCGTACCTCCGGATTCGGCACCGGAGCTGCCTTTGTCGAAGCCTATGTTTAAGGGATATTGATACACTCTATGTACGATTTGTATATTCCCCCGTCTGGTGTGGATAAGTAAAGATACGGCTGCGGGGTAGTGAGCTTTTCCTGACGATTAGATGTGACGATGGTGCTGCATGAGGCTCAAAGAATGCTCCGTATGGCATGAACGGGACAGCCCTTGTATTGGAAGTAAATTACATCTTTTCAAAAATGATCACGCGCTTCATCCTCCATCGGAATTGGGATAAGGTTGGCTTCATCCTTTCTGAGCCTTCTGACGTCATGGAGCATACATATTCTCGGCTGTCATTTTCCACAATTGTCGGTCTCCGCATGCCTGCTTGCTGGGTAGCCAGTGGATTGGTCTCTCGCGCACAGCTTGGATAGATATAAAAACCATCTAATTCTATTTTCTATCATAATTGGAAAGGTAACCTAGGTAGAATTATATCAAAATTTCCAAGAATGTATAGTAAAACTTTAGTTAAATTGGGTCTGTCCAACATAAAGTGTTAATATTTTGCCTAAAAAAGCGAATGGAGAAGAAACGCCGGGAAGGTTTGCCATCAATGAGGAATTCGACGCGTGTCGACATTCAGGCGGGGTGCCGGCCGATTTGGGAGATCTTCCCTGGAGACATTCTTTGCCGGTGCTCCGAATCCTTGCGCTTACCCACTTGGTAAACCAAATAATTCATCTTGTTCTCTTGTAACTTTCGCAAGTGGTTTTTCACTTTGTTGAATAGCACAATAGAGATTATCTTCGAGACTATTTATATGGTGATTTGACAATTTATCGTTGTTTTTAGCATTATGAAGCCATTCGACATTCCTAACCAAATTGTAGTTTATCTGTCTTTCCGTAATAAGTGCCCACTCTATCTTTTGGTCTTTAAAGAACTCTTTTTCAATCTGTAATTTCTCTACAACTCGTTTTGTCAACTTGTTAGAAGGTTTGATAGAATGTGCAATAAATTTTATACTTTCTTCTTGTTTTACTGTAAGTAACATATCTGTAGTCATAATGATGGGAAGCTTATTCTTGGGGTCAGTTGGATGTTTAATGCCTAACTTTTGTGCAATATAGAGGGTTTTATCTAGAGGTAATAAAGGAAATTGTTCGCGAATATCAATCACTTGCTCTGACCACTCCATTTAGTAATGATGTGCCAATTCAAAGTGTTCAGACAGATAATGGTGAAGTCGACCACTTTTCTAACCAAGAATTCGAGTAACTATCCCTATTGAAGGTACATCATGTATAGTTAACCAAGGTTTGTATTCCGAAAAGTGGCCTTGACCTCTTCCATCTTTGATTTTCCGTTGAATAGATACTATAGAGTTACTTGATCGAATTTTGCTCATTATTCACCTTCTTTTTAGAACTACTAAATCAAAGTAAAGTTCAGTTATCCTTTTCTACTCCTAAGATATATTTTAGTTTTACTTCAAAATACAAATGTAGAATATAACAACTCACAGCTTTATACAATAGCAAAGTAATATTTTTTAGCTATATTTTACTTCGTATCCTATTCATAGGCTACTCGTAGGGTACAGTAGGGCATGAATAAGCTATAATATGGGCTATAAGTAGGTATAATTAGTAAGCAGATGGGTCGGGTAAAACCTATTTGATTTAATAGAGATGAATTCATGAATGCTTTGAAACAGTAATGTAAAAATTTTATACTAATCCATAAATGTACATAAAAGGATATTTATAATAAGATCAGGGTAACTAAACAGGTTGTTTCTAATTGGGAGTGAAACGTAGCACGGCCTGAAATTAATCATTTAATATCTTTAGCAAAGGTTTTTGACGTTACAACTGATTATTTACTTTGTATTGCTAATCGAATGACATTCCCCTACTGTGTGGGCTCAATTGCTACAGGCGTATCTCCAAAGATTAACCACTCTATATGGGAATTCAAGTTTTCTTTAATTGCTATAAGTATATCAAAAGAGGGTCTGTATTTATCTTGCTCCAGCTCACTCAACGTTCCTTGAGAAATTCCAATTATATTTGCAAACTTTATTTGATTTAAGTTGTTTGTTTTTTACTGGTTCCACACTTTTTTATCACCAGACATTAATTGTTTACAGACAATAAAGTTGTGTACCTAACTCCATTTTTTGTAATAAACCATCCATAAAACAGAAGCCGCCCTCAAAGGTTATTTTCGAACTTCCTTTGAGAGCGGCTATTGTCCATCTACCTATGTTAAATCTCTAAGAGTTACAGCATTCCAACACAAACGGATTGCACTACTAACGCTCTCACTGCTTAACTCGAAGATTCCATGTAGATGGGCCTTCAGCATATAAAATGTCCCAAGTTCGATAACCCGATTCCAACCAAATTCAAACTTTTCACGAATCGTTGTGCCCTTAAGCAAGCCTTCTCGCACATTATAACAAATTATTGATGTAGTTGAGATGGACTCACTTTTTGAATTTGAACAAGTATATCAAACGTTTTACCTAATGATATATCAACAGTTTTTGGTATAGCAGGGCCTTCTTTAGTTATTCCAGCGAAAATTTGATGTTGTTCGTTTAACCAAGTTTTTGTCACTCCGTTCGCCTTACGTAAATCAATAAAAAATTGATCTTTTTTGACCTGTCCAAAAATGTAATTATAACTGTTTGGATCATCTGATTTTAATATTCCATATGGGCCAAATTTACCATCATTATTATAAACATTATATTGTCCTTTATAAACTGATGTTCCAATAGATACATACCGTTTTCCATAATATTCTGCTAAATGCTGCCCAGCTACTTTAGGGTATATAAATGGAATCATATTTGTTTTCGAAACGTGTCCATTATGTCCCCAAACTATGGTTTTCCCTAAATGTTCTTCAGTCCACTTCGCATTTTCATACATTGCAATATCATGTTTCAAATAAAAATCCGATGGTTTATCAGGGGATGTTCCTCCTAACATTGTAGTAAACTGTTCAATAATACGAGCATTTTGTTTTATCCATGCGAATTCTTTGGATTTTCCGTTTAGATAACTTTTATTTTGTTCTAATAAAGCACTGATTTGTTTAGCATCTGAAATATACTTTTCTTTTTCTTCTTTCGTAAGGCTCTCAAAAGTATTCATATCCTTTGTTACAGAAATAAGACCTTTTATTTTCTCTTCTACTCTAGGCACAAGATCTGAATTGTTTCTTTTTATATATTCTATTATATTATTATAAACATTCTCGTTTACTGATTGAATGTCCATCCCAATGATACGCACTTTAGATTTATGTTTTGGATTAGCATTATATTGTCGAATCCAACTAAGTAGCTCTAACATTTCTTTTGTGTTAAATACTGGTGATAGATGTTGGCTTGGGTTTCCCTTACCAGTAAGAACATATCGATCAAGCTCCAAAGCTCTGTCCCATCCCTCTTCTAAAACTAAGTTGGTGAATCCCTTTTCAGATACTAAATAATTAACAATGCGTTGTTTCATTGTAAAAATTTGATGAGCCCCATGCGTAGCTTCACCTAAACCTACAATTGAAGCTGAACCTACCATATTCTTAAGTGGTTTTAAATCATTAAAAGATGCAGTTGGATTAGTTGTTTTTAAAGGCTTTGCATGCATTTCTAACCATTCCGCTATTTGATTTGTATTGTAGGGTGCTGTAACAGAAACTCCTGTTTTCGAGTCTGCATAAGTACTTCCTACAAAATTAGTCAGTATTATAGCAGAAACACCAAGTGCAATAATCATTTTCTTTTTCATAAAACCCTCCTAAAATACTTATTTGTTAGTTTTTTTGACATGCTCTAAGGAGCCCAGTTTAAACCATTGTTTTCCTTTTTGCCTACTTGCTAAATTCAGCAAGTAAAATATTTTTAAATGGATCAGGACTATCAGCTTTAAAGCTGTTCAAATTGACGACCAATGTATGCTTGCCTCCAAGTGTGCCACCAGCAAAAGTGGTAAACCCTAGAACTCTACCTTTGTGTCCCCATATCGAGACACCGTTTGGAAGCTTAGTTTCAAAGATCCCAAGACCATATCCGGTTCCTTCTCTATCTGTAGGAACTGTAGTAAGCATTTGTTTTAGTTGCTGTTCCTTCAGTAATTTACCACTGAGTAAGTAAGAGAAGAATTTGTTTAAATCGTCAGCAGTAGAAATCATATCTCCATCCGAGCTACCTGGGTTAACATAAGTAACGTCTTTTAGCTCACTTGCTCCGTCTAGTTGGAAATAGCCACGGGCATGCTTGGTGCCTGGAATCACGCTTGAATTGCCAGGTAGGAATGTATTTGACAAATCAAGCGGTTCAATAATCCGATTTTCAACCTCTTCCGCATAGCTGTTTCCAGTTACTTTTTCAATAAGGATCCCCAGTATTACGTATCCTGTGTTTGAATAAGACCAACCCTTTCCTGGGGCAAAGTCTGGGGGAAGAGAAATCCCCATCTTTACGAATTCTTCAGCCGTATACGATTTTTTTGTATCCGTATAATCAAAGTCTTTTGAATTTACATAGTCAGCGATACCACTTGTATGATTCAATATCTGCCGGATAGTAATTTGGTTACCATCATATCCGTTTCCTTGAATGACACCAGGCAACCATTTTTCAATGGGGTCGTCTAGATTCAAGCGGTTCTCTTCAGATAATTGAAGTAGAACTGTTGCAATGAATGTCTTCGTCACACTGCCAATGCGAAAACGAAAATCTGTTTTCATCGGTTTCTTGGCTCTCAGATCCGCTATCCCAGCAGCATAACTCCATGTTTTTCCACCCTCAGAAGTTTTAGCAAGTATCCCAGGATATCCAAGTTGCAATGTATCCCGCATTGCCTCTTTGACGGAATTACGTTCACTTTGAGTGCTTGTTTGTAACGGACTAGATACATTTTGAATGGACTCCGCTTTTACAATTGAGGTTGGTGTTGTGTATAACAGAGAACTTCCAGCCATTAAAAGGACTAAACCTGTAGATGCAATTTGACAATGCTTTTTCATAAAGATATTCCTCTCCTCTATTCATATTGTATCGGTAGTTATTTGCTGTTTTAGGGCAAAAGTGGATTTGCAATTATCTTTACTCATTATTATTTTCACAAACGCTATTGTGTCCTAACAAACGGTAAATTCCTTTTTTTCCACATGTATGTTAACCCTAGAAATTACTTATTTTCCTTAAAACACTCTTGTTACTGGTTTGTTTTTCATAAATAGGTCAAACCTGTTTCCCCTTTCACGCCTCGTTAAATTTTTATCATACACAATGAAAATCCCCTCCTCATTTATTGTTAATGTGTTAAAACTACCTCTGTGATTCTAGGTGTTTTTCTGTCACATACAGTAGTGTCAAAATGTCACGCTATATAAATCCTAATATTGTTCGGAGTTAATAACTCAATTCAGATGTCGCTGTCAGTGAAGCTGATGATTTGGCTGTGTTGAGTTATAATTTATACAATTACGTAGCAGGAGAAGATGGACAAGAAAAACTTCAAAAATGTTGAAATACTACTGAAGTTTTTCGCTTAATTAATGGCGAATGGCGTGTCACAAGAAAGATATTAACGGAGATGATTGAATCTCCACCGGATTTCCTTCAAATCCAAACAAGAAGTCCTCTGGTGGTTAGAGACCTCGATATACTATTAGAATTGCAGCAACGTTGTGAATTATTAGTTTCTATGACTATTGAAACAGACCGAGAAGATGTAAAGCCACTTTTTGCACCTTTAGCTCTAGGGATCAACCAGCGCTTAAAGGCTCTTAGAAATGTCCATGCAGCAGGAATTAATACACAGGCATCCCATTTAATCCTCTTTTGCCCTTCACGCCAGATTTCCCCAAAAGATTACAGAGGATTGTTGATCGAATATATATTGATTCGCTGAACATTGGAGATAGTTTAAAGGGGACGCAATCCGAGCAATTGGGTATGCCTTTGTTGTTTCAGCGAAATGGGTTTTCTAAATGGTATCAGCCTGATATTTATTTAAAAACGAACAACTATTTTAATAAATATTTTGACGAAAAGATTATATTCTTATCTTCTAGTAGAGAGCATCCTCTAAAAGGGAAAATATGTATAATTGATTAATCTACAGGAAATGGGACAGTCATATCCTCTACTCCAATCTGGACGGTAATTCTATCAGTTACATTCTTATACATACAAAAAAAGAGCAGCCTGTTTAGCTGCTCTTTTTTTATGTATAAGATATTGAGTTTTCATCAGTTGAATCTCCTAATAGTTTCGACGCTTCACGTAGATGCGAAGTCCCATTACGGGACGGGAAAAGGAGCTACGATTTATCGGTTCGTGAGCGACCAATTTTCCATTTTCTACACGAAAGTCATCAATACGAACACTCGGGATGCCGTACACGTCATCGACGATTTGCTCCACTATGAAACGGACTTGGCCATCGAGGTGCATTATACGGATACAGCCGGTTACACCAATCAAGTCTTTGGTTTAACGCATTTGCTCGGATTTCGCTAACAGGAAAGGATTCAAAAACTTTTGACTTATTCTGCAATTTATATTCGCTCTGATTGAAACCTAAGCAGTCACCCTCTGAATTTAATAAAAAGCCCGATGATACGTGCTCATCGGGCTTTTTATTAAATAGTTATCAAGAAGAGATATTCTTGTTATCCGTCATTAATAATTAGTATACAACTTTATTGTCTGTACACAACATTAATTTAGAATTTTATTAATGCTCATTCTACAGTAACACTTTTCGCCAGGTTACGTGGTTTATCAACATCATGACCCAGTGCAAGTGATGCATAGTAGGCTAACAATTGGAGAGCTATAACTGAAATGGCAGCCGACAGAATCGGAAGTGTTTTTGGAATTGCAAATACTTGATCCACGGATTTCAGTAGCTCAACAGCGTGCTCTTCATACGTGATTGCAAGCACGTCACCGCCACGAGCTTTAACTTCCTTAATGTTGCTCACGGTTTTTTCCAACACGGATTCCTGAGTTACCAAAGCGATAACTGGAATTCCCTCTTCGATCAATGCCAGTGTACCATGCTTCAACTCACCCGCAGCATATGCCTCGGAATGAATGTAGGAGATTTCCTTGAGTTTCAGGGAACCTTCCTGTACTACAGCATAGTCCTGACCACGACCAATAAAGAACAGGTGCTTGTTGCTAGCGATTTGCTCAGCATAGGCTTTGATCGCATCTGCTTTACTCAACATCTCTTCTACTTGCTCTGGCAGTGATTCCATAGCAGCCAGCACATGAGCTACTTGCTCATCCGTTTGTGTGCCGCGTACTTGAGCCAGATACAGACCCAACAGATAAAACGCAATCAACTGGGAAGAATACGCTTTGGTGGAGGCTACGGCAATTTCCGGTCCTGCCAGTGTAACCAACACATCATCTGCATCACGGGCGATGGAACTACCAACTACGTTTGTAATCGCCAGTACATGCGCTCCGTTTGCTTGTGCTTCACGCAGTGCTGCCAAGGTATCAGCAGTTTCACCGGATTGACTCACCACGATCACCAATGTCTCAGGTGTTACGATAGGAGAACGGTAGCGATACTCGGAAGCTACATCGTTTTCTACCGGAATACGAGCCATACTTTCAATAACCGTACGACCAATCAAACCAGCATTGTAAGCTGTACCACACGCTACAATTTGAATGTTGCGGATATTTTTAATTTGTTCTTCTGTCAGCTTCAGCTCTGGAAGAACAACCTTTTTAGTGTCTTTATCGATACGGCCCAACATTGTATCACGGTAAGCCTTAGGCTGTTCGTGAATTTCTTTCAACATGAAATGCTCATATCCGCCTTTTTCCGCTGTTACAGCATCCCATTCGACATGAATCATTTCCCGAGAAATAAATTGGCCTTCGATTGTCATTAATTCGACAGCATCACTAGTCAGAACAGCCATTTCGCCATCGTTCAAAATAAATACATTGCGTGTATATTTCAGAATAGCCGGAATATCGGAACCGATAAAGTTCTCGCCTTCTCCCACACCAATAACCAGCGGGCTGGCTTGGCGAACAGCTACCAGCTTATTAGGCTCGTGCTCGGTCAGCACTCCCAGTGCAAAAGCACCGCGCATAAAGGTAATTGCTTTTTGTACTGCTTTAACAATATCTCCTTCATACTCACGCGCTACCAGATGGGAAATAACTTCTGTGTCCGTTTCGGAAATAAAGGTATGACCTTCGCCGATCAGCTGTTCCTTCAGTTCCAGATAGTTCTCAATAATTCCGTTGTGAACTACAGAAAACTTTTGGCTCTCATCCAAATGTGGATGGGAGTTTTCATCAGAAGGTTTACCGTGTGTTGCCCAACGTGTATGTCCGATGCCTGCATGGCCTACCAACGGTGTACCATCCAGTTTAGCTTCCAGATTCGCCAGACGACCTTTTGCCTTGGCTACTTGCAGTCCTGAATCTGTAAACACAGCAATACCCGCAGAATCATACCCGCGATATTCCAGCTTCTTCAGTCCGTCAATCAATACCTCTTGCGTATTCTGATTACCAATATATCCTACAATGCCACACATATTCGTTATCCTCCCGATCATCATTTCACAAGACGACTCATCACAGGACTAACGTGTGCGGTAGATTGTGGAATAAAGTTCATTCATCTATGAAGTTGTCAATGATAACTATAGAATTTACAGGCATCTCTTCACGAATGTAACGAAATTCCCAAACCGCGCACGCCAATGATGATGGCCGCACATTCATGAAATGAATCTTATAATTTAGGTTATAAAATAATTTGGGCATCTACCGGTGCGTTGTGTAAACAGTTGCCTGTTCATTTTCCGCTGCCGGTTTACGGGTTGATGCTTCACCGGAAGGTCCCCGCCGAATGTTTCGAACACCTTCACCTCGTCAGCTTGCTTTGTCGTGAACCGATGCGAGCAATATCATCTCAACGGAATCTATTGCTTCTCCACCAAGTTCCCCCGCACAAAATCAAGCTCTGGCGCTTGTATTACGTTACCTCACAACCCTCGCTTTCTCTATTTGAGTCACAACATCCCTATATTATATTCAGCAGAGCATCATTTGGCAATGACACTTTATTCATAATTACACCCTAAAGGCGTTAAATCCTTAGTGAATAACCGTAAATGCGGTTGCCTGCTTATGTTAACAGGCAACCTACGTTTACAAAATTTTAAACTAATTCTTTTTTCACGACATCTACGATCTGTCCGACGAATTGCTCCAGCTCATCTTTGTCCGGGCCTTCGGCCATTACACGAATAAGCGACTCTGTACCTGAAGCACGGACCAATACACGCCCATTATCGCCCAATTGTTGTTCCACCTGCTCAATGGCTTCTGCAATCGCAGGATTCCCCTCGTAATTGCGTTTGTCCTGCACACGTACATTCACAAGCACTTGCGGATATTGTTTCATAAGCGATTTTAGCTCGCTCATCTTCTTGCCGGAAGCTTTCAGGGTATCTACCAACTGAATCCCCGTCAGCATGCCATCACCTGTCGTATTGTGGTCTAGGAAAATAACATGACCAGACTGCTCACCGCCCAGATTAAATCCACCCCGACGCATTTCTTCCATCACATAACGGTCTCCGACCGCAGTTTTTGCAGTCTTGAGAGCCAGCTTTTCAGTAGCTTTATAAAAACCGATATTACTCATTACTGTCGATACAATGGTGCTGTCCTTGAGTTTTCCAGCGCGGTTCATTGCATCCCCGCAAATACAGAGAATGTAGTCTCCATCTACCTCTTCCCCGTTCTCATCAATTGCGATCAGGCGATCAGCATCGCCGTCAAAGGCAAGCCCAATATCCGCTTTCAAGCGGCGCACTTCCTCTTTCAGCTTTTCAGGATGAGTCGAGCCACAATGATCATTGATATTCAATCCGTTTGGCTCCGCTCCGATCGTGTGCACTTCAGCTCCCAAATCCGCAAAAAGCTTCGGCGCCAGCTCATAAGCTGCTCCGTTTGCACAGTCCAATACAATTTTTAGACCTTCAAAAGAATGACTAATTGTTGTTTTCAAAAACTCCAGATAATCGTAGCGGGAATGCTCGTCTACAACAACCGTGCCCAACCCGCTGCCAATCGGACGAGGCAATTGGTCTTCTTTTGCATCCATAAGCTCTTCGATTTTCAATTCCGTTTCATCGGTTAATTTAAACCCATCTCCGCCAAAAAACTTAATCCCGTTGTCCTCAACAGGGTTGTGAGATGCTGAGATCATTACACCAGCGTCCGCTTTCAATTGCCGTGTGAGATATGCCACCCCAGGCGTCGAAACAATACCCAGGCGAACCACATTAGCCCCAATGGACAACAACCCGGCTACCAGTGCCGATTCCAACATCAGCCCGGATATCCGTGTATCCATACCAATCACAACTGTCGGTTTCTCTACATTACCTGCTAAGACATATCCGCCGCAGCGGCCAATGCTATATGCCAGTTCGGCTGTTAGTTCCTGATTAGCAATGCCTCGTACACCATCTGTACCAAAATATTTCCCCATGTAAAATGACTCCCTTTTTTTGTCTAATAAATCTTGATCATTTACTACAGATAAAACATGTTATGGCTGACTGTTCTCCGAGGTTCCATTCGCAGAAGATTCTGCGCCGTTATGAGGATTTGTTTTATCCTCCGCAGCTGCGTTGTCCCCGGTATTAGCGTCAGAGTTGCCACCTTGATTGCCCTGCCCCTCCTGTGGCCTCTCCTGCCCCTTATCACCACTACCAGAGGGGTTTGATTCATTCTCACTATTCGGATTCGTTACAGCAGGCGTAGAAGGGCTCTCAATGTTTACCGTTGCCTTTAGTTGGCCGGCATTCCCGGCTTGTGTAATGTATTTAGGCAAGCCTACTTTCAAAGTAACCTCGTGTTGACCAGCCGAGAGGCCACTTACATTTGCCACCAAACTAACGTCATCATTGGTTAAATTGTTTACCAAATCCTGAGGACCCTTCACAGTAACATCCATCGTCTTGCCTGTGGGCGCTATGACAGTCGCATTAGCTCCATCTCCTGCACCTTGTAAAACGATTGGGATGCCCGACAGCGTCCGTTCCGTATCTGTAACTTCATTAGAAGGAACGACGGTCACCTGAATTTGTATTGACCCTGGCTCGATTTTATCAGAACCTGAGGGAGCTGCCAAATTAGCTTGAACCGTACGGGTCCCCGCTTCCGTAAATTGACTCAGATCGAGTGTAACCGTGACATAAGAGCTGAGGCTGCTTAATACATCCTGTGATGCATATACCGCTGCTTCCTTCACGTTTGCGTTTACTTTAGAAAGCGCCAATCCGTCTGGCAACTCTCCGGAATAGACTATCTTGACAGGCACAGACTTCGCCTGCTGAGTGACTGGGATTTCAACGGACACCGTGGATGGCTCAATGACCGCACCTGTGAGTTCCTGTCCCTTTTTGTTATAAGCTTTCAGTTTTACACGTTTCTGTTCAAACTTTTCTGAAATGCCATCCGTATTAACAGCCCCTTGCACCGCAGTAACGGTATTCAACTGGCTTTTGGGTAAAGTAACCTTTACCGTTTGAGGAGCAATCACAGGCTTGCCGAGCTGTAGCCCCGCATCTGGACTACCCTTAGGTACTATAGATACATTAAATGATTTCGTTTGTTTTTCCTCAATTGTTACTGTAACACGGTTAGGAGTCATCGATACCAATTCCACCCCATCCGGCAAATCCGGTTCAAGTGACAATGTTTTAGTACCCGCTCCTAAGCCGCTTAAGTTTAGTTTTGCCTGATAATTATCCGCGAAAAAAGTAGTCAGGACAGAGCGCTGTCCTCTGACCTCCATCTTTACATGATCCGTGTCCATAGTAGACAGCACATATTTTGAATCATCCAGACCACTGGCCTGAATGGCCACATTATCAATTATTTTATTATTATAGGAAACGGTCAACGTAGACGAAGGTGTACCTGTATCCAGATGAACCATTCCCCACAGCATTATAGCAACCGCAAGCGCCAATATCTTCGAAATCGTATTATTGTTAATCCATTTGTCCATCATGAATTTCCACGGCCTCCCCTCCGATTCCAGAATGAGCCGCGTTTTTCCTTCAGTGACGGTGTTGGCCGCAACTCCTCATACAGCTTGGAGATTAGGGATTCTTCCTTAATGTCTCGTACGACCTGACCATTGATAGCCAACGAAATTTGCCCTGTTTCCTCCGATACCACGACAGTTACGGCATCAGTTACCTCACTCACGCCAATTGCAGCCCGATGACGGGTTCCCAACTCCTTGCTAATGAAGGGATTTTCCGATAATGGCAAATAGCAGGCCGCAGAAGCAATCTGTTTATTTTGTATAATCACCGCACCATCATGCAAAGGCGTATTGGGAATGAAGATGTTAATTAGCAGTTCAGAACTAACTACGGCCTGTGTCTTGATACCAGACTCCGTATATTCGTTCAGTCCTGTCTCGCGCTCGAATACGACCAATGCTCCTATTTTTCTACGTGATAAATAATTCAGCGCCTTAATCATTTCTCCAATTAACTTATTGATTTCTTCATCATCTACCGACGAACGCCCAAATAATTTACCACGCCCCAACTGCTCTAGAGCACGACGCAACTCAGGTTGAAAAATAATAAAAATAGCCACTACACCAAAGGTGAACATCTGATTCATCAACCACTTGAGCGTGTACAAATCAAACCAGGTACTAACCGCCCAAATAACGACCAGGAACAGAATTCCTTTTAACAATTGAACTGCTCGCGTTCCGCGAACAAGTAAAATAAGCTGATACATAATATAGGTTACGATTAAAATGTCGATAATATCTTTAATGGACTCTTTCCAAGTCAGGTCCGCAAAATAATCCAACATGCGCATGCCCCCGCAATTTTCTGTAGTGAGTGGGTGTAATATGTACACAGTATGCTCTCTCTATCTAGGTTATAACGATCAGGCTCACGTTGCAAGCTGTGCGACAAAAGAATCACCAAAATCAGTAAAATACAGTACGATTCGCCAGATTCATATACAAAAAAACGCCTTTTCCAGCGGAAAAAGGCGCTCGATATCGTTCTTGCCATTTCAAGCTTCTTTTATGGAGAAGACGGTCCCCCGAACAAATCGGTAACCTTGTACCAAATCCAGTCCAAGGTTTGATCGATACTTTTAACCTGTCCTGCAATATGGGCGGTTGAAGCTTGATAGTAAGAGCCGTCAATCACAGTAAGATTTCCTTCCACATCACCGTATACACGGGCCTCACCATTTTGTACTGTTAAATCTCCGGCAATGGATTTCCCTTCAGGTACAATTACAGTATCGCCCTGAATAACAACTTGATCTAGATTGCTTCCTTTGACTACCAATTGATGGTCCGTGCTAGAAAAGCTGGCCATACTTGAGCATATCACAATAAGGAAGAAGGCGGCAGCTGTTACAGCGGGATGCCTCTTCACCCAAGTTAGCATAGGCACCGCAGGCTGTCTTTTATGCGGCGGCAAAGCATTCATAATGCGAAATGTCAGCTCATCCGATACACACGGCACTTGATGATAGCGTGTACCGTAAAGCATCGCATCCGTCCGCTCCAGCTCTTTAAAACGCATGCGGCATTCCGGGCAGTCTAACAAGTGTTGTTCCAACTCATGTTTGTCCTGCTCAGACAGGTCGCCATCTAGATAGTCATGCATAAAAGAGACGGCTTGTTTGCAATCCATATGAGCCAATCCTTTCTAATATTCTTCCGTGTTTCTCAACATAACATGCTCCGGCTTAGAAACTTTGCTCATCTTACATACGTTACAACGAGCATTATGTTTCATAAAAACATCTACGCAGGCTCTTTTCCTAGAATGTATGCACATCATTTATAGCTTGTGCTCCAATTTTTTGCGTAGAAAATCCCGTCCCCTGTGTACTCTTGTCTTAATTGTGGTAACTGGGAGATTGAGCACATCGCTAATTTCCTGCAAGGAAAGCTCCTGCAAGTACCGTAAAACCATAATCGTCTTGTATTTATCCGGAAGGCTGTCAATGGCGTCATGAATTAAAGCTTGCGTTTCCGACAACAGCGTACTTCCTTCAGGGGTAAGCTCTTCACTAGCAAGCATGGCGTACCCATCAACACCTTCTTGATCATTCATTTCAGCATCAAGTGAGTATGTAGGTTTTCTCCTTCGCAGACGATCAATGCACAGATTTGTAGCAATCCGATAAATCCAGGTTGAGAACTTCTGCCCATGGTCATACTTTTCCAAGTTGCGATACACACGCAAAAAAGTTTCCTGCACCAAATCCTCCGCCTCATGACGATTACCTAGCATCCGGTAGGAAAGATGAAAAATCCGATCTTTATATAACTCGACTAACTCCGCAAAAGCTCGCTGATCACCTTTTTGCACCAGCCTAACCAAGCGGCTTTCCATATTATCCACTCTATACTCCCCCAGACTTGCTGATGGGTTACTTATTATATGTTTATGATTATTCATCGTAGTTTAATTTTATCCAGAAATCAACTGAAGTATGGACACAAGTAACAAACTCGTGCGTCATTACTATAAACACAACACAATCGGGCACTCCATGAGTACCCGATTGCCTGTATTATACAGCCAAACTATATCAGCCTGTGTTTCTCAAGCCTGCGGCAATTCCGTTAATCGTCAACAGTACCTCACGCAGCATTTCAGCATCATCACCGTTCTGATTACGTAGCTCGCGTAGCTCACTTAGCAATTGAACCTGCAAATAACTTAACGGATCGACATAAGGATTACGCAACCGGATAGATTCCTGAATAACAGGTACATCGTCCAAAATCTCGGATTGTCCGGTTATTTTCAAAATCAACTCAGATGTCAGCTTGAACTCTGCAGAAATCTGTCCAAATATACGTTGTCGTGCTTCTTCATTATCCGACATCCCAGCGTACTCCTCTGCAATCAGCAAATCCGCTTTAGCGATTGCCATTTGCAGTGTATCAATAAGCGACCGGAAGAAAGCAGAGTCTCTAAACATCGTTTGCAGCACTTTAAGGTTATCTTCATTGTTTTGATAGTAGCTTTGCAAACCAGTTCCTGCCGCATACCAAGCGGGTAGCAAGTAACGACTTTGTGTCCACGCAAAAACCCACGGAATGGCGCGCAAGTCCTCAAAACGTTCGCTATTCTTACGCTTGGACGGGCGAGATCCAATATTCAGCTCGCCTACCTCAGGCAACGGTGTAGATTCTTTGAAGAAACTGAAGAAATCCGGGTCTCGGAAAATCAAATCTTGATACTTCTCCAGTGATACCTCGGAAATACGGGCAATAATCTCCTCCCAGCTTTCCTCGAACACTTCTTTCTTTCCCGAGCGATGATAGGCAGCAGCCGTAATTAACGCCGATGTCGCCTGCTCCAAGCTCCGATATGCAATCCCCTTGAGCGAATAACGGGATGATAGCACTTCGCCTTGCTCCGTAATCTTAATTCCTCCACCAATGGTATGAGGAGGCTGAGCCAGAATACTGCGGTTAAGTGGCATTCCTCCACGCCCCAGCGCTCCTCCACGTCCGTGGAAAAACTTCACTTTTGCGCCATACTCGTTTACTACTTCCGTAATGCTATTCATAGCGACTCGAAGTTCCCAGTTCGCTGTAACCACACCGCCATCCTTATTACTATCCGAGTAGCCAAGCATGATCTCCTGAAGCTCATCCATGGCGGCTACAGATTGTCGATATACAGGCAGGTTCATCAATCTTCTCATAATATCAGGTGCAGCGTGCAAATCATCTATCGTTTCGAACAAAGGAACGGATTGCAGCGTACAGATGACAGTGCCATCCTTCTCGATGCGGAACAGGCCCACCTCTTTGGCTAATACCATGACCTCAAGCAAATCACTGGCTCCTTGGGTCATACTGATCAAGTAGCTTGTAATGGATTGCTTGCCAAATTCCTCCTGAGCCAAATAAATCGTACGATATACATCAAGACATTCCTGTGTGCTACCACTATATTTTAAATACGGCGAAGTAATCGGACGCGGTTCATTCAGCAGCTGTTCCAGCAGATCTATTTTTTCTTCCTCTGACAGCTTACTGTAATCTGACACAATATTCATTTTAGAAAGAATTTCAGTCATCGCATTTTCATGTTCCTGACTATGCTGACGCACATCCAGCGTAGCCGTATGAAACCCGAATAGCTCTACCTGACGAATCATCTTTTGGATATACGTGTCTGCCACATAATCAGCAAAATGATGGCGCAAGCTGTTGTCAATAACATTCAGGTCTGCAATAAGTTCTTCCGCGGAGCTGTAGCGCTCCTTGGTACCCTGTTTGCTTTCATCCAAAACGTTATTCACCTTAGCAATCATATATGCCAGTTTGATGCGATAAGGCTCTTTTTCGTTATGCCATACTTCCATTTTTTTAAGTGTGATGTGGGCGCGATCTTCTTCAATAGAAGCCAACAAATCATCAGAAACTCGCACAATGCTGGTACTGAAGCTCAAGTAACCCATGAGTTCTTTCAGCGTGTGCTGATATTCTCTCAAAGCCAACTTGCGCTGCATACGTAATGTTTCCCAAGTCACATGAGATGTAACAGATGGATTCCCGTCTCGGTCTCCACCGATCCAAGAACCAAATCTCAAATAAGTTGGAATGTGCCATTTTTGCTCAGGATAATATTTGACCAAACATCGTTCCAGTTCTTGGTATACATCCGGCAATACATGAAACAAGGTCTCATGAAAATAATACATTCCATTTCTTACTTCATCTAATACAGTTGGCTTTCGATCACGTAGCTCATCGGTCTGCCACAATGTAATTACTTCATTAAGCAGATTTTCCCGTACCTGTTCTCGCTCACGCAAGGTAAGCATCGGATTATCCAGCAGCATGACGTCTTCGGAAATACGTTTGTGGATATCCAGGATTACTCGTCGTGTTGCTTCTGTAGGATGTGCAGTCATGACCAGCTCCAAAGAGAGTTCATTCAGCATGTTGCTAACGTCCTCTGCGGAGAAGCCTCCTTGTTTAAGCTCCTGAACGGAACTTTCGATAGAACCGGGTTGAACCTCTTCACCAGCGGAATGCTCATAATCCCGCTTACGACGAATACGATGGTTCTGCTCAGCGATATTCACCAACTGAAAGTAAATCGCAAACGCGCGAATAACCTGGTGACGAATATCCGTATCCAGTCCACTGACCATTTGTTTGAAATTCTCGTATAACTCCGGCTGATACCCGGCACGTAACGATTTACTTGCCTCACGTATTTTCTCCACGATATCCAAAAGTTCGTTGCCACCCTGATGAACCAAAACCTCACCAAGAATATTTCCTAGAAAACGAACGTCCCGCCGTAGCAGATTGTTGGATTGGTTTTTGTTAGCGGTTAACGTAAGCTCAGTCATGCTTTTCCCCCCATCTGATCTGTTCCACACCTATTCAGTTGTAGCAAAGGTACGTATACACACGAAATTTGACACTTTCTTAACATCATACAATAAAAACGTATGAAAAGCTGCAAAATTTACAGGAAAAAATCATGCTTTTGAAATACTTTTTTGGAGAATATATTGGTTATATATACATAATAATGAAATTTAAAAATCAAATCTGATTTTATAGCTATTGATGGGCGAAACTTTATGCACAGTCTCTTTTAAAAGGTGCGTTTTCAAAGGTACAAATTCTTGTGTCATGATGTGTATATGTTTATTATTTGTTGACAAAGTGAAATTCATTGCGCTCTATCCACAAAGATATACACAAAAAAGCCATAATCTCAGTATTCTAAATCTGTTTACTCATTAATCTCTACGTGTTACCCACATAAATAAAGAAGAGTGTGCACAACAAAAGGAGCAGATGTAGAGTTATCACCATGAATTTCGCAACATAATAATTATAGGATTCCTATTTTCAATGGATTTGATCACGAATTTAGCCTTACTACAGGAAAAAGGGGGCCGTAAGAGGGGAAATCCGGGTCTAGGTGATAAAAGCCTATGTAGGATATGCACAAGTCATCCCCAACCGTGCATGACAAGAGGCATCATTTAATACTCTATATACATAGAAGTTAATGTATTGTGGACAAAATAAAAAGAAGCCTTTCGGCTTCTAGGTAATCGGTAAGCGGGTGATGGGAATCGAACCCACGCTATCAGCTTGGAAGGCTGAAGTTCTACCATTGAACTACACCCGCAAATCAATATCGGGATGACACGATTTGAACATGCGACCCCCTGGTCCCAAACCAGGTGCTCTACCAAGCTGAGCTACATCCCGATATTATATTATTTTAAAAAGATGGCGCGCCCTGAGAGATTCGAACTCCCGGCCTTTTGATTCGTAGTCAAACGCTCTATCCAGCTGAGCTAAGGGCGCAAATATGGAGCGGACGACGGGAATCGAACCCGCGACCCTCGCCTTGGCAAGGCGATGCTCTACCGCTGAGCCACGTCCGCAAAAACAGGATGCGCGTGGAGGGACTTGAACCCCCACGTCAAAGACGCTAGATCCTAAGTCTAGTGCGTCTGCCAATTCCGCCACACGCGCATGTAATACAATGGTGAGCCATGAAGGACTCGAACCTTCGACACCCTGATTAAAAGTCAGGTGCTCTACCAACTGAGCTAATGGCTCTTAATGGCTGGGGATATAGGATTTGAACCTATGCATGACGGAGTCAAAGTCCGTTGCCTTACCGCTTGGCTAATCCCCAATATGCATATGATTCACAATTCCCCTATATTTCATCCATGTAAGAGAATAAAATATGGTGGAGGCTGAGGGGATCGAACCCCCGACCCTCTGCTTGTAAGGCAGATGCTCTCCCAGCTGAGCTAAGCCTCCATACTATCCTATGACCCGTAGGGGATTCGAACCCCTGTTACCTCCGTGAAAGGGAGGTGTCTTAACCCCTTGACCAACGGGCCATCCTGTAACAAGCTCTCAACCGGGATCGAACCGGTGACCTCATCCTTACCATGGATGCACTCTACCTACTGAGCTATGAGAGCAAATGGCTCCCCGAACAGGACTCGAACCTGTGACAACTCGATTAACAGTCGAGTGCTCTACCAACTGAGCTATCAGGGA
>NZ_JAHPJM010000026.1:0-24419 GCF_019042715.1 Paenibacillus sp. AK121
GAGCAGGTACTGGCTGCGGTATGGGCCGGAGTGCTGGGCGTGGATGCCGTAGGCACGCAGGATAACTTCTTTGAGCTAGGCGGCGATTCGATCAAAGCCTTGCAAGTCTCGTCCCGATTGATGCAAGCAGGTTATCGATTGAACATGAAGGATCTCTTCAGTAATCCGACGGTAGCGGCACTCAGTCCTTTGCTTCGTACAGATGGCAAGATGGCCAGTCAGGAAGAGGCAGTAGGCCCGGTGGAACTGACACCTATTCAGCGATGGTTCTTCGAGCAGCAGCCGGCCGACCTGCACCACAGCAACCAGGCGATGATGCTGTATCGAGCTGGGCGCTTTGACGTCGACGCGCTGCGCCGTACGATGGACCGTATGGTCCAGCATCATGACGCATTGCGCACGGTATTCCGTGAGGCGGAGCAGGGCTATGTCGCTTGGAACCGCAGTATAGCGGAAGGCGAGCTATACACGCTGGACATTGTAGATTTCAGCGCAGTGGAAGACGAATCCACCGCTGTTAAAGCCAAGGCGAGTGAAATTCAAGCGAGCATTCATTTGAGTGAGGGCCCACTTGTGAAGCTTGGTCTGTTCCACTGCGCTGAGGGCGACCATTTGCTAATCGTCATTCATCATTTGGTTGTGGACGGTGTATCGTGGCGTATTTTACTGGAAGATTTGGCATCCGGTTATGAGCAGGCTGTTGCAGGTCAAACCGGCACAGCGATCCGACTGCCGCATAAAACAGATTCATTCCAGGTATGGTCCAAACAGCTGTCAGCCTATGCCAGCAGTGCGACGATGGAGCGGGAGCTTGCTTACTGGCAGCATATCGAACAAGCAGAAGCTAGCCTTGTGAAGCCTTTGCCGAAGGATTTTGCAAATGACAATGCTCTGCTTGGAGACAGTGAGGTTGTGACGGTCCGCTGGACGAAGCAGGAAACCGAGCAGCTGCTCAAACAAGCTCATCGCGCGTACAACACGGAAATGAATGACCTGTTGCTGGCTGCGCTCGGAAAAGCAGTCTATGACTGGTCTGGTTCCGAACGGGTGCTGGTCAATCTGGAGGGCCATGGACGGGAAGCCATTGTATCGGATGTGGATATTACGCGCACGGTCGGCTGGTTTACGAGCCAGTTCCCGGTTGTACTGGATGGAAGTTTGGGACAAGGGGGACATACCGCTCGTCTGATCAAAAGGATCAAGGAAGGGCTGCGTCATATTCCGCAAAAAGGCATCGGCTACGGTATTTTACGATACCTGTCAGATATGAATGCGCTGGAGAAAGCAGGCGTGCGGTTACAGGCTCAGCCTGAGATCAGTTTTAACTATTTGGGCCAATTCGATCAGGATTATAAAGGCAATGATCTACAGCCTTCCGCCTATTCTATCGGTGTGCCTGTCAGCACGAACGCGACTATGGATTTTGCGCTGGATATCAATGGAGTAATCGAAGATGGCGAGTTGATGTTCACGATTCGCTACGGCACAACGCAGTTCCGTCATGAAACGATTGAACGGCTTGGAGAGCTGCTGGCATCCAGCTTGCGTGAGGTGATTCATCACTGTGTTGCCCAAGAAAGAACGATGCTAACCCCAAGTGATGTCCTGTTAAACCATGTAACGCTGGATGAGCTGGAGCAATTGGTGGAAGATACGCGAGATCTGGGCGAGCTGGAAAATGTGTATGCCTTGACGCCGATGCAAAAGGGGATGCTCTTTTACAGCTTGATGGATGAGGATTCGGCAGCTTATTTTGAGCAGGCCACCTTTGAGTTGAATGGCCGCTTCGATGTAGTTACTTTCGGTAAAAGCTTTGATCTGCTCGTGCAGCGTCATGAGGCATTGCGGACGAACTTTATCAACTCCTGGAAGGATGAGCCTGTACAGGTCGTTTTCCGCAACCGTAGCGGACAATTATATTATGAAGACCTGCGCGGACTGGAAAAAGAGGAACGAGCAGCTCGTGTTGAAGCTTTTGTCATCGAAGATAAAGCAAAAGGATTCAATCTCGCAGAGGGCGCACTCATTCGTATCTCCATCCTGCAAACCGGGGATGAAACGTATCACTTTATCTGGAGCTTCCATCACATTTTGATGGATGGCTGGTGCTTGTCCTTTATGACACAGGAGGTATTCGGTAGCTATCTGGCACTGCGTGCGGGAGGGGAGCCAGTACTGGAGCCAGTCACGCCGTTCAGTCGATTTATTGAATGGCTGGAACGTCAGGACCGTGAGGCAGCCTTGCAATACTGGAGTGGGTATTTGGCGGACTATGAGCAGCAAATTACGCTTCCTCAGCAAAAAACACAGCCTAAATCGATGCACGTCGGGGAATATATCGCTGAAGATCTGGATTGCGAATTCCAGCCAGAGCTGGCTGCCCAGGTTGAACGGGTGGCGAAGCAAAATCAGGTCACGATCAATACGCTGATTCAGACCGTATGGGGCGTCTTGTTGCAAAAATATAACAATAGTTCGGATGTCGTGTTCGGCAGCGTTGTGTCTGGTCGCCCAGGGGATATTCCAGGTGTAGAGCACATGATCGGGCTGTTCATTAATACGATTCCAGTGCGTGTGCAGTCTGAACAAGGCGAAACCTTTGTCGAGCTGATGAAACGAACCCAGCAGCAGGCGCTGGCTTCCAATGCCTACGATGCGTTCCCGCTGTATGAAATTCAGGCGCTGACCGAGCAGAAACAGGATTTAATCAATCATATTATGATTTTTGAAAATTATCCGGTGGAGCAACAGGTAGAGCAGTTGGGCAGTGAAGGACAGGAGCCCTTCACAATTTCGAATGTGGTGTCTACAGAGGAAACCAACTACGATCTGAACGTCGTCGTTATGCCGGGAGAAGGCATTAAAATTCGTTTTATGTATAACACGCTCAGCTTTGATCAAGCAGGTATTGAGCGTCTATATGGGCATTTCGCACGTCTGCTGGAGCAAATTTCGCTCAACCCGCATGTTCGGGTTGAAGAGCTGGAACTACTCACAGCAGCGGAAAAACAACAGATTACAGCGGCATTTAATGACACCGCTTGTGCATTCCCATGCAAACAGACGATCCATCAGCTGTTCGAGGAGCAGGTAGAATATACGCCAGACCAGGTGGCATTGGTGTTTGGACATCAGAGTCTGACTTATCGGGAACTGAATGAACGGGCCAACTCATTGGCACGCATACTTCAAGCACAGGGAGTAGGACCTGACAAACTGGTCGGCCTGATGGTGCATCGCTCAGTGGAAATGATCGTAGGTCTGCTGGCCGTTCTAAAAGCAGGTGGTGCTTATGTGCCAATTGATCCCGAATTTCCGTCCTCTCGTATTGCATACATGCTGGAAGATAGCGAGGCCACAGTGCTTCTGACCAGTCGTGATCTGTTGGAAGAGCATCATTGCCACGCCAATGCAATATTTCTTGAAGATAAAGAATTGTATCAGGGAGAGAACGGCAACCTGGAGACAGTTGCTCAGCCAGAGCATTTGGCATACGTCATCTATACGTCTGGTTCGACTGGAAATCCGAAAGGAGTTATGCTCCAGCATCGCTCGGTCCTCAATTTTATTACAGGGATGCGCGAAGTCATTGACTTTGAAGCCAGCCAAACCATTTTGTCACTGACGACCATTTCATTCGATATTTTTGTCTTGGAAACCATCTTGCCTCTGCTGGGTGGAATGACGGTCGTGCTTGGCGACAGCCAGCATCAGGTGAATCCTCAGGCACTAGGTGAATTGATTGCTCATCATCATATTGAGATGTTGCAAATGACACCATCCCGGGTGCAAATGCTGCTGGGTCATGAAGCAGGCTCCCGCGCGCTGCAAGGCGTGAAGGCAATTATGGTCGGGGGCGAAGCCCTTCCGTCCAAGCTGCTCGCAGCACTGCAAGAAATAAACGGTCCCCGTATTTACAATATGTACGGACCTACAGAAACGACAGTTTGGTCGACTGTGCAGGAACTGACCCATGCTCAACAAATTAACATTGGACGCCCTATCGCGAATACCCAAATATTTATCATGAATGCGAATGGGGAGTTGCAGCCAGTCGGTGTGCCGGGTGAGTTATGTATTGCCGGGGAAGGATTGGCCCGTGGGTATTGGAAACGTGAAGAACTGACGGCCGAGAAATTTGTAAATAATCCGTTTGCTGGTGACAAGGCAGACCATGAGCGGATGTATCGTACAGGCGATTTGGCAAGATGGATGCCGGATGGCAACATTGAATATTTGGGTCGGATGGACCATCAAGTGAAAATCAGAGGCTACCGGATCGAACTGGGCGAGATCGAATCGCAGCTGCTGCAGATGGAGTCCGTACAAGAAGCGGTCATCATGGCCCGCACGGACGAAACGGGTCAAACCCAGCTAGTGGCGTACTACGTGGCGAGTCAAGAGCTTGGAGCTAATGAGCTGAGGCAGGAGCTGGGACAAGAGCTGCCAAGCTATATGGTGCCGTCGTATTTCATCTGGTTGGAGCAGATGCCGCTGACACCGAACGGTAAAATCGACCGCAAGGCACTGCCTGCACCGGAAGGCAGTCTGCACAGCGGTGCGGATTATGCAGTGCCACGCACTGTAACGGAACGAGCACTCGTAGCGATCTGGCAGTCCGTCCTGGGCGTGCCAACTGTAGGTACTTTGGACAATTTCTTTGACCTGGGCGGCGATTCCATCAAGGCGATTCAAATCGTGTCGCGTGCATTCCAGGCAGGCTACAAGCTGGACATGAAGGATTTGTTCCGCTATCCCATCGTCGCAACACTTGCACTGCATATGCATGAGGTAAGCCGCATGGTAGATCAAGGAGAAGTGAGCGGGCAAACGGCATTGCTTCCGATCCAGCACGGGTTCTTTGCACAGGAGCAAGTAGACGCGCATCACTTTAATCAGGCGGTTATGCTGCACCGGGAGCAGGGTTTTGATGAGTCTGCTCTGCGTCAGGCGCTTGGCAAACTAGCAGCGCACCATGATGCACTGCGGATGGTGTTCAGCAAGACCGAGCAAGGCTACCAAGCATGGAACCGCGGAATACAGGAAGGCGAGCTGTACCAC
Source organism: Paenibacillus sp. AK121 (assembly GCF_019042715.1). Classification (NCBI taxonomy): domain Bacteria; kingdom Bacillati; phylum Bacillota; class Bacilli; order Caryophanales; family Paenibacillaceae; genus Paenibacillus; species Paenibacillus sp. AK121. The sequence continues at coordinate 5,062 of NZ_JAHPJM010000026.1, forward strand.
CTGGATGTGCTGGACTTTAGCAATTTGACGGATGAAGTCATGCTCAGCACGGCAATTGAGACGAAAGCCAGTGAAATTCAAAGCAGTATTCAACTGCAAGAAGGGCCGCTGTTAAAGGCTGGCTTGTTCCACTGTGCAGACGGGGATCATCTCCTGATGGCGATTCACCATTTGGTCATGGACGGGGTATCATGGCGTATTTTGTTCGAGGATTTGGCTGTAGCTTATGAACAGGCCATCCGTGAAGAGGCGCTCCAGTTACCAGACAAAACGGAATCATTCCGTTCCTGGTCACAAAAACTTTCCACCTATGCGAATAGCGCAGCCATGGAAAGTGAACACGCCTACTGGGAAGAATGGAATGCAGCCGCTTTGTTAGACCAAGTACGTTTGCCTGAGGATCAAGGGCAGGCTGAACCGTTTACCCTAGCTGACACGGATACAGTGGTCTTCCAGCTTACGGAGGAAGAGACAGAAAAACTATTGAAGCAAGCACATCGCGCGTATAACACGGAAGTGAACGATCTGCTGCTGACCGCATTGGGCATGACGCTGTACACGTGGACGGGTCATGAACGCAGTCTGATTCATTTAGAGGGACACGGACGTGAGAACATTTTGCCGGATACGGACCTTTCTCGTACAGTAGGCTGGTTTACGAGTCAATATCCGGTATGGCTTGACATCGGCCGTGATCACGCTTTGTCGGAATGCATCAAACAGGTCAAAGAGAGTCTGCGTCATATTCCTAATAAAGGAATTGGCTATGGAATTTGGAGATATTTGAATGAATCTGGTCAAACCGTTGGTCAACATCAAGCTTTTGCCGAGCCACAAGTAAGCTTTAACTATCTCGGACAGTTTGATCAGGACTTGCAAAACAGCGATATCCGTATGTCTCCTTACTCGATGGGATCGGTCATTAGTGACCGTACGAAGATGAAATATGCGCTCGAAGTGAGCGGAATCGTAACGAACGGCATCCTGGAACTGGAGATTCGGTATAACGGAAAAGCCTTCCGTAAGGACACCGTGCAGATGCTGGCCGATCTGTTGAAATCCAATCTGCTTGAAATGATCGAGCATTGTGTCACACGGGAGCGGACCGAATTGACTCCAAGTGATGTACTGTTTAAAGGTCTGACCCTGGAGCAATTAGATACGATTAAGGAGCAGACAAAGACGCTTGGGGAATTGGAAAATGTGTACCCGCTAACGCCAATGCAAAAGGGTATGCTGTTCCACAGTTTGATGAATGCAGAAACAGGCGTGTATTTTGAGCAGGCGACCTTTGATCTTGAGGGCTACTTTGCACCGTCTATATTCGAGGAAAGCTTGAAGCTGCTGGTTAGTCGACATGCTATATTACGGACGAATTTCTATAGTGGCTGGCATGGTCAACCGTTGCAGATTGTCTATCGTCATAAAAATCCGAGCTTCTTTTATGAGGATGTCAGAGAGTGTGAACAGGCTGTAGCTGAATTTGTGGCCCAGGACAAAGCTCGAGGCTTTGATTTAAGCAAGGATGCGCTCATGCGCGTAGCTGTCTTCCGCACGGGTGATCGCTCATACCGTTTTGTATGGAGCTTCCATCATATTGTGATGGACGGCTGGTGCCTGTCCCTGATGACGGACGAAGTGTTTGGTGCATATGTTGCCTTGCTGGAGAATAAGCAGCCAGAGCTCGCACCTGTCAAGCCGTATAGTGACTATATCGAATGGTTGGAACATCAAGATGCACGGGAAGCGACCCGTTATTGGAGTAACTATTTGGCAGGTTTTGAGCAGCAAACATTGTTGCCTAGTGAGAACGTGCAAGCTTCTGTAGTAGAACGCGATGAAGATACAGATAGAAGCGGTGGAAGTTCAAATTCCGGTTATGTTTCGGAAAAGCTGCCATTTATGTTGGGTAAAGAACGGAGTGCCACATTAAACCGAATTGCCAAGCAACAACATGTAACGATTAACACATTGCTGCAGAGCGTTTGGGGCGTTATTTTACAGAAATACAATAATAATCAGGATGTTGTGTTTGGTAGTGTTGTATCCGGTCGTCCGGCAGAAATTGCAGGCGTAGAGAACATGATCGGTTTGTTTATCAACACGATTCCGGTACGGATATGCAGTGCACCGGATGCTACATTTGCTGAAGTATTGCAGCGTACACAGGAACAGGCTTTGGCCTCCAGTGTCTATGACACGTTCCCGCTGTACGACATTCAGGCACTGACTGAACAAAAACAAGACCTAATTCATCACATCATGGTCTTTGAAAACTACCCAATCGGGCAGCAGATGGGCGGTTCCGGCGAGACAAAGGCACAAACAGGCTTCTCTATTGCCAATGTGGCACTTGCAGAGCAAACCAACTACGATTTTAATCTGATTGTCGTACCTGATGAGGATATCTCTATCCTGTTTGAATACAATGCGCTGGTGTATAACCGGTCTGCTGTGGAGCGTATCTATGGTCATATCAACCACGTCATCGGACAAATCGTGGACAATCCGCATATCCATGTGAATGAGCTGGAATTGGTGACACCGGAAGAGCAGACACAGATCGTTCAGGTGTGGGGAGATACGGCGGCAGCCTATCCGCAGGATCAAACGCTAAGCGCATTATTCGAGCAGCAGGCAGCGAACACGCCGGAGCAAGTGGCGGTGTTGTGCGGAGCGGAATCGTTGACCTACGCAGAGCTGAATGAGCGAGCCAACCGTCTCGCACGCACCTTGCGTGCCGAAGGGGTTGAACCGGATCAGCCTGTAGGCATTCTGGTCCACCGTTCACTGGACATGATCGTAGGCATCTATGCGATCCTGAAGGCAGGCGGAGCCTATGTGCCGATTGATCCGGAATATCCGGCCGACCGCATCCGCTTTATGCTGGAGGACTCAGGCGCGAAGCTGGTGCTGACGCAATCGCATCTAGCGGAGCAAGCATCGCTGAGTTTCGACGGCCAGGTGCTGATACTGGATCACGAGGACATCTATCACGAAGATGGCTCGAATCTGGAGCCACTGGCTGGATCGCACCATGTCGCCTATGTCATTTATACCTCTGGCTCCACGGGAAAACCGAAGGGCGTGATGGTGGAACACTATTCTGTGCTGAACCGGATTTTGTGGATGCATGATCGGTACGGCTTGAGTGCGGAAGATACGATCCTGCAAAAGACCGCCTTCACCTTCGACGTGTCGGTGTGGGAGCTGTTCTGGTGGTCGATGGTCGGCTCGAAGGTAAGCCTGCTGTCCGTGGGCGGGGAAAAGAACCCGGAAGATATCGTCGACACGATTGCCCGCGATGGCGTGAGCACGATGCACTTTGTTCCAGCCATGCTGCATGCGTTCCTGGAGTACGTGGAGCAGCAGCCACGGGAAGTGATGCAAGCGAAGCTGGGCACACTGCGCCATGTCTTTGCCAGTGGTGAAGCGTTGCCGCCACAGCATGTGGCCCGGTTCCAGCGGCTCGTATCGAGCCTGACCGGAGCGAAGCTGATCAACCTGTACGGCCCAACCGAAGCGACGGTGGACGTATCGTACTTTGATTGCGAGCCGGATGAGGAATATACGGTTATCCCGATCGGGAAACCGATTCAAAATATCCGTCTGTATATCGTGAAGGAAGGCACGGAGCAATTGCAGCCGATTGGGGTTGCAGGGGAACTGTGCATCGGCGGTGTCGGCGTAGCCAGAGGTTACCTGAACCGTCCGGAGCTGACGGCCGAGAAATTTGTGAAAGATCCGTTTGCCGGAGGCAAAGCAGGCTATGAACGGATGTACCGCACCGGCGATTTGGCGAGATGGATGCCGGACGGCAACATTGAATATCTGGGCCGGATCGATCATCAGGTGAAAATCAGGGGTTATCGGATTGAGCTGGGCGAGGTCGAATCGCAGCTGCTTCAGGTGGAATCGGTACGCGAAGCCGTGGTCGTGACCCGTATGGACGAAATGGGCCAAAACCACATGGTGGCCTACTATGTCGCGGGACAAGTAGTCGAGGCCAGCGAGCTAAGAAGTGAGCTGGGACGGGAGCTGCCAGGCTACATGGTGCCATCGTACTTTGTACAACTGGAACAGCTGCCACTGACACCGAATGGCAAAATCGATCGCAAGGCATTGCCTGCACCAGAGGGCGGCCTGCAAACCGGAGTCGATTATGCCGAGCCGCGTACGGCGCAAGAACGCGCTTTGGTAGCGGTCTGGGAGTCGGTACTGGGGCTGCAGACGGTCGGTATTCTGGACAATTTCTTCGACCTGGGCGGTGATTCGATCAAGGCGATCCAAATCGCCTCCCGTGCGTTCCAGGCTGGCTATAAGCTGGACATGAAGGATTTGTTCCAGTATCCAACCGTTGAAGCCCTGGCACCGCATATGCACGAGGTCCGTCGTATGGCAGATCAGGAAGAAGTCAGCGGGGAAACGGCGCTACTTCCGATCCAGCATTGGTTCTTTGCGCAGGAGCGCGAGCGTCCGCAGCACTTTAATCAAGCGGTTATGCTCTATCGCGCCGAGGGTTTTGATGAGACAGCGGTTCGCCAAGCCATGGATCACCTCGTGAAGCATCATGATGCGCTGCGTACGGTATTCCATCAGACTTCCGCTGGTTATACAGCTTGGACTCGCCATGTAGAGGAAGGCACGTTATATACACTGGAAACTTTGGATTACCGTGAACGGGCCGCTTATGCGGAAGCGCTGGAAGCGAAGGCAATGGAAATTCAAAGCAGCATGGACCTGTCCGCAGGACCCTTGGTGAAACTCGGATGGTTCTGCACAACCGAGGGCGACCATCTGCTGATCGCTATTCACCACTTGGTGGTGGACGGGGTGTCGTGGCGGATTCTGTTTGAAGATTTCTCGACAGGCTACGAGCAGGCGATCCAGGGCGAGCCTGTACGATTGCCCTATAAAACAGATTCCTTCCAAACTTGGGCACGGGAGTTATCCTCTTATGCTAACCGTCCTGAGGCTGCATCGGATGAAGTCTATTGGAAGCAGCTGGAACAGGTCAAAGCTGAAGCTGCACCACTGCCTAAGGATTTTGCCTATGAGGGCTCCGTGAATGCAGACAGCGAAGTGCTAACGGTGGAGTGGACTGAAGCTGAAACCGAGCAACTGTTGAAGCAGGCCCATCGCGCCTATAACACCGAGGTCAATGATTTGCTGCTGACCGCGCTGGGACTCGCGGTGCACAACTGGACAGGCGCAGGACATGTACTGGTGAACCTGGAGGGCCATGGCCGGGAAGCGATCCTGCCAGAGGTGGATATTACGCGTACGATCGGCTGGTTTACGAGCTTGTATCCGGTGCTGCTGGATACAGGTGCAAACCTGACGCTGGCTCAGCGGATTAAAGAAACGAAGGAAGGATTGCGCCGGATTCCGCATAAAGGCCTGACCTATGGCACTTGGCGTTACCTGTCCTCTGCGTTGCCTGCAGATGAAGTGGGCACGATCGCAGCCGAACCGGAAATCAGCTTTAACTATTTGGGGCAGGTCGATCAGGATCTGCAAAACAGTGGAATTACGTTGTCCTCCTACCGTGCAGGGGAGACAGAGGATGCCCATTCACCGTTACTGTACACGCTGGATTTGAACGCAATGATCTCGGAAGGCACGCTGCGTTTGACGATCGCTTACAGCCGTAAGCAGTATCGTAAAGAAACGCTGGAACGAGTGGCGGGGCTAATGAAATCCGCTTTGCAGGAGGTCATTACGCATTGCGTCGCTCAGGAGCGGCCAGAGCTTACCCCAAGTGATGTATCCTTCAAAGGTCTGACGACTGGTGAGCTGGAACAGATTGCGGAACAGGCGGCACGTATCGGTGAGCTGGAAAATGTATACGCACTGACGCCGATGCAGAAGGGCATGCTCTTTTACAATCTGATGGATTCGCAATCGGGCGCGTATTTTGAACAGGCCTCCTTTGATCTGCGAGGACAGTTTAATATCGCTGCCTTTGCGGCCAGTTTGGATGTTTTGGTGCAGCGGCATACAGTACTGCGTACGAACTTCTACAGCGGCTGGAAGGATGAACCGCTTCAGGTCGTGTACCGGAATAAGCGCAGTGAATTGTATGTTGAGGACCTGCGGGACATGGAGGAAAAGAAGCAAAACGAGTACATCCTCGAATTTACGCGCCAAGACAAGCAAAGAGGGTTTGATCTGGCGCAGGATGTTTTGATGCGTGTGGCTGTTTTGCGCACAGGTGAGGAATCGTACCGTTTTGTATGGAGCTTCCATCATATCGTGATGGACGGCTGGTGCTTGTCGCTGGTGACCAACGAAGTGTTTGCGAGTTATTTTGCGATACTGGCCCATAAACAACCTGAACTAGCCCCTGTAACGCCGTACAGTCAATATATCGAATGGCTAGAGCAGCAGGATCGTCAGGCCGCATCGAGCTACTGGAGCAAGGTTCTGGAAGGATATGAGGAGCAGTCCCGTTTGCCACAGGCAAAAATTCAGGGTAAGACGGGGTATCAGTCGGAGCGTTTGGATTTTGATCTGGGCGCAGATCTCACAGCTGGTATTCAGCGCATAGCCAAGCGTTATCAGGTCACCATCAATACGTTGATGCAGACCGTATGGGGCCTTTTGCTGCAAAAATATAATGGCACCGATGATGTCGTGTTTGGCAGTGTAGTATCTGGACGTCCGGCAGACATTCCGAATGTGGAGCATATCATTGGCCTGTTTATCAATACGATTCCAGTACGTATCCGTAGTCATAAGGACAGTGTATTCTCGGGCGTGATGAAGCACGTCCAGGAGCAATCGATTGATTCCCATGTCTACGATACGTATCCGCTGTATGAAATTCAGGGGCTGTCGGAGCTTAAGCAGGATTTGATCAACCATATTCTTATTTTTGAGAACTATCCGGTCGAGGAACAAATCGAGCAATTAGGTAGTGGTGAGGCATCCAGCTTCACCATCACAGGAGCCGAGTCTGTCGAGCAGACCAACTATGACTTTAACCTGGTGGTGCTGCCAGGGGATACCATCCACATGAGCTTTGGCTATAATGCCCTGGCCTTTGAACGGGAAAGTGTAGAGCACATTCGAGGTCATCTGGTGCAGCTGCTGGAGCAGGTGACTGCGAAGCCGGACATCCGTGTACAGGAGCTGGATATGATAACCGCGCAGGAACGCGAGCAGATCGTTGAGGTCTGGGGCAATACAGCGGTAGCCTATCCAAGCGAGCAAACGATTCACGGCTTGTTCGAGGCGCAAACTGCACAGACGCCAGAGCAGACAGCCTTGTTCTTTGAAGGAGAAGCGCTGACTTACCGTGAGCTGAATGAACGCGCCAATCGATTAGCGCGTACCTTGCGCAGTCAAGGCGTGACGAAAGATCGTTTGGTGGGTCTGATGACCGAGCGGTCGGTGGACATGCTTGTGGGCATCTTCGGGATTTTAAAAGCCGGAGGCGCCTATGTTCCTATCGATCCAACCTATCCGGAGGAACGTATCCGCTATATGCTGGATGACTCGGGAGCGAAGCTGCTATTGACACAAAGTCATCTGGTGGACAAAGCCGTTATCGACGGTCAAGTGCTGGTATTGGATGGGGAACAATCGGTGTACCACGAGGATGGTTCCAACCTGGAGCCGCTGTCTGGTCCAAACGATTTGGCGTATGTGATCTACACGTCAGGTACAACCGGGCAGCCGAAGGGCGTGATGCTGGAGCATCACGGGCTGTGCAATCTGAAAACGTATTTTGATCAGACGCTCAAGATTCGTGCGTCGGATCATGCGCTGTTGTTCGCCAGCTACTCGTTTGATGCGGCTTGCTGGGAAATCTTCCAAGCCTTGTTCTGCGGGGCTACATTGTACGTGCCAACGACAGAAACGATTTTGAACTACGAGCGGTTTGAGCAATATATGGCGGATCACCACATCACGGTGGCCGCTTTGCCGCCGACTTATGCGGTGTATCTGAATCCCGAACGGATGCCACACCTGCGTATTTTGTTCACGGCGGGCTCAGCTTCTTCCACCGAGTTGGTATACAAGTGGAAGGATCAAGTGGCGTATTACAATGGCTACGGTCCAACTGAAAACTCGGTGGCAACGTCCATCTGGCCGGTATCCGAGGATGAAAGGGCAGGCCAACTCATTTCCATCGGACGCCCTATGCCGAATCACCGGGTATACATGGTGGATGGGCATGGACATTTGGCCCCGGTAGGCGTAGCAGGTGAGCTGTGCGTATCCGGTCCGGGTCTGGCGCGGGGGTATCTGGATCGCCCAGAGCTGACAGCGGAGAAATTTGTAGCGAACCCGTTCACTGCGGGTGAAGCCGGCTATGAGCGGATGTACCGGACGGGGGACTTGGCGAGATGGATGCCAGACGGCAATATTGAATATTTGGGCCGGATCGACCATCAGGTAAAAATCCGGGGCTACCGGATCGAACTGGGCGAAGTCGAGGCACAAATTCTGAAAGTGGAAGACGTGCAAGAGGTCATCGTACTGGCCCAAGCGGACGAGCAGGGGCAAAACCAACTCGTGGCGTACTATGTCGCTGAAAGAGACGTAAGCGCTGGGGAGCTGCGCAGCTTCCTGGGTGAGGAGCTGCCAAACTACATGGTGCCTTCGTATTTCATTCAGCTGGAGCAGATGCCGCTGACACCGAACGGCAAAATCGACCGTAAGGCCCTGCCAACACCGGAAGGCAGTCTGCAAAGCGGAGCGGATTATGTAGAGCCGCGCACAGCGCTGGAGCAGACGTTGGCTTCGATTTGGCAGTCTGTATTAGGAACGAAGAACATCGGTATTTTGGATAATTTCTTTGATCTGGGCGGCGATTCGATCAAAGCAATCCAGGTATCCTCCCGCTTGCTGCAAGCGGGCTACAAGCTGGACATGAAGGATTTGTTCCAATATCCGTCCATTTCGCTGCTGAGCGGTCATGTACACCCAGTTAGTCGTATGGCCGATCAGGGCGAGGTTTCGGGCAGCGTCAAGCTGACCCCGATCCAGCAGTGGTTTTTTGGACTATCGTCGGCAGAGCCGCATTATTTCAACCAGTCGGTGATGCTGCATAGAGCAGAAGGCTTTGATATAGATGCATTGCATCACACGGTGACCCAGGTGACGGAGCATCATGATGCGCTGCGTATGGTCTTCCGTCAGACCGAACAGGGCTATGAGGCGTGGAATCGCGGTGTGAACGAAGGCGAGCTGTACAGTCTGGACGTTGTAGATTTGACGAAGGTGCAAAACATGGCAGAGGTGGCAGCCGCAATTGAGATGAAAGCCAATGCCATCCAAAGCTCCATTTGTCTGGATGAAGGACCGCTGGTGAAGCTGGGACTTTTCCGCTGCATGGATGGAGATCATTTACTGATTGCCATTCACCATTTGGTTATAGACGGGATCTCATGGCGGATTGTGTTTGAAGATTTTGCGACTGGATATGAGCAGACCGTTCGGGGAGAAGCGATTCGCTTGCCTTATAAAACGGATTCGTTCTCTGCTTGGGCAGAGCGGTTGTCTCAATATGCGAACAGTCCGGCCATTGACAACGAACGCGAATACTGGCAGCGTCTTGCTCACATGGCAGTCGCATCGCTACCTAAGGATCAAGACAAAGCAGCAGGACAGCCTTTTTGGGTCAGAGATAGTGAGACGGTGACCGTGGCTTGGAACGAACAGGAAACCCGGTTGCTGCTTCAGGAATCACATCGTGCGTACAATACGGAGGTCAATGATCTGCTGTTAACCGCACTCGGCAGCGCATTGTACAACTGGAGCGGGCAGAAGCGTGTGCTGGTCAACCTGGAGGGGCATGGCCGGGAGGCTATTGTTCCAGATGTGGATATCACACGTACCGTGGGCTGGTTTACGAGTCAGTATCCATTGCTGCTGGATGTGGATGGAAAGGCAGAGATTGGGCAGCGCATCAAGCGGGTCAAAGAGGACCTGCGTCATGTGCCACATAAGGGCATTGGCTACGGTATTTTGAAGTATATGTCTTCGGATAATGCCGATCCTTCCTTGAATCTGCAGCCTGAGATCAGCTTTAACTATTTGGGACAATTTGATCAGGATTTGGAACAGAGTGACATCGTGCTGTCTTCGCATACGGACGGAGAGCCGATGAGTGGTTATACCGTGCTGGAGCAGCCGCTGAATGTGAACGGCATGATTACAGCAGGCGTGCTGACACTGGAAATTCGCTATGACAGCCAAGTATATCATCAGCAAAATGTAGAGAAGTTTGCCCGGCTGCTGCAGGAGAGCTTGCAGGAAGTGATCAAGCATTGTGCCTCCCAAGAGCGGAGCGAACTAACGCCAAGCGATGTCTTGTTCAAAGGCTTGTCGTTGGAACAACTGGAGCAATTAACGGAGCAAACGGCTTCTGTGGGTGAACTGGAAAATGTGTATGCTCTTTCTCCCATGCAGAAAGGGATGCTGTTCCATAGCTTGATGGAACCGGACTCAGGTGCATACTTCCAGCAAGCCTCGTTTGATCAAAAAGGCAGCTTCGATGTTGCTATTTTCCGTCAGAGCCTGGATCTGCTGACACAGCGTCATGAAGCGCTGCGGACGAATTTCTATCGGTTTGAGACCGGACATGGTCAGGAGCCATTGCAGATTGTATTCCGTCACAAAGATAGTGACCTTTCCTACAAGGATGTACGCGGAATGCAGAAAGCAGAACAACAGGCGTATATCCAGGCGTTGAAGCAGGAGGATCAGGCTCGGGGCTTTGATCTCGGTACGGATGCACTGATGCGCGTACAGGTATTGCAGACCGATGAAGAAACGTATCACTGGGTCTGGAGCTTCCATCACATTATCATGGACGGCTGGTGCTTATCGCTCGTTACCGGGGAAGTGTTTGGTACGTACTTTGCGCTGCTGGAGCAGAAACAGCCGAAGCTTGCTCCAATCACACCATATGGCCAATATATCGAATGGCTGGAGTATCAGGACGAACGTGCGGCAAAAGAGTATTGGAGCAACTATTTGGCAGGCTTTGAACAGCAGACGTTGCTGCCTGGATCGGATACTGCATCGAAAGATCAAGTGGCAGACAGCAGAGATAACACTGTATCCACTACAGCAAGTACAACCAGCGAATATGTTTGCGAAAAAATAACGGTGGAGCTGGATCCAACATGGAGCGAAGCCATGTACCGGATTGCCAAGCAGCAGCAGGTCACGATTAATACACTGATGCAGAGCGTGTGGGGCCTGATTTTGCAGCAATATAACAACAATGAGGATGTTGTATTCGGCAGTGTCGTATCTGGACGTCCGACGGATATTGCGGGTGTAGAAAATATGATCGGTTTGTTCATTAATACCATCCCGGTTCGGATTCAAAGTGAACGGAATGCCACGTTTGTCGACATCATGCGGAACACGCAGGAGCAAGCGCTGGCTTCGGGGGTATATGACAGCTTCCCGCTGTATGAAATTCAGGCGCTGACCGAGCAGAAGCAGCATCTGATTAATCACATTATGGTATTTGAAAACTATCCGGTAGAGGAGCAAGTCGAGCAGTTGGGTGAAGTTCGTCCGTCTGCATTTGACATTACGAATGTAGAGGTTGTTGAGCAGACGAACTATGATCTGGATCTGATTGTGATGCCAGATGAAACCTTCCGCATCATGTTCAGATACAACGCGAATGTGTACGACCGGTCTACGATCGAGCGGATGCAGGGACATGTACTGCATGTCATCGAGCAAATCGTGAACAATCCGCATATCCGTGTGAATGAGCTGGAATTGGTGACACCGGAAGAACAGGCACAGATCATTCAGGTATGGGGAGATACGGCGGCAGCCTATCCGCAGGATCAAACGCTAAGCGCACTGTTTGAGCAGCAGGTCGCGAACACGCCGGAGCAAGTCGCGGTACTGTGCGGTGAAGAGTCGCTGACCTACCGTGAGCTGAACGAGCGAGCCAACCGTCTCGCACGCACCTTGCGTGCGCAAGGGGTTGAACCGGATCAGCCTGTAGGCATTCTGGTCCATCGTTCGCTGGACATGATCGTAGGTATCTATGCGATCCTCAAAGCAGGCGGAGCTTATGTACCGATCGATCCGGAATATCCGGCTGACCGCATCCGCTTTATGCTGGAGGATTTAGGCGCGAAGCTGATGCTGACGCAATCGCATCTGGCGGAGCAAGCATCACGGAGTTTCGACGGTCAGGTGCTGGTGCTAGATCGTCAGGAGCAGGCTGGCAAGAATATTTATCACGAAGATGGTTCAAATCTGGAGCCCCTGGCTGGGCCGCACCATGTCGCCTATGTCATCTACACCTCCGGTTCCACTGGAAAACCGAAGGGTGTAATGGTGGAGCACCATTCCGTGTTAAACCGGATTTTGTGGATGCATGATCGGTACGGCCTGGGTGCAGAAGATACGATCCTGCAAAAGACCGCCTTTACCTTCGATGTGTCGGTGTGGGAGCTGTTCTGGTGGTCGATGGTCGGCTCAAAGGTAAGCCTGCTGTCGGTCGGCGGGGAAAAGAACCCGGAAGACATCGTCGACACGATTGCCCGCGATGGCGTGAGCACGATGCACTTTGTACCAGCCATGCTGCATGCGTTCCTGGAGTATGTGGAACAGCAGCCACGAGAAGTGATGCAAGCGAAGCTGGGCACACTGCGCCATGTCTTTGCCAGTGGCGAAGCGTTGCCGCCACAGCATGTGGCCCGGTTCCAGCGGCTCGTGTCGAGCCTGGCCGGAGCGAAGCTGGTCAACCTGTATGGCCCAACCGAAGCGACGGTGGACGTATCGTACTTCGATTGCGAGCCTGATGGAGCCTATTCGGTTATTCCTATCGGGAAACCGATTCAAAACATTCGTCTGTACATCGTCAAGGAAGGCACGGAGCAATTGCAGCCAATTGGCGTGGCAGGTGAACTGTGCATCGGCGGTGTCGGCGTAGCACGAGGATATCTGAACCGTCCAGAGCTGACGGCCGAGAAATTTGTAGCCGATCCGTTTGCCGGCGGGGAAGCAGGGTATGAGCGGATGTACCGCACCGGCGATTTGGCGAGATGGATGCCGGACGGGAACATTGAATATCTGGGCCGGATCGACCATCAGGTGAAAATCCGGGGGTACCGGATTGAGCTGGGCGAGGTCGAAACGCAGTTGCTCCAAGTGGAATCGGTACGCGAAGCCGTGGTCATGGCTCGTGCAGATGAAACGGGACAAAAACACATGGTCGCCTACTATGTCGCGGGGCAAGAAATCAGTGCCAGCGAGCTGAGAAGTGCGCTGGGGCAGGAGCTGCCAAGCTACATGGTACCATCGTACTTTGTACAGCTGGAGCAGATGCCACTGAGTCCAAATGGCAAAATCGACCGCAAGGCACTGCCAGCACCGGAAGGTAGCCTGCAAAGCGGAGCCGATTATGTCCCGCCGCGGACGTGGGTGGAAGTGAAGCTGGCGCAAATTTGGCAGGATGTGCTGGGCCTGGCGCAAGTTGGCGTGAAGGAAAACTTCTTCGAGATTGGCGGACATTCGCTGCGGGCGACGACACTAACCTCGAAGATTCACCAAGAGCTGAACAAGCAGCTTCCTCTGCGCAGTATTTTTGAAGCACCAACGATTGAACAATTGGCAGCCGTGCTGGAAGGGCTGGATCAAGTGGCGTATGCGTCCATTCCGGTAACGGAAGAGCGTAGCTTCTATCCACTATCCTCGGCGCAAAAACGACTGTATGTGCTGCATCAGTTCGATCCGCAGGATGTGAACTACAACATGCCGTCGGTGCTGCAAGTAAGCGGTCCACTGGATGTGAAACGAGTAGAGGGCGTGTTCCGTCAACTGATCGCCCGCCATGCGACGTTGCGTACCCGTTTTGAGCTGGTGGACAATGAGCCGATGCAATGGATCGAGGACACCGTACCGTTCGAGGTGGAATATACGAAGATACAGGCAGAAGATGTGATTGCGGATACAGATCAGGACACAACTACAGATACGTACACCAGGGTCAACATAGAGGCGCAACAGCTGGTGCGGCGCTTTGTCCGTCCGTTTGATCTCAAAGCTGCGCCGCTGCTGCGAGTAGGCTTGGTGGATCTGGGCCTTCAAGGAGTAGAACAGGAATCCCAACATCTGCTTATGCTCGATATGCACCATATCGTCTCAGATGGGGTGTCCCTGGAGGTCCTGACTGATGAGTTTGTCCGTTTGTATGGCGGTGAAGAGCTGGCGCCATTGCGGATTCAGTACAAAGATTATGCCGTATGGCAGCAAAGCGAAGCCCATCAGGAATGGATGCAGCGTCAGGAAGCGTACTGGCTAAGCATTTTCCAAGGTGAACTGCCTGTACTGGATCTCTCTACGGACTTTGCCCGCCCAGCGGTACAGAGTACGGCAGGGGATACGGTCGAATTTGTACTGGAGCGTGAGGTTAGTGAACGCCTGAAAGAACTGGCTGCCCAGACCGGCTCTACCCTGTATATGGTGATGCTGGCGGCGTACACCACACTCTTGCACAAATACACAGGCCAAGAGGACATGATTGTCGGTACGCCAATTGCCGGACGACCGCATGCGGAGCTCAGTAATCTAGTCGGTGTCTTCATCAACACGCTGGCGATTCGCAATTATCCATCCAGCGACAAATCGTTCCTTGAGTATCTGCAAGAGGTCAAGGAGCATGCGCTCAGTGCTTATGAGCATCAGGACTATCCTTTTGAGGAATTGGTTGAAAAACTGAATGTAGCGCGGGATACGAGCCGGAATGCGCTGTTTGACACGATGTTTGAGCTGAAAACATGGGAACAGCAGGAGTTCGAGCTGGAAGGGCTGACCTTGAGCTCCTATCCATTGGAAAATCATACGGCCAAGTTTGATCTGAGCTTGGAGGCAATAGAGCAGCCAGAAGGTATTCTGTGCAGTCTGGAATACAGCACAGCGCTGTACAAGCGGGAGACTATGACGCGATTGGCAGAGCATTTTGCGGAAATCGTTCGAGCGATTGCCTATCATCCGCAGCAGCCACTGGCAGTTTTGAACATGGTAACCGATGAGGAACAAGAGCAACTCATCTACGGTTTTGGAGAAGTGGGTGTAACGGATGTTGCTGCGGTTGGAGTAGGAGCCCTGTTCCATACCTATGTGGAAGAACAGGCCCAGCTTATACCAGATCATGTGGCGGTGGTATACGAGGAGCAACAGCTTACGTACCGGAAACTGAACGAGCGTGCGAACCAATTGGCGCGTAGATTGCGAAATGAAGGTATCGGACGCGAATCGATTGTCGGCATTCTGAGTGAGCGCTCGGTAGACATGCTGGTCGGCGTACTGGCAGTATGGAAGGCTGGAGGCGCATATGTGCCGCTGGATGCCGACTATCCGTCAGAGCGCATTCGTTTCATGCTGGAGGACAGTGGTGCGACGGTGTTGCTGACCCAAATCGGCTTACAGGAGCAAGCAAAGGCATGGCTCGAAGAAAGCCGACAGGCCTTGGCCGGAGGGCAGACTGAGAGTGAGCTGGAGACGGCAGTTAGCGCTGAAACGATGGAAAGAGACAGCCTGAATGAAGGTTTGAGCTTGAAATCAGATTCGAAGTCTGACAGCGAAGCAGCATCTGAATCGGCAACAAAGCTGTGTCTGCATACTGTATTAGTGCTGGACAACGAGTCGCTGTACACGGGAGATACGACAGACGTCGATCACATCAATGAACCGCACGATCTGGCGTATGTGATCTACACCTCCGGAACAACCGGACGTCCGAAGGGTGTTATGATTGAGCATCGCAGTTTGGTGAATACGGCTGCGGCGTATCGCCGGGAGTACCGTTTGAACCAGTTCCCAGTACGACTGCTGCAACTGGCCAGCTTCTCCTTCGACGTGTTCGTCGGGGATATGGCGCGGACGCTCTATAACGGCGGCACGATGGTCATCTGTCCGAAAGACGACCGACTTGATTTTAGCCGTCTGCACGGATGGATTCGCGATTATCAGATTACCGTGTTCGAATCGACTCCGGCCCTGATCGTACCGTTTATGCAGCATGTGCATGAACAGGGGCTGGACATGAGCAGCATGGAACTGCTGATCACTAGCTCGGATAGCTGCAGCGTGACGGATTACCGGGTGCTGCAAGAACGGTTTGGCGCAGATATCCGCATCATGAACAGCTATGGCGTCACGGAAGCGGCGATTGACTCCAGCTTCTATGATGAAGAGCTGTCGAAGCTGCCAAGCAGCGGCCATGTGCCGATTGGTCAGGCATGGCTGAACGCCCGTTTCTACATCGTGGACAGCCAGCTGAATCCGGTGCCGATTGGCGTACTGGGTGAGCTGTGCATCGGCGGCATCGGGGTCGCACGGGGCTACCTGAACCGTGCGGATCTGACGGCCGAGAAGTTCATAGCGAACCCGTACGTACCGGGCGAACGACTGTACCGCACCGGCGATTTGGCGCGGTGGATGCCGGACGGCAATGTAGACTTTATCGGCCGGATGGATGATCAGGTCAAAATCCGGGGCTTCCGGATTGAACTGGGCGAGGTGGAAGCGCAGCTGCTGACTGTGGATGGCATTGAGAAAGCCATTGTCACCGCCTGGGAAAACGAAAACGGAGACAAAGATCTGTGCGCGTATGTCGTAGCCTCGGAGGCGCTGAATTTGCCGGAGCTGCGCAGCATACTCCAGCCCAAACTGCCGGGCTATATGATCCCGACGTATGTCGTACCACTGGATCAATTCCCGCTGACGCCAAACGGAAAAATTGACCGCAAAGCGTTGCCAGCACCGGAAGCGCGCCTCGAAGGAGGCACGGAGTATGTTGCGCCGCGCACACCGCTGGAAGAGCAATTGGTACGTATTTGGCAAAGCGTTCTGAATCATCGGCGGATAGGCATCCAGGATAACTTCTTTGAAGTGGGCGGACATTCACTGCGTGCCACCACCCTGATGGCGAAAATCCATCAGGAGCTGAATTACAAGCTGGCCTTGCGAGACATTTTCCAATATCCGACGATTGAGCAATTGGTGCAGGTGATGGGTGAAGATCAGACCCCGCAAACGTATGTATCCATACCTGTGGCGGAGGAGCGCGAATATTATCCCGTTTCTTCGGCACAAAAACGGATGTACGTGCTGAGCCATCTGGAAGGCGGAGAGGTGAGCTATAACATGCCGGGCGCTTTGATTATCGAAGGCTCCTTGGATAAAGAGCGACTGGAGCAAGCCTTCCGCCAGCTGATTGCCCGTCATGAAGCCTTGCGAACCCGATTCGAGATGATCGATGGCGAGGTGATTCAGCGGATTGAATCTAACGTCCCATTCAGCGTGGAGCATGTGCAGGCAAGCGAAGACGAGACCCCGCAGTACGCCCAAGACTTTGTACGTGCCTTTGATCTCGCCCAAGCCCCATTGCTGCGGGTTCAGTTGATCGAAAATGGACCGGAGCGTCACGTCATGCTCTATGACATGCATCATATTATTTCGGATGGCGTCACGGAAGGAATTATCGTGCAGGAGTTCTCTCAATTGTATGAAGGCAAGGAACTGCCGCCCCTGCGGATACAGTACAAGGACTATGCGGTTTGGCAGCATGCAGATATGCAAAGTGAACGACTTCGTGCGCAAGAAAGCTATTGGCTGAACACCATGTCTGGTGAAATTCCGGCACTGGATATGCCAACGGATTTTACAAGACCCGCCGTACAGCGTCTGGAAGGAACTCGATTTGAGTTTGCGATCTGCATGGAGGACAGCGAGCAGTTGAAGCAGCTGGCCGCGCAAACCGGATCCACCTTGTACATGGTATTGCTTGCAGCGTATAGCACACTCTTGCATAAATACACGGGTCAAGAGGACATCATCGTCGGCACGCCGATTGCCGGAAGACCACATGCGGAGCTCAGTAGCCTGGTAGGCGTATTCCTGAACACACTGGCGATTCGTAATTATCCGTCTGGTGATAAAACGTTCTTGAACTACTTGCAAGAGGTCAAAGAGCATGCGCTCAGTGCGTATGAGCACCAGGAATATCCGTTTGAAGAGCTGGTTGAAAAGCTGAATGTAACGCGGGATACGAGCCGGAATGCGCTGTTTGACACAATGTTTGAGCTGAAAACATTTGAGCAGCAGGAGTTCGAGCTGGAAGGGCTGACCTTTAAGCCGTATCAGACGGACGATCATACGTCCAAATTTGATCTGACCTTGGATGCCGTAGAGCAGTCAGAAGGCATTCTGTGCAGTCTGGAATACAGCACGGCGCTGTACAAACCTGAGACTATCGCGCGCTTTGCGCAGCATTTTACCGAACTCGTACGTGCCATTACACTGCATCCACAGCAGCCACTGGCAGCTCTGGATATGGTAACTGTCGAGGAAAAAGCACAAATCCTCTATGGTTTTGGAGATGTAGGCGTATCTGATGTTGCTGCTGAAGCAGATGTCTTGTTCCATACCTACGTGGAAGAACAGGCCCAGCTTGTACCGGATCATGTGGCGGTGGTGTACGAAGAGCAACAACTTACGTACCGCACACTGAATGAACGTGCAAATCAATTGGCGCGTAGATTGCGAAATGAAGGTATCGGACGCGAGTCGATTGTCGGCATTTGGAGTGAACGCTCGGTAAACATGCTGGTCAGCGTACTGGCGGTGTGGAAGGCTGGAGGCGCATATGTGCCGCTGGATGCAGATTATCCATCCGAACGCATTCGTTTCATGCTCGAGGACAGCGGCGCAAAGGTCCTGCTGACTCAAACCAGTTTGCAGGAGCGCGCACAAGCATGGCTGAGTGAAAGCCAAGGGGCTCTGGGCGAAGGAAAGACCGAGGGTGAGTTGGAAACAGCGGTTAGCGCTGAAACGTTGGAAAGCGACCGCCTCAATGAAGGTGTGAGCTTGAAAGCAGATTCGAAGTCTGACAGTGAATCAGCATCCGAATCCGTAGCGAACTTGCGTCTGCATACCGTACTAGCGCTGGACGATGAGTCGCTGTATACCGGGGATACGACGGATGTTGAACCGATCAACGATCCGCACGATCTGGCGTATGTGATTTACACCTCTGGCACAACCGGACGTCCGAAGGGCGTCATGATTGAGCATCGCAGTTTGGTGAATACGGCTGCAGCGTATCGCCGGGATTACCGTCTGAACCAGTTCCCGGTACGACTGCTGCAACTGGCCAGCTTCTCTTTCGACGTATTCGTCGGGGATATTGCACGGACGCTCTATAACGGGGGCACGATGGTCATCTGTCCGAAAGACGACCGCATTGATCCAAGCCGTCTGTACGGATGGATTCGCGATTACCAGATTACCGTGTTCGAATCGACTCCAGCCCTGATCGTACCGTTTATGCAGCATGTGCATGAACAGGGCCTTGACAT
>NZ_JAHPJM010000027.1:0-23565 GCF_019042715.1 Paenibacillus sp. AK121
TGAACGCCTTGAGGTCCTTGGTCGCCTTGGACTCCCTGAGGTCCTTGATCGCCTTGGGCTCCTTGAACGCCTTGAGGGCCTTGGTCACCTTGGACGCCTTGAGGTCCTTGATCGCCTTGGACTCCCTGAGGTCCTTGGTCGCCTTGGGCTCCTTGAACTCCCTGAGGTCCTTGATCGCCTTGAGCTCCTTGAACTCCCTGAGGTCCTTGATCGCCTTGGACGCCTTGGGCTCCTTGAGGTCCTTGGTCACCTTGAACGCCTTGAACACCCTGAGGTCCTTGGTCGCCTTGAACGCCTTGAACACCTTGAGGTCCTTGAGCACCCTGAGGCCCTTGAACACCTTGAGGTCCTTGGACACCTTGCGGTCCTTGAACACCTTGTGCTCCTTGAACACCCTGAGGCCCTTGAACACCTTGAGGTCCTTGGACGCCTTGATCGGTTCCTAAAAGTTCATCAGATACTAACCGATGCGCAGGTACTAATTGCCCCAATGCATCTTTACCCCAAACAGAAATTTGAGTTTCATCCTCTGCTGGCCCGCTTGTGGTAAACACGAATTCAAATGCGTCGAAACCTGCAAAGAAATTCCTAGTTAAAACCACATTGGGCCCCACTGCCACTAGTTGTTGTACATATAATGTTCTGCTACCGTTTAAAATAAAACCCTCAATTAAAACAGTAGAAGAATTTACAGAATCTCGGTTATCTATTTTTACAGTGACCAGTTGGGTGGGTCTGACTCCTAGAACAGGATCGTTTGCAATGGGTCCAGTTGATAATACTGCCATTTAGGTACTCCCTCCTCTCTAGTAAAAAGCAAATTATTTTTGTGAACAACGATCTTTCTCAAGACCCTGTTCCCTCTATTTTATGTCTCAACCATTTGCTGCGATTGTGGTTCTATCTCTATACATATGTTGAGTTTTAAGACCCTAGTTGCTCATCCGCAACAATACGCTGAACATCAATGATTGTACCGCTCGCGTTTTTTCCCCAAACTGAAATATCAGTACTTTCTTCTGCTAAACCGCTTGTGGTAAAAACGAATTCATATGCGTCGAAGTTCGCTAGATAATTTCTCGTAACAACTGCATTGGGGGCTAAAGCTATTTGTTCTAGTACATACAATGTTCGTAAACCATTTAAAATGTAGCCCTGAATTAAAATAGTTGAAGAATTGACCAAATCACGGTTAATTATTTTAACGGTAACCTGCTGAATAGGCCTGATCCCACTAACAGGACTATTCTCAATAGGTCCAGTTGATAATACAGCCATTAAGTCCATCTCTCCTTTTCTATTTATTAACTACAAATCCATATTATATAAAAATACTATATATATTGAACTAAAAAATATATTTAGACCTTTATCTACTATATTTTTTAAAGTTCAATCTATATAGAACAGAATAGGGATTAATGTAGCTCCATGTATCATATTAATAACTTGTTACATATGATTGTTTGTTTACCTATTAAAATTAAAATAGATATTTACTTATTCAAGCCGTTTTTAATTCTGGGGACATTAAAAGGCAGTGACCGAGCATTAAGCAAGCTGATTCACCAATTTTCTTTTCCAACCATAAAAAAGGATAAAGGCGCCCTGAGAAAAAAGTGCCTTTATCCTTGTAGATCAATTTCAAATAAACTATACTCTCTTGCAAGCACGTTTACACAGAAACAGTGAAGGTTATAATAGTTACTTACAAATGTCACTTGCGACAACAGCTCATGCTACAACACTCTTACAGATCTATTTTTTAAATCCTTAAATTGTTCCATTTTTTGTTTTTCATCCCACAAATAGTGAAATCCCCATCGATTAGTGGTATCCCCTTCCCGCAGCCCTTGTTTCAAGGCTGAGAAACGTGAATTCAGATAGTCAAATCCCAAGTATTTATAATGTAACAATAGTACTTCATTATTAGATGGCTTTATTACATTCCCAGCAGGTTCAGCAGTATGCCTACCAGGGCTAAAATTTATTTCTTGAATCGCACTTGGATTAAATATTTGAGGCTTATCGTACGTTTGACTTCTTACACCATTCCTTACCGTTTCATATAATGGTTGCTGGCTATTAGGAAAAAAATCAGAAACCATTTCATAACCATTAGGGACAATCAATGTTATCCCTTTCGAAGTACATTCCTGCAAATATGTTCTAAGGTTAGGGTGATAAAAATGTTCATCTACGTCACAGATAATAATCCAGTCTGCCTTATTCCTGCTTTCTTTCCAACATTGGTTGAATAGATCTTGTGCTGATCTCACGACCGAATTACCTTCGATCTCAAATCTATTCATATTTACTTTGGGATGTGCCTTTAACATGGATATAGAATTATCAGTCGAGTCATTATCGAAAATGTAATATTGGTCGGCTATATTATCATAGTGCTTAAAAAAAAACGGGAGCATCTTTTCTTCGTTCCAGCATAATGCGTATACATGTATGATCACGTATTCTTCCCCTCTCAAACTCATATCTTATGGATCGACTTGCTTGATAATATATGCAATTTATATTTGTGGGGTTCAAATCGTGGATGATGAGCTTTACTGCTTAGCAAAAGCCAACCCGGACCCCAAATTGGCTTTTAATAGGTATCCTAAGTTCATAGTTGGTAAAAGTGGATACCTCTTCAAAGGTACGGTAGACTTGTTCTTGATGCTAGTACTATTGTTATATTATTCCAATCATTTGAGGTGAGATGCACTATGTTCGAAAAAGATACGCATGAAATTCTGGCTTATTATGATGGCGGTGCAGAAATAGGCAGATTAGAGCGAGGCATCGGAAAAATAGAGCTGGAAAGATCAAAAGAAATCATTTCCCGTTATCTCAGCAAGTCCACTCATGTTATTTATGATATCGGCGGCGGTATAGGGGTCTACTCTTCGTGGCTGGCAGAACTGGGATATGAAGTTCATCTATTTGATCTTTCTTCGCAAGCCATTGAATTTGCTCGTCAGCAGCAACTGAATAAACCCGTTATCAGCAAGCTGGAAACCGCAGATGCCAGAGATATTGATCGTAAAGATGAAAGCGCGGACATCGTGCTATTGATGGGACCTTTATATCATTTAACAGAACAGAAGGAACGAGTAAAAGCCCTGCAAGAAGCAGCGCGTGTCTTAAAAAAGGGGGGAACGCTGATTACTTCGGCTATTTCCAGGTTTGGCTCGTTACTGTGGGGGCTATCGGTGTACGGCGAGTGCAATACCATTTTAGAGGAAGATGCATTCATGGATATGGTCAGACAGGAGTTAACAGATGGTCAGCATGTACGACCGGCGGCTTATCCCTCTTTTATCACACACTCCTACTTTCATACACCGGATGCCTTGCGTGCAGACTGGCAGGCGGCTGGATTGCAGGAGCCTCGTGTTTTGGGTGTGGAAGGCCCCGTCTGGATTGCACCCGGATTTGAAGAAAAATGGGCGATTCCCTCCCATCGCAGACGTTTGCTGGATATAGCACAGCAGGTTGAAGAGCAGGAATCCGTGATCGGTATGAGCCCGCATATGCTTGCCGTAGGTACCAAGTCTTAAAGCTCATCAACTATATGGTTGATGGATTGTTGTACAACATAACAATTGTCACGTTGCTTCTCAACCAAAAAGACGAGCCACATAGGCTCGCCTCTACATCATTCCAGATTACTGCTCCAAACTTTCCAATACGGTTTTAATTTCGCTGTTCAAACTAAGTGCATTATAAATCGCAGTCAAGGCTTCAGCACGTGACGCATGATACTTAGGTCCAAACTGACTCGTACTTATACCCGAAAGCACACCAGCTTGTGCTAATTGTTTAATCGTATCAGCTGCAAAAGAAGTGGACAGGTCGGTGAAGCTTTTTTCATTCGAGGTGTCCTTTTTCAATCGGTCTAAATCCAAGATCCGCGCCAAAATGGCAGCCATTTCTTGACGAACGATCGTTTGGTCTGGTCTAAATGTACCGTCCTCATAACCGTTTAATACTCCTGCTGTGGTCAGTTTTGTTATGGCATCCTGCGCCCAGTGATCCCCAATATCGTTCAAAACCACAGGCTGGTTTCCACCACTAATATCGAAGATTCTAGAGATGATAGTAGAAAACTCTGCACGGGTAATTTCACCATCAGGTCTGAAACTGCCATCCTTATATCCATTTACGATACCCAGCTTTGAAAACGTGTCGACCGTCTTTTCTGCCCAATGTCCTTGTAGGTCTGACGGTTTAACATTAGTAGAAGAATTTAAAGCAGATTCTGCTTTAGATTTTATATTCTGCAGTACTTTGTTGTCTGCAACCACTACGTTACTGTTGAATATGTCTTGCACAGGAACAGTTGGTTCAGTCACCAGTTCTTCAGGTACAGCTACTGGTTCTTTAGATACAGTTACCGATGAAGATGATACAGCTGATGTTGCCGTATTACTGCTGGAATCATCGCTAGAATGGTCACTGTTTCGATGGCCAGACCCGCTACCGCTGGAACTACTGGAATCACTGCCAGCATTATTGGGTGCGGGAGCAGTAACAGCTGTTACGGTAATTGGAACGTTAAAGCTATATCCGCTGTATGTGGCGGAAATTACCGTGTTCCCTTCTGAAAGTGCTCTAATCTCTCCCTGATTAACCGTAGCGACATTCGCATCGCTGGAAGTCCAAGTTGCTTTATCACTGACATCTATCTCTGACGAGTCTGATTTTACAACGCTTGCTGTAGCCCGTTCTGTACCCCCTACTAGCATTTTTCTATTATTGATAGAAGCACGCAATTCTGTGTAATTGTCATCTGTTTGTACCGGATCTGGCGTTGGCACCGGATCTGGCGTTGGCACTGGATCTGGTGTTGGCACTGAGTTGATAGAGAATGAAGCGGTAGCTGTCGAGCTCTTCACATCTAATGCTCCGTTGGTTGTGCCGTTATCAATCACAGTATAATCAAAACTTGCCGGGCCCTGGTAGTCTAAATTCGGAGTGAATAACACAACCGATCCGTCTAGAACTACCGTCCCACCTTGCGCATTTTCTACCGATGCGATGCTAAGATGTTGTAAGCTCTCATTCACAGGGCCTGCCGTGTCGTTCGCTAAGAGTTCATCAACAGCGATAGATTGTGCTCCTGCATTTGCCGATAACGATGGCAGTGTATCATTCACAGCTATCGGACTGTTGTTTACCTCACTTACAGTGATTCTGGCTTGGTTCGGCTCGCTGATCCCTGTTCCAGCCATATCTAGCGATGATTGTACGTCGAAACTGAAATGATCACCTGATGGAGAGTTAGCATAACGATTGGGTGTAAATTTTAGCCCCGCTTCGCCATCCGCTACAGAAATGAATTGCCCATCTCCGATTTCCATTACCCCATCGTTTTTATAGAGGGTTCCACCAATGATGTTTGAGATTCTAAAGTACGACACATCAGATCTATCCACTTGATTACGAGTAAGGATCAGTCCGTCAAAGCTTTGCTTGTCTTCCTCTGTCAAAGCGTCTGTCACATTAGGGACATCAGCGACAGAATTGACCGCAAAGGAGGCTTGCTTGACCACCGACTGCGGGACTGAGACGCCGTTCGATGTTCCATCATCGGTGACGGTAAAAGAGAAGCTAGCGGTTCCATTGAAATCCGGATGAGGTGTAAAAATCACATTGGTTCCATCCAAACGTACAGCCCCTCCTGCAATGCTGCTGACTGAGGATATCGTTAGATGTTGACCATTCTCATTCGGACCAGCAGACGCATGCGCAAGCAGTTCTGCAAAAGGGATGGTCCGCTCTCCTGAGTCTTCTGAAATGGAGGATAGCGTTTCGTTTTGAGCTGTCGGAGCATCGTTTACTTCCGTAACATGAACAACAGCCCTAGTAGCATCGCTTAGTCCATCCCCCGTTGCACTCTGAGCCGCCTTTACATCGAACGAGAAGGTATCTCCCGCTGCATTGTTGGCGTTTGCCATAGGCACAAACCTCACGCCATCGCTGGCTTCTGCTGCCGTGATAAAAGTTCCATCAAAAATCTCCGTTCCCCCATCACTATGATACAGCTTGCCCCCGATAACGTTCGTAACTTGATAATGTGTCACTACCGTTGAATCTTGCGGGTTTGGTGTAATGGTTATATTGGATGTCGGGATATCTTCCTCAGTAGTTACAGCAGCTACCTCAGGCATTTTGGATACAGCGGGCAGGGCTGCTGTTTCCAATATCAACTGGGGAATATCTACGCCGTTGTCGTCGGCTGAATATGTAATTTCCGAATAGTCTCCAGGGTTCCCTTCTTCATTGGCAAGCAATGCAAAGGAGACAATATCATCCGTCTGTTGTTGTACAAAATGGGTAACATCAAAATCAACCCAGCCTACTTGAAGGTCTGAGCCTGTTTTCGTATTCAAAGGCTGATCCGTCGGGTTCAGTGGAAAAGCTCCGTTGCTCCAAACATCGGCAGTCGATCCATACACGGTCAAAAAAGGATTCAAGTTATAGCTATAGCCGATGGAAGAGATATGAATACGCAAGGTTGCCTTCGTTACAACCTTACCAGTCAGCTCGGGCATTTCAAACTGAATCGCTGATCGGTAATATCCTAACACTGTGTCCGAAGACCTGCCAACATAGTTTTCTGGAGCATCCATCCAAGTGTCAGACTTGCTCCATGTTCCGTCTTGGATTAATTCGGGTTGTGCGGTTGCGGTTGGTGCCGCACCAACATCTGCCACCGAGATGGCCGATGAGAAGATTAGTGATACTGCTGTCAATGCATATGTGAATCGTTTAGTAGACTTGCAAAAATGCATACCTTTCCTCCTATTGAAATAAATCTATGATTGCTGCTTGTATTATACAATGTCGTCACTGAACAAATTCTGAACAATTTGGCCGCTGTTTGCTTCCTTATAAATAAAATTATGATCATGTGGCTGATGGATATTGATCCAACCCTTTTGAATTGCCTATACAATTCGGTCAAGTGTACATTCGGTGATGAACATACCTCTCCCATACAGTTGAATGGCTTCCATGGACAGCTTTATTCAGGAACGTGGCTGGATTCACTACTTTGGAGAACTGATCATTATGCAGACGCCTGATGAGCATACGGAACTTACTTCGACATCCTGTGATCGCTTTGCTTTTCTTATGTTATTTACGGATGGCAATCGCATAGATCTTACCCTCTGCCCTGTGGCTAACATCGCCAATTGGCCCCGAGACAGCTTAAGTGTACTGCTCCTGGATAAAGACGGACTGATGAAGCCTTTTCCACCGCCAAATCTTCAAGATTATAAGACAGTCCCTCCAACCGCCCAAACCTATGCAGATTCCTGCAATGAGTTCTGGTGGGTCAGTACTTATGTGGCTAAAGGACTATGGCGGCATGAGCTTCCCTATGCCAAATTCATGTTAGATCGACCTGTAAGAGATGCACTTCACTTGATGTTGGAATGGCATATGGGTATACAATCCGACTTCACGGCAGATCCAGGGAAGCAGGGAAAATACTTGGAGAAGCACCTTGAGCCTGATCATTGGACGGCCTACATCCAAACGTTTGCGGATGCAGACTATGAACATATGTGGCAGTCTCTTTTTATCATGGGTAATTTATTCAGAGAAGTTGCCCAGAAAGTGGCGAACCATTATGGTTATAAATACCCGATTCAGGACGATCAACGTGTTACTAACTATCTCTATCACATAAAAGCTCTCCCTACAGATGCAACGGACATCTATTAATGAAAAAAACCAGTCGGGCACTTGAGATGTGCTAGGCTGGTTTTTTTATACGCTAACGTTGTTTATCCTATATACGTTTTGGATGGGCTGTCCCCTAATATTAGTTTTCGGTCAGAACCCGGTCGCCTCTGCTGGCAGGCTGAGAGATAACTAAAAATTCAACATCCTCATTCGTTTCATTAAACATTTGATGAGGCACCATAGGAGGAACCTCACACCCTTCCTGAGATCCTAATTGTACGCGTTCACCATCCACTTCAAGTACCGCTGCACCTGATAAAATAAAGAAAAATTGGCGCGCATGATGATGATAATGTCTGACTTCATGTGTATTTCCCGGCATGCGCTCATGAATAATGCTCAAATCATCATTTTTCACCAAGCGCCAACCATCACATTGATCTCCCCATATATAATGTTCAGCACTATGTTTACTTATTTTCAAAATAAACTCCCCCTTTGCAGTTACATTTTTATTGTAAATCTAGAACCACAAAGCAACAATCTTAATTATAAAAAATGACAGAATCAATGTAAAAAAGTCCCGTGGCCAGATCATTTTAGATATCAGCCTCGATAATTTCCTCCAACTTAATCCAGCTAAAATCCTCTTCCCCACGAGATAGCTTCACTTCTCGCCGACTTGTGTTAATCACTGTCACCAGTCCGCACAATTCCTCATCATCAAACGGATTGAACACTCTTAGCGTAATTGGCTTCCGTTCGTTATAGGATACGAAAATGGCCTGTTCAATCTGCTGTATTTCCTGATCGTCCAGTGTTGGCTTGCCGCGTCTTCCCTGCTCCTTCATCAGTCTTAAATATGCCTCCCGATGCTCAGGCAAAATCATACGCGAACTTTCCCATATGCCGTTTCCTTCAAGCTTTTTTCCCATCGTAAGCCCCTCCTATGCTGTTCTGGTTACCGGATGCCATGCCAATACATGATTTAATCGAAAAACACGTGGCTGACCAGTTTGCAAACAGGTGGCCCGGATCAAGCCATTCTGCACACGATGCACCTCTATCTGCCGATGAGACAGTTTGCCCTTTCGGTCCATATACACGATTTCCACGATCTGTCCCACATATTTCTCCAGCATCATCCTTCACTCCTCATCAGAACGTTTGTTTGTATTATATGCGAACATGCGTTTGATTATCAATGTAAAAAAATCCCCTGAGGGAGTGGCCTCTCTCAAGGGATTTAAAACTCATAGGTGGACAGCTTAATATCCTCTTTACTCAAATCTTTCAGCGGATACACAGGGCCATTCCAATAAGTCAGAATATCATGCGGCTCATTAATACCATGTTCTTTTAAAGTGTGAGATAATTCGAGTAATACATGTGGAAGTTGATAAGAGCTTGTTAAAAATTGATATTCTTCTGGACTTTCGCAGTCTTCTGCTCGATAAAACACAAAGTAACCCTCGGTATAATCCCCAATGAGTACAATATAACGAGCAAGAAACATGATTTCACCATTGGCAAACGGAATGGAAAATGTCGAAGCAGAGATCAAATCTGTCTCTAATGCCTCAATACGAACGGTGAGTTCATTGTTTAGAGCATCCATTTTTTTTCTTTGTTCACTGATGAGGTGTTCATAATTTACAGGAACAAGCCCCCCACTCTTGATCGTAGCGATCAGTTCATCTATAAATACTTTTTGAGACAATACTCGATTGCTCATCCTATTCATCTCCATATTCGTGAAAAAATAAGTATGGAACTCCCGCTCAACATGTTCAATATTATGTATTAAAAGCTTGATTCATTAATTATCCAGCATTTTTGTGACTGCATTCACGACCCTTTCCATCTCAAATGGCTTAACAATAAAATCTTTTGCTCCTGCCTTAAATGCTTGTATAATGGCTTCCTGCTGACCCAAAGCAGAACACATTAAGATGTTGGCTTTAGGATCAAGCTCTACAATCTTTTTAACAGCCTCAAGCCCATCCATTTTAGGCATATTAATATCCATGGTGATTAAATCTGGTCGAAAGTGTGCATATTTCAAAACTGCATCATACCCATTTTCCGCTTCTGCAATAACAGAGTGACCTAAATCCAACAGAATATCCTTAAGCACAGAACGCATAAATAAAGAATCATCTACTATTATAACTGTTGCCAAGTTAACCTCTCCAATCCGTTGTCTTATGAAATTCACGCCCAAACTTCAATATCGGTGAAAAAACTAGTTATATTAATAGAAAGAATCTGTAAAAAGAAAAACGCTACCATTGAATTATAAAAGGAATTTGAAACTAGCTACTACAGCATTAATTTCAATAAAAACGTTTCGCAATGACGTAAATCATCTCTATAGTATGAAGATTACAAAGTACTAGTATCTTTTAAACCCTTAGCCCTATATAAGCCGGGTTGAAAAGCTGCGGGCTATCCTACAGCTTCTCAGCGTATAAGCTCGTAATTTTCTTGCACATCATTGAAAAGGACTGTACTTCATCTGCTGTTAATGCTTCTTCAATTAAATTCATGATTTCATTCCCGAAATCGTCAACACGGCTAAGAAACGCTTTTCCCTCACTGGTAAGTACAATGTTATAAGAGCGGCGGTCATTGGTTTGCCTTTCCTGATTTATATACTTTTTCTCCAGTAGGCGTTTTGTCAATTTAGATATCCCCGACTGTGTAATACCTTTCATTTCAGCAAGTTCCTTTGTGGTTTTTGGACCTTGCTTATTCAAAGTATCCAGTATATAGTATTGTGCCGTTGATACACCTTCTACGCTGAACCGGTTAGAGTATGCTAAAATCATACATTGAAAAGGGACATAACGATCTTCTAAATCTTTTGTTGGCATTGCTTTTCCTCCTATGTGCGCCCGATATATTCCTTCAGGTAACTTCCTGTAAGTGAATGTCTGCATTTAACTAAATCTTCTGGTAAGCCTGTAAATATGATTTCACCACCATTTTGCCCGGCAAAAGGACCTAAGTCGATAATCCAATCAGCCTGACAAATAATGTCTAAATTATGTTCGATTACAATAAGGGTTGAATTTTGTTCCACTAAGCGATTCATTACACCAATTAACTGTTTTATATCCGCCATATGCAGGCCAGTTGAAGGTTCGTCCAGAACATAAATTTGCCCGTCATTTTCAAGCTCGGAAGCAAGCTTTATCCTCTGTAATTCCCCGCCTGATAAAGTGTTTAGTGGTTGTCCCAAAGGAATATAAGTGATTCCAACATCTGAAAGCATGTTTAATACCCTGCTAATTTCTTTTTCCTGAAAAAATTCCAAAGCTTCTGCTACGGTCATTTTAAGAACTTCACTAATATTTTTGCCTCTTAGCTTGTATTGGAGCACTTCATCGGTAAAACGATCCCCTTGGCATTCCTCGCACACGGTAACAATTGTATCCATAAAAGCTAAGTCTGTGTATGTAACACCCAAGCCTTTACAAACAGGACAAGCCCCTTGGGAATTGAAGCTAAACAGGGAGGCACTAACACCGTTCTTTTTTGCAAATAACTTTCTGATCCTATCAAAGATCCCCATAAAGGTGGCTATATTTGAACGCTTTGACGCTTGTATCCCTTTTTGATCAATGAATACAGTTTTAGGATAAAATTGAGGTAATACTTGATTGATAAGCGTACTTTTTCCTGAACCAGCGACACCAGTTACAACTGTCATTACTCCCTTGGGTATTTGAACCGAAATATTTTTCAGATTATGTAACGTTGCATTTTCGATGGAAAGCCAGCCTTTTGGGGTGCGTGTATTGAGTTTATACTCAGGCTGGTATGACAAATATTTTCCAGTCAGTGTACCCGATTCCTTTAATCCCTGCAAGTCTCCCTGATATACAATTTCACCGCCATAAATTCCTGCACCCGGTCCCATGTCGATTATATGATCTGCAATCTTTATCAGATCGGGGTCATGTTCCACAATAAGCACAGTGTTGCCTTTGTCTCGCAAAAGTTTCATAAGGTCATTTATTTTGCTTATGTCATGGGGATGTAGACCTATGCTTGGTTCGTCGAAAATATAAGTAAGGTCAGTCAGGCTACTTCCCAGTTGACAGACCATTTTAATTCTTTGCGACTCCCCACCTGAAAGAGTAGATGTTTCTCTATTTAGACTTAAATAGCCTAAACCAATCGATACCATCTGCTGCAGCCGATTGGCTAACTCAGAAACGATTGTGGCGGACACCGGAGTATGAATGGTCTCAATAAACTCTAAAAGTTCACTCACCTGCATTTCAGCACATTCAGCGATATTTTTCCCATTCACTTTACAAGACAGGACCTTGTCACTCAGGCGTGTCCCGTTGCAGTGTGAACAAGTCTGTTTGGTAACAAAACGCTCAATTTGTTTACTATATCTCGTCTTTTCTCCTTCTTCTTTTTTTAGAAAACTCCGCTCAATGCGCGGAATCAGCCCCTCATACAACGAGGTTTTATGCCATTCAGGTGAGGGATTTTTCACTTTTATACCATCAGCGTAGAGAAGCATTTCCAACTCAGCTTCGGAATAATCCTTAATTTTTTTGTTATTATCAAAAAAACCTGAATGAATATAGCGTGTTAATCGCCAACCCCCAGGTTCAAAGGTGGGAAAACAGACTGCGCCCTCGTTTAAGGATTTGTTTTTATCTAACAGTCGTTCGATATCAATTGTTTCAACCTTTCCCAAACCTTGACATTGGCTGCACATACCCGCCAGATTATTGAATGAGAACACATCAGAGTACCCCACAAACGGAGTTCCGTTTCGTGAAAATAACAGTCGTAATAGAGAATAAATATCTGTAACGGTCCCTACTGTTGACCTTGCGTTACCACCCAACCGTTTTTGATTGATAATAAAAGCGACTGATAAATTTTCAATGGTATCCACATCTGGTTTTCCATAATGCGGCATACGGTGACGAATAAAACTTGTATAGGTTTCATTTAATTGCCGTTGTGATTCTGCCGCTATTGTATCGAATACCAAAGATGATTTCCCTGAGCCAGATACACCCGTAAAAACCGTAATTTCTTTTTTGGAGATCACCACATCTATATTTTTTAGATTTCGTTCCCTCGCTCCTAATACCCGTATACAATTGTCACTCATTTCATTTACCTTCTTTAGAATATAGTTGATTAGGATTAATAGTTGATATGCTCAATTATATTTTATCATTATTTTTATGAATGGCAATGTTGAACTTAGTCAGTAGACACGAGAATCACCAGTAACTAAAGTGCCGATAGTCATAAAAAAAGACGCTGCTATTTATGCAGACGTCTTTTTCGAACTATTTATTTAAAGTTTACTTATTCATTCAGAGCTTTTTTCAAAGCCTCCAGGTTGTTTTTCATTACACCCAGGTAATCTAGATTCTTCTGCTTGTCTTCATCTGTCAACCCTTCAAGCGGATTCAGCACATCCGTTTTCGAACCAATTTCCGTAGCTACGGTCTCGGCAACCTTCGGATCAACCAATGTTTCAAAGAAAATTGTCTTTACATTATTTTCTTTAGCAAACTTGATAATACCTGCCAATTTGTCCGGTGTAGGCTCTTGCTCTGGAGATAAACCAGCAATGGGTACTTGGGTCAGACCATATTGCTTCGCCAAATAGCTAAAAGCAGCATGCTGCGTAATAAAGTCTTTACGTTTTACATCTTTCAGACCCGTTTTGAACTCGTTATCCAGTTCTTTCAGCTTAGCGATATAAGCATCAGCGTTTTTCTCATAGTCTGCTTGGTTTGCAGGATCGGCTTTTACAAGCCCTGCTTCTATAGCTTCTACTTCTTTTTGAGCTAAGACCGGATCAAGCCATACATGAGGGTCCAGCACATGATCGTGATCATGGCCTTCCTCTGCGTGTGCTTCTTCTCCTTCTTCTTCCTCAGCAGATCCTTCCATCAAGTTCAACCCTTTGCTTGCTTCCACTACTACACGCTTATCATTCGATGCGCTGCTCAAAGCCTGTTCTGCCCAACCTTCGACGATCCCGTTATAAACAAATACATCAGCATCCTTAACCTGTGCCATATCCTTGGCGCTTGGCTCCCAGTCATGTGGCTCAGCACCGGCAGGAATCAACGCAGTTACGTTAGCATGATCTCCGGCAACTTGCTTGGTAAATTCATACATTGGGTAAAAAGTGGTGACCACATTCAGTTTTTTACCACTGTCCGCTGTTTGTGCCGTATTAGGTTCGGTTTGGGATGCATTCGTGGCTGCATTATCAGATTTAGCTCCGCAACCGGCCAAAATAAGTGCTAGCCCCGCAGACAATACAAATGATTTTTTGAACCATGTATTCATATTCATAACTCCTTATGTTTTAGTTTTTTATAAGCTCACTGACCTGCCGTATTCTTACGTCGGGAAGCCTGTTGCTTGCCAAGCTTACGGACCAGCTTTTGAATACTAGCTCCTACGATCAGGAATAATAATAGCACCATAGCAATCGTCCCCCCTGGGGGTGTACTGAGTTCATATGATGCGGTTAATCCCATAAATACGCCGATCAATGCGGTGATCATGGATATCCAGATAGCTGCCGCAAAGCTCGGTGCAATTCGAATCGCCAGGGCAGCAGGCAGCACGATTAATGAGGAGACGAGCAGCACACCGACAATCGGCATGGCTGCAGCTACAATCATCCCTGTTAAAATACTAAACGCAAACGAGATAGACTTGACAGGAAGACCATTGGTCTTTGCCGTTTCTTCATCAAAGGTAATCTGATACAAAGGGCGCCTGAATACAAAAAAGAAAATACCACCGATGACAGCCACAACGATCATTAACATCAGCTCTGTCTGATTGACGGCTACTACCGAACCAAACAAATAAGCGGAAAAGCCTTTGTTGATGCTCTGATTCAGATTCATTAAAATAACAGCCGTCGAGAGGCCGCCTACCATTATAATAGCCACAGAAATCTCACTATATGTTTTATAAGACCTGCGGACGTATTCAACAATAATCGCGCCGATCACGGCAACAATAAATCCAGTTATCGTCGGGTTAATCCCTAAATAGGCACCTGCTGCCACCCCTGCCAGCGATACATGCGATAGCATGTCCGCCATGAGAGCCTGGCGCCGTAGCATCAGGTAAACTCCAAGCACCGAGGCCAGCAGTGCAATTACCCCACCGGCACAAAATGCCCGCTGCATGAAGTCGTAGTGCAGCATTTCCATCCGCCATCTTCCTTCCTTTCAAGCTCAATAATACGATCCAGATAATGTTGCACTTCCGATAGTCCATGTGTAACCATGACTACGGTTCTTCCATATTCCTTAACCTGTTGATTCATCAGATCGTAGAAGTGATGTCGGCTTTCCTGATCCATTCCGGTCGTGGGCTCATCCAAAATGAGCAAATCCGATTCCTGAGCAAGTGCCCTTGCCACACAAATACGCTGCTTCTGTCCACCAGACAATTCACCAATTTTGCGATGCCGTAAATCCCACATCCCTACCTGACGAAGCGCCTGTTCTGTCAGATCATGATCCTCAGCCCGCATCCGGCGCAGCCAAGAGCCATGAGTGTATCTACCCGAACGGACAAATTCCAGAATGGTACTTGGAAACCCTCCATTGAAGGCTGCAATTTGTTGTGATACAAATCCGACAACGAGCTTTTTGCCTTCACCTGTACGGTCGGACATAAACACTTTGCCCTTCCAAGGCTGAAGTAAACCGAGCAGCAATTTGAGCA
Organism: Paenibacillus sp. AK121; assembly: GCF_019042715.1. Lineage (NCBI taxonomy): Bacteria > Bacillati > Bacillota > Bacilli > Caryophanales > Paenibacillaceae > Paenibacillus > Paenibacillus sp. AK121. The sequence continues at coordinate 15,454 of NZ_JAHPJM010000027.1, forward strand.
TCGTCGATTTAGAAGCACCATTCGGTCCGGTAATAGCCACAAATTCTCCGGAAAAAATTTCAACATTGGCATCCACCAAGTTAGGAACATCTCCGTAGCCAAATGTGACCTGTTCCAATGAGGCCAATAACATGATACAAATCTCCTTTTCCTTTAAAAAGCCTGGAGCCATCTGAGCGGTCATCATAGCGCAGATTCTCCAGGTCGTTTATGATCATTAAACCATCTACCGTAATTATTACGATTTGGTAATAAAAAAATAAGCGCTTGATAAACGTAACCTTTACGCATTAGCAAGTTTAACAGTTTAGGCAAGGTTCGTCAATGTTTTGGCAACTCTTTTGTTTGTTTATTTCACTTTGTCCGGATACAAACCTACAGCCAAGGTTTTCAGTGCAATCGGTGCGCGCACGCCTTCAGCCGCTGCGGATAGAGGCAACACCACAAACCGTTTGTTTTTGATCGCTTCGACACCAGCCAGTGCAGGCTTGCTCAACAGCAGCTTTTCTTTATCAGCCAGTGAAGTATCTCCGTAGTCGAGAATAATAATAACATCAGGGTTGCGGTTTACGACCTCTTCCCAGCTTACTTCCGTAAAACTTTTGTGGATATCATCAAAGATATTTTTTGCCTTCACACTTGTAATCAAAGACGTCAGATAATTGTTGGCAGCCGTAAATGGCTTGTCTTCGCCGCTGTCATAGACAAAAACCTTGGGTGCCTGTTCAACCGTACCAATTTGAGTCTGAATGGACTGCACTTGTGCACGAATGTCATTTACAAGTTTTTCTGCACGCTCCTCAACCCGGAAAATACGTCCAATATTTAGTATATCCCGATATACATCTTCTAGTATAGGACCCGGCTTATTGGAGGATTCCTGTACATAGGTTTGCACGCCCTGTTGGGCAAGCTCCTCACGGGAACCCAGATTTTTATCATTAAAGGCACTCTTCCAGCCCGCGTAGGCAAAATCCGGTGCAGCAGCCATAAACACCTCTTTGGACGGATATTGTTTGGCCAGAACCGGGATTTTTTCATATTGATTCTTATATTTAGGCAAAATCTGATCATCCAAATATGCAGTTCCTACCATAGAAGATTCCAGCCCAAGGGCCAGCATAACTTCTGTCGCATGCTGGTTCAATGTAACCGCGCGTTTGGGCGCTTCGGGAAATACCATTTTTACACCCATATTCTCAATCTCTACTGCCTTCTCTTGGGCCGTTGATTGCGATGCATCAGGTTGCTGCCCGTTTGCAGATGAATTTGTGGTTTGAGCCGTGTTTCCTGCTGTGCAGGCCGATAACAACAGCATCATCGCAAAAGCAAGCATAACCAGCGGCAATGCGGGTTTGCTATATTTATTCATATGTACCGTCTCCTCTTTCATTCACAGCTTAACTGACTTCATCGGATCACCATTTGTTCTGTTCATGTCGTGGACGGCTCCACCTCTGAGAGAATCCGGTAAAAAGGTAATACTCGGTTTCCCGGTTTTCGGATGAATGCGAATTTCTGTTTCCACTCCAAATACACTGCGCAGCAGGTCAGGCTGAAGCACATTCTCTGTTATGCCGGAGGCTACCACCTTGCCTTCTTTTAATACATACAATCGGTCACAATAACATGCCGCCAAATTTAAATCATGCAGTGCAGCTAAAGCAGTGATCTGAAGTGTTTTGACCAAATCGAGAATTTGCAGCTGATACCGGATATCGAGATGATTCGTCGGCTCGTCTAAAATGAGAAATTTTGCCTGTCCGGCCAAAGCTCTGGCGATCAATACCCGTTGCTTTTCACCGCCCGACAGAGTAGCAAACCCCTGATCCGCTTGAGCATTCATGCCTACCCGCTCCAGCGCCTGCTCAACCAGTTCATGATCGAAGACGGTATCTGCTTCCAGCAGCTTCTTATGAGGATGGCGGCCCATCAGGACGATGTCCCGTACTGAAAAATCAAACGTTTGGGGCGCATCCTGACTTACCACTGCCATTTGTCGTGCCGTCTCTTTGTACTTCATCCGTAGTAAATCCTGGCCATCCAGCGTCACCAAACCACTATCAGGTCTTAACACACGATACATATTCTTAAGCAACGTCGATTTGCCGCTGCCATTGGGACCGATCAGCCCGACCAGCTCTCCCGTTCTCACCTTGAGACTGATACCGTCGATCAATCGTTTATCGTGAATACTGAAGGTCACGCATTCGACTTCTATATTCATTTTTCGCCTCCAAACGAGTAGGAGCTGCGCCGCAGCAGCCATACAAAAAAGGGTCCACCGCATACAGCCGTTACAATACCAATCGGCAGTTCCTGCGGAGCAAGCACGAGCCGGGCACATACGTCTGCCCACACGACAAAGATAGCTCCCAGAAGCAGGCTGACAGGCAGGACACGTCGATGATCCGATCCCACTATTAGCCTAACGATGTGTGGAATCATAAGCCCGACAAAGCCAATTGAGCCACTAACTGATACGACTGCCCCGGTTAAAAGGGAAGCGACAACAACCAATAATACACGGAACGCCTGCACGTTCACACCGAGCGTTACGGCGGCTTCTTCCCCCGTTAGCAAAGCATTCAGTGAACGGTATCGGGTTAAAAGGACGGCCGTTCCAACGGTTATAATGAGGCTTGGAATAAAAAGCGTATCCCATTGAGCGCCTGCCAGACTTCCCATCATCCAATACATGGCGTCACGGATGCCTTTTTCATTCGGAGCCATCGTAACGATAAAGCTAGTCACAGCCGACAGCATCATAGATACCGCTACCCCTGCCAACAGCAAGCGGGTCGTCGATATACGCCCGGCCACACGAGCCAACGCGAACACCATGAGCATTGCAGCTAAGGAGCCTATAAAAGCAGATAGGGGCAGTGCAAGTCGTCCCAAAAATCCAAAAGCTCCAAACACAATAACTAACGTCGCTGTCACTGAAGCCCCCGACGAGACTCCTAAAATATAGGGGTCCGCTAACGAATTGCGAATTAATGCCTGTATAGCCGCTCCGGTAACAGCAAGCCCTGCTCCCACGACAACACCTAGCAGCACACGCGGAAAGCGAATTTCCCAGACGATATATTGCTCCGGTTTGGTCCATGTCATGGGTACCCACTGATCCAGCCAGGGCAAGTGGGACAGCGCAATTCGCCATACTGTCCCTGGAGCGACAGCCACAGGCCCCAGCATGACTGCGAGTGTAACTGACAGCACAAGCCCAGCAGTTAACAGCAGCAGAATTGTTGTAAATCTCCATGGAGGCTTCCCTGCTAGATCAGCTCGAGAATTAGCCTTGGATGAATAATCGCTGCTTGTTCTCGAAATCATGAACTAGCCAGTGGCTTTGCAGCCGCTTCCAGCCTTTTCAATCGTTCCTCGATCTCAGAAGCAGAGAAATTCTCGCCCATAATAACCGCAACATCGTTCACTGGCTTTTGCGGTCGAATTGGAATGATTTCCAGCTCACGATAGGCAAATTGGAACATCATCTGCCCCTCCGATTCCAAGAACCGGACAATTCCTTTGGCCCGGTAAATTTCAGCAGGCAAACTGCGGAACAACTGTTCAAACTCGAATCGTGACACAGGTTGTCCAAAAAAATGCGTATGAACAACTACATGGTCGTAGGAATGATAATGCTCTCCGTGTTTGTGGTCATGGTCATGGTCGTGGTGCTCAGGCTCTTGACAGTCATGAGGATGATGGTCTGTATGGTCATCATGACCATACGTGTGAAGACGATCTTCTGCATAATGATGATCATTCCCGATATCGACTGTGGACTCCTTTTGCCGCGAAATTTCCATCCTTTTCTCTCCTTGAATGGAGAAAAAGGTAACCGGGTCTACGTCACTCCGCTCCGTGCTTACAGTCAAAGCATAAGGATTTAATTCTTTTACAAAGGCCTGCACTTTCTGCAATTCTCCCGCAGCCAATAAATCAGTCTTGTTAATAATCAGTTTGGAAGCACACCGTAGCTGATCCTGCATCAAACGAAACGACTTGCTTCTCTCACTACCCAAGGAAAAATCCAAAAATTGACGCGCGTCCATGACCGTGATAACAGATTGTAAAACCATAGAAGAATATATAGAGGCATCTGTCACTGCATCTACAATCTCCATTGGATTTGCCACTCCGGTACATTCTACAATAATCACATCCGGCTTATATTCCTCGGCAAGATTCATGAGCTCGACGCCCAAATCCCCGCGAATGGTACAGCATATACAGCCACTGAGCATTTCCTTCATGGGGGCTTGGTCGTTCACCAAACTGCCGTCCAGATTAACATCACCCAACTCATTCATCAAAATAGCTGGCTTGAGACCCTGCTCCTTGTAGTAAGCCAGCGCATGCTGAAGAAGAGTTGTTTTCCCGCTTCCCAAAAATCCGGATAAAACAACAATCGGTATCATATAATCCTCCTTGTCTTTACAGCACTAATATGGATCGTACCGTAAAAGTTTTCTTCTTGCAATCATTTGCCGATTTTTAATCGTAATAATTACTATTAACAAACATAAATATATATGACCATGCTTTGAATTGTCAATATAGGAGGTGATTCAATCATAATCCTGCGGTATGATTGTCCCAACACAGGCATAGGATGTAGATAAGAATCCTTATTCCCAAGGAGATGTGGAATGAAAAACAGTACGCTGTTGAAGATGCTGCCTTTTATGATTCCCTTTGCCTTTCTCATCCCTGTACTTATTACGCTATCTCCTCAGTGGCTTCGTTTGTTAGATATGGGGCAGCTGCAGTCATTAAAGACGGTATTTATGGGTATTTTTCTGGAGGCTGTTCCGTTTCTCCTGATCGGTGTACTTATCTCATCCCTTTTGCAGTGGCTTGTACCGGAGACATGGATTCGCAAAATAGCGCCTGCGCATCCTGTGCCGGGTGTCCTGCTCGCCTCCTTGCTAGGTATGCTGTTTCCCATCTGTGAGTGCGGCATGATCCCTGTCGTTCGCCAATTAATGCTCAAGGGAATGCCTGCCTATATGGGTATCACTTTTATCTTAAGCGGACCTATTATCAATCCCGTAGTACTGGCTGCCACGATGATGGCTTTCCCTTCCCACCCTGAGGTCACTGTCGTCCGAATGGGTTTGGCCTTTGTCGTGTCCGCGACCATCGGATTGATCGTATATGCCTTTGTGCGTGTGCATCCGCTCAAACGGTCGTTGCTCTCTTTTAACCAGCAAAAGCAGAACAATCAGATTCATCAGCATAACCGCACATGGCGGGGATTTTTTGTACATGCTGGCGATGAGTTTTTGGACATGAGTAAATATCTCATTATCGGCGCATTATTGACAGCTTGCATCCAAACCTTTATCCCACGTGATGAAATGCTTTCCTTAAGCAATGGAACGGCCGGCTCGTACGCCTTTATGATGGGCTTTGCCTATGTGCTGTCGCTGTGCTCCACCTCCGATGCCTTTGTAGCTACTGCTTTTTCGCATACCTTTACACTGGGTCCACTGGCAGCCTTTCTAGTACTCGGCCCGATGCTTGATTTCAAAGGCACACTCATGCTGCTCAGCACCTTTCGCACCAAATTTGTCGTAATCTTGGGCATGCTCATTATTTTACTCGTTCTGATCGGCTCTATAGCTGCTGAATGGTTATTGGGGAGGTAAATACAAACGTGAATTCAACCTTTAGCATCCGCTGTCAATATGGCATGCGCTCCTTGCTCATGATCGGATTAGCTGTATACATTATCACATTACACCGCACGAGTGCACTTCATTACTACTTGGCTCCGCACATGCAAAAGCTGCTTTTACTCTGTCCTGTGCCACTTATGTTCATCGCTTTGGGGATGGCATGGCACGTAATCGTGGGAGGGCCGGATGGTCAAGATGTATGCGATTGTGAGCATCCGTTACCGCAAAGCTGGTTTAAAAAAACACTCGTATATGGAATGCTGCTCATTCCGCTGCTATTCGGCTCACTGCTGCCCAATCAGGCGCTTGGCAGTGATATGGCAGCCAAAAAAGGCATGTCCTTCACCTATCCCAACCCGGATATCCGACGAAAAACAGACATACAAACCACGAACACACCCGCCTCCTCCCTTGTATCAACTACATCTTTCACACCAATTTCGCTCCCACTAAGGGGTAAATGGAGTCAGGAAGCGCTGGATAAGCTGTTCGTTCCGCCGGATGAGTACAATGTAGAGTTCGCCGAGCTGGCGAAACGTCTGTATCAGCAACCCGTTATACAGATCCATCCGGAGATTTTCTCCGAAACTATAGGAGCGATCGAACTGTATAATCACGCTTTTCAAGGAAAAAAAGTACAGGTGACTGGCTTTGTCTATAAGGACGACAACCTACCGGGTAAAGGTCTATTTGCAGTAGGAAGATTCCTCGTTATGTGCTGTACTGCTGATGCTATGCCATTCGGGATTATCGTCCAATCCCAGAACCCTCCATCCTTTGACAAGGATACCTGGGTGACTATTGAAGGGACACTGCATGCAACGCAAAAGGGCAATACACCCGTACTTGAAATTCAATCCAATAAAATAACGACTGTCAAGCAGCCAGAATCTCCTTATGTCTATACCCAGGCAGACTCGGTAGCAACCTATGATCGCTTGAATGCAGCGAACTAAACCCACCAAGGAGGAAAAATGATGAACAAGGTTCCTGTTATATTAATCAGTGGTTTTCTTGGAAGCGGCAAAACAACGCTACTTTTGCGGCTGTTAGCCCATACTCGCCAGATTCCCCTTCGTGCTGCTGTTTTAATGAACGAAATGGGCGAATATGATGTAGACAGCGCTATTATTTCAGAGGAAATGCCTGACGTAACAGTGGAAGGTCTGCTAGAGGGCTGCATTTGTTGCAGCAAAAGAAATGAGCTGGCTGGCGCACTGCATTCCCTGCTCATCCAAAAGCCGGATGTGATCTTCATGGAGACCACCGGAGTAGCTAACCCCGAGCAAGTGTTGGAGGAACTTCGCTCTCCACTGCTGGCAGATCGGCTGTATCTGGTTCACAGCATTAGTGTGGTGGATGCTGTGCTGTTCCATGAATACAACAGCCGCTTTACTGCAGACAAGGAGCTGGTTCGGACTCTGCATGGACAGCTTCGCTCCGCCGACTTCATTGTGGTGAACAAAACGGATGTCGCAAGTAGCCGTGAAGTGGCTAAGGTCGTCAAGAACATCCGCAAGCTCAACAATACAGCTAAGCTACAAACTACTGAATACAGCCGCGTTGACCTCGGACCACTGCTGGAACCTGTCCTGACCTCCGTAATGCTTGACCCGAAACCTGTACAAGTATTTCAGCATACATCTGCACAGGTACAGCCCAATGATGCAGAAGCATCGCCTATCCCAATTCCTACCAAAGATAATGAAAGACCTAGCAGTACCTTCAAAAATACCGCATTCAAAGTGATCTCTGCACATCCTCATAACCACAGTCATGATCGCAATCGTCCCCCTTCCTTTTCCCGTCTGGAGAGCTTAACACTGCATCAATATTCTCCTCGGCCATTAGATAAGCAACGATTAGAAGACTTCCTGACCGGGCTAGGTTCCTCGCTTCTTCGAGCGAAAGGTTATTGTGTGCTCCCGTATGAGGGCACAATGCTTCTGCAATTCTCAGGAAGTCACTTGGAATGGCAACCCACCGCACTTCCGGTGAGCCAGGGATATGTCACACTCATTGGAGAACAGCTTGACAAAGCATCCATTACCGACCAATGGGAACAGTGCTTTGTTTCGCTGTAATAGACAGATCGGCTCAAGATAAAATTCCCCTCCGAAATGTCTACGAAATTAAGTTATAAAAGGCTGTTCCTTGACCTTTAAAAGTCATGGAACAGCCTTTTTTCGTAACTATCACAAATTTGCATATACGCATTATATACTTATAGGACGTTATGTTTAATGATGGGAAAATAAAAAAAGCCGTCGAAGCTTTCTCGACGACCTGAGTACGACTATGCAGAGTCATACTATTATTTGCTTGGCAACGTCCTACTCTCCCAAGACCCTGCGGTCCAAGTACCATCGGCGCTGGAGGGCTTAACGGTCGTGTTCGGGATGGGTACGTGTGGAACCCCTCC
>NZ_JAHPJM010000028.1:0-21980 GCF_019042715.1 Paenibacillus sp. AK121
TTCCCAGCAGGCTTCAATGAACAGCCTTTCCTGAGGGTCCATACTGAGTGCTTCCCGCGGTGCAATATTAAAAAACAATGGATCGAATTCCGCAAAGCCTTCGATAAAACCGCCCCACTTGCTGTAGCTTTTGCCATCAGCCACCGCTTCCTGTTTGTTAGACTGGAAGAATCCTTCCAGGGTCCAGCGTTCCTGCGGGATTTCGCCGATACAATCCTTCCCTGCTTTAAGATTTTCCCAATATTCGTTCATATCCTTCGAACCTGGATACTTTCCCGCCATACCAATGATGGCGATCGGTTCTCGTCTTTCCTCTGCGCCAAACTCCGCGTAGCTTCGAACAGACTTCACATAGCAACGGCTGGACTTCGTTGTCACCGTCTCCGCAATCGTCTGCCCCGCAACTGGCGTGCCTTCTTCTTCAGTGCACTGGGTTGCCGCAGTCGTTTCCTCCACCCGTTCCTTGTCCGGACTCATTCCAACCCACTGCATGCACCCCGGTGCATATTCTGCTACCAAATATTCCGCTAAGGCACGCAAGGTCTGGTACTCATAAAACAGCGTCTTGGACAGCTCGCCAAAAGACTCTGCCAGCTTGGCGTTGAGCTGGGTAATCATGATGGAATCAATCCCATAGCGCTCTAACGGCTCATGAGCTTCGATGCTGCTGACGCTCAGCCGGGTCACCTCTCCCAACAGCGCCTTGAGATGAAACAAAGTTTTATCGTAAAGTGAGGCCGTATCCAGCTTCGGCGCTGATGCCTCGATCGTACGGACATCTACCTGCGACGCTGCTTTCGCCAGATAGGCCTCGATTTTCTCGGGTTCTCCTTCCAGGACCATCACCTGCTCCTTGCCTGAGGACAGGCATTGGTACAACGCCTGAATGCCCGACTCGGTCTGTAAAGCCGTAATGCCCATATTTTGTCTCATGAGCTTTTCTGTGTCCGCATCGATCCGCATCCCACCCTCTTTCCACAGCGGCCAGCGGATGGATAGCGTCCGGCCCCGCCGTTGCTGGGCCTCCACAAGGGTATTCCGGTATGCTGCGTACGCATCCATAAAAGCGTTGGCGGTGGCATAATCGGCCTGCCCCGGATTGCCCAGACTGCCCGATATGGAGGAAAAGAGCACAAAGAAGTCCAGATCCTGACCGCTGCTTGCCTCATCCAGATGGGCCAGCCCTTGGACCTTCGGTCCCAGCACCTCGATAAATTCTTCCCTGCTTTTCTTGAGAATGAAGTTATCGTGAATGACCCCTGCACAGTGGATAATCCCGTGAACACACCCAAATTCCTCCTGAATGCTTTCCAGCAAGCTGATCACCGTATTCCTGTCGGTGATATCCCCCTGCTTATACACCACTCTGGCCCCTAAGGACTCCAGCTCCTTCAGCCGGATTTGCCTGTTTTCGTCCAGTGGCGACCGGCCTGTCAGAATCAAGGTCGCTGCTCGGGTATGCCGAACCAGTTCTTCTGCAACAAGCAGTCCCAGACCGCCAGAGCCGCCGGTGATAAGATACACGCCACCGTCTTTCCATGGCAGCTTCTCTTCTTCCCGGGACGGCTCGAACCTGTTCCAGCAAGCGGTTTTGCGTTGACCGCCCCCATAGCGTATCCATCCATCTACTGGACTACAGCTATTTTCCTCCAGCTTCGCCAGCAGACTTTCTGCAGATTCGCCCTGTTCCACTTCGATCAATTGCCCGATGAGTTTCGGATTTTCCAGTCGGGCGGTCTTCAGCAGACCCGAAAGTCCCGAAAAGAGCTGCCCTTCTCCAGCCGCCGTCACGACAAGCTGAACTAGCACCCTTCCCGAAGGATTGTCTTTGAGAATGCTTTGGATGCTCTCAAAGGCCTGAACTGCATAGGCCTGAAACCGCTCATCCACCCGGCTCTTCCCGGATGAGAAAGCCAAAACCTGCGCCGCTCCGTTCACTCTCGCTTCAAGCCGTTCAGGCAAAGCCTCGTCCGGCTCGCACAGCAAGATGATACGACGGTCATAGGCAGGAGCTTCGACCTCCGGCGGTACGTCCTGCTCCTTCCAGACTGGCTCAAACATCAGGGTATGGCTGGCTGCAGTCACAGGCGCTTCCACCACTGCTCTGACCCTTGCTGCCCCAGCCTCAACCTCAGGAGCCCAGCAGCGTTGCTGAGCAAAAGGATACGTAGGCAGACTGATTCTTTTCGGCCGGAGATCGTAATACAGCAATTTCCAATCAATATAGAAGCCTTTGGCCCATAGCTCTGCCAGCTTGTTCATTTCACGATTTGAGATCCATTTGCTCACTAATTCCTTGAACACTTCTTCCTGTTCAAACCATTGAACTGAATTTTGCTGATTATGTTCTCCCCTCCAGCAATTCTCGATATGTTCTTGTCCATTCGCGAACGATTCCAGTTTTTGCACCAGCTCGCTCGTATTCTTGACAATAAACGCTACCCGACTTTTCATTGCCGTTCGTCCTGTTTGAAGCGTAAAAGATACATTCGACAAATTGATTTCTTGAGAAGCTGTAAAGAAAGCCGAGAGATCCCCAGCATATGCCTTGAGGCGCTGATGATTTTTGGCAGACAAAGGAATAAGATAGTCAGCAGAATCGTTCATCAAACTGGATTTAGAGCGTTCGGGTTCATCATTGGCTATAAATTGTTCGAAAATGGCATGAGCATTCGTTCCCCCTATGCCAAAGGAGCTTAGTGCCGCCCGATGGGGAACTGACGCATGTTCCCATTTCCGCAGTTTATCAACAACATAAAAAGGCGAATCAGACAAATGGATATCGGTATTGGGTGTATCGTAATTAAGCGTTGGAGGAATCTCATTATGATATAAGCTTAAAGCGACTTTAATACACCCCGCCAAACCTGCTGCAGTATCCAGATGTCCGATATTGGTTTTGACCGATCCAATACCACAAAATTGTTTTTTGGCTGTATACTGCCTGAATGTATCATTTAGGGCAGCAAATTCAACCGGATCGCCCAATTTGGTTCCGGTTCCATGTGTCTCAATATAACTGATCGTTTCAGGATGAATTCCGGTTGATTCGATCGTCTTCTGAATAACTTCAGACTGACCCTTAACGCTTGGGGCATAAAACCCTAGTTTGTCAGTCCCATCGTTGTTCACGCCGACCCCTCGTAAAATCGTATATATATGGTCACCGTCTCTAACGGCATCCAGCGTTTTTTTCAGTAGAACAACTCCAACCCCTTCTCCGCCAATCATTCCGTCTGCAGAATCATCAAAAGCTCTAATATGACCATCGCTAGAAAAGTTCAAGCCAGGCTGATATACATAGCCTAAACTGTTGAAAGGAAAGATTGTTGACGCACCAACCAACGCGTATTTTGCTTCACCGGACAATAGGCTTTGCGAAGCTAAACGCAGTCCGACTAACGAGGAAGAACAGTTGGAATGCACAAATAGGCTGGGACCTTTAAATCCCAATTTATGAGATATCATAGTAGGAATGGTCCCGCCCTGTGCCAAAATCCAGGTTACATATTCATCCGCATTCCTCAGGACATTAGGCGACTGCGATGCCAAATTAGGAATAAATGATTGATAAAAACTGCTGCTCGCCGACATATACACACTGGTTTCAGGAATTTCTTTAGAAACATAACCAGCATCTTCAACAGCCTTCCATGCATGCTGTAACAGCAATTTCATCTGGGGGTCCATAAATTCAGCATTTTTCTGGGACAAATTAAAAAACTCAGGGTCAAAATACTCTTTCCCCTCAATTGTGCATTGTCCGGGCACATAGTTTGGATGCTCGACAATCTCTCTCTCCAGCCCTAATTGAGCTAGTTCATCTTCGGAAAAGTACCGGACACTCTCTACCCCTGCCCTCAAATTACTCCAAAACTCAACGTGGTTTTTCGCACCCGGAAAAAGGGACGAGATTCCTATGATTGCGATGCTATCCTCATAATAATCAGGGTAGGATGGTTTATGTTCATCTTCCTTCGAGTCTATTCCCTGTGAAATGGTATTTTCAGTGGTATCTGTTTGTTCTGTTGCAGAAGCTGGGGCCTCGCCTTTTACTTTCATGATATAAGCACTAAGTTCCCTAATCGTTGGATACTTGAACAGTGCTGTCACCGAAATATCGCATTCCAGCTTGTCCTTGATCTTTCTAACCATCTCTGCGGCTGTAAAAGAATTTCCACCCACGTCGAAAAAGGCATCATCCGTACTTAGATGATCGACATCCAGAAGCTTTTTCCATATTGTTAAAACTTGATGTTCAACATCTGATTGTGGCAAATGGATTTTTCTTGTTGCTGTCGCCAAATCGACCTTGCGACTCATTAATTCCTTCCGGTCTATTTTTCCATTCGGGGTCAATGGCAGCTTGTCTAGTTCGATAAAGAATGCTGGAATCATATAATAAGGCAAGAATGCTTTTAAATAATTTCGCACTTCTTTCGGGTCAAGTGAGGACTTCCCGAACTCGGAGTCGTTCCGCAAATAGTAGGCAACAAGTTGCTTATCCTCTCCTTGTTCCTTGGCAACCACGACGCATTCATCAATTCCTGGATATGTTCTGACCTGACCTTCAACTTCACTAAGCTCAATCCGAAAACCGCGAATTTTCACTTGATAATCCATCCGACCCAAATACTCAATAGAGCCGTCAGAAAGCCACTTGCATAAATCTCCAGTTCTATAGAGCTTAGTTCCGGGCTTGAATGGGTTGTCAATAAACTTTTCATCCGTAAGCACCGGCTGATTCAAATAACCTCTGGCCAAGCCACTGCCCGAAATGAAAAGCTCACCCGGAAGTCCAATAGGTACAGGTCTAAGGTGCTGATCCAAAATATAAATCTGAGTGTTGGCAATAGGCTTACCGATCGAAAGCGGCTTGTCGGCGGTAATCGTTTGAATTGTAGACCAAATTGTCGTCTCAGTCGGACCAAACATATTCCATGCGTCACCGTTGTTATGAACAAAATAAGATTTCAATGTTTCTGAAAGTGCTTCTCCGCCACAGAGCATTTTCATGTTCTCTTCGTTCTTCCAGCCAGCTTGAAAGAGCATGGTCCAAGTCACAGGGGTAGCCTGCATTATTGTCGGTTTTATTTTTTGTATCTCCTGCTTGAGTCTTTCGGCATCCTTGGCTTTTTCAGAACTGCAAACATAGCATTGAGCGCCTTTAATCAAAGGCAGGTATAATTCCAGTCCTGCGATGTCAAAGCAATACGTTGTCACTGCGAGCAGTTTGTCCTGCTCTGTTATGCCTGGCTTTTCTGCCATGGAAAGAAGAAAGTTGGTCAACGCTTTATGCGGGATCATGACCCCTTTGGGTTTCCCTGTACTTCCAGAGGTATATATCACATATGCCAAATGGCTAGACTGCACTTCCCGTTTGAGTGTCTTTCTCCCCTTTACACTACTTGTCAGAAGATCCCAATCGTTATCAAGAACAATGCAGTTCACATTGCTCCCTGCCAGCCGAGACACTTTTTCCAACAATCCCGATTGCGTAATGACAAGGGCTGCATTGGAATCCTGAAGCATATACTCCAATCGATCCTCCGGATAGTCTGGATCAAGCGGTACATAGGCTCCTCCTGCCAGAAGGATTCCCAACAGCCCAATGACCATTTCTAAAGACCGTTCCATGCAAATTCCTACCAGCGTATCAGGAGTCACGCCCTGATTTTGCAAATATATGGCGAGCAAAGTGCTCTTTTCTTTTAATTCCCGATAGGTAAGCGATTGTTCTTCATACACGACTGCAATAGCCTCAGGCGTTTTTCTTGCCTGTTTTATGAATAATTCGGGAAAGCATTTATCCGGATAACTCACTTCGGTTGCATTCCAGTCATAAAGGATGCTGTTCTTTTCCTCTTGCAATAGTACTGAATAGTCCTGCAGGGCCCCTGTAGGATTGCTCATTAGTGCTTCCGCTAATCCGATATAACGCTCAGCCATCTGTACAATAGTTGATTCATCGAACAAACCGGAACGATATTTGATATTTAATGTCATCTCTTGTTCCTGCTCCAGCAGCTCCAATACCAGCTCATATTCACCTTCCTGGTGAATTTCTTCTACCAACTCAACGGTAAAGCTATCGCTATACGGCGCACAAAGCTGCTGCAAGCTTGAAGTTTGTAGATAATTTTGGTAAGAAAAAACGGTTTGAAACACAGGCGAGCTCGCCAGCAGACGCGGCACATTTAATGCTCGAACCAGAGCCGGAAAAGGATAAGGAGCATGATCCATCCCATTGACTACGGTCATTTGCAATTTTTTCATGAAATCCAAGAATGTCTCTGTCTCCAACACTTGGCTGCGTATGGGAAGCATATTAACAAAATATCCAATTAGTTGGTCAAAACGCTCCTCTGGTCGTACCATAACTGGCATACCAACGATGATATCTTCCTGTCTCGAATACTGGTTAAGCAATATCACATACATACCTAGCAAGACGGTAGACAAGCTCATATATTGCGTACGAGCAAAAGATTTTACCCGATTGACCCAATCAACTGGAAGCCGCTTGGTGTATGTTTGTCCTTCCATGCTCGGAGTCAGAAAACCTGAGCGGTTATATGGAAGCTCTAGAGTCGGTAAAGTATCCGATAACTGTTGCTTCCAATAGGAAAGATGCTTCTCCCCTTCTGCACTGGCCAGCATCGTTTGTTCCCATTCCACAAAATCGTTATAGCTCGCGGCAGGTGGTAAAACGATCGGTCTATTTCCTCGTACCAAGTCTTTATATGCATCTAAAAAACTTTGAATAAAAAGGACGAAAGAACTACCATCAAAAATAATATGATGGATGACCACTAGTATGAAATGTTCTTGTTCGGACCTGGACATCAGATACACACGCATCATAGAGTCCTGTTCCAGCGCGAATGGCTGCTTTGCTTTGCTCCGAATAAAGGGCATGATTTCATCCGCTTTCAAGCTTGAAATATCCTCTACCTGCATATTGAACGGCTGAGCAGGATTCAGCATTTGATAAGGTGTCCCGTTTTCTTCTTCAATCACACTATTTAAAATAGGATATTGTTCTAAAACGGTGTGGAAAGCCTGTTTAACGTTCTCTATCTCCACTTTCGTATTAAATCGGAGACATATCGGTACATTGTAAGCATTGATTTCAGGAGACATTTTATGTAATAACCACAGTCCTTTTTGAACTTCAGAAAGTGGATTCCTTTGCAAACCGTGCAGGATTGTCTCGGTCTTGGCCTCTACAACCGGTTTATCTTTTTTAATCTTTTTGGCTAAATAAGCCGATAGCAGTTGAATCGTCGGGTATTCTAGAATTTCTCTTGCATTAACCTTGATCGGATAAGATTTTTCGATACCGCGTATGAGCTTCATGACAAGAATGGAATCGATGCCGTAGCCGTGAATATTTTTATTCAAATCCATTGCCTCGGACTCCAGATTCAGTTCCCCATGCAAAAATTGCACCATATATTCCTGAATCTTCAGCTGTATCAACGAAACAGCGTTTATAGTAACATCCGTTTCTCCTATCTCTGAATGCGCTGTTGAGAGGGTACTCCGATATTGATAAAGCGCCCTAAGCTCTTGTTTGATATAGGCATTACGGCAGACCTTTCTTTGAATTTTCCCGCTCCCCGTTTTGGGAATACTACCCTTTGGCAGCAAATATATATCATATATCTCAAGTTGATGTGTCCCAGATACAGCGTTCAGCATGTTTTCAACCAGTCGTTTATATTCCTGCTCATGAAGAGGTGCTTCAATCTCCTGTACGACGATTACCTTTTCCTGACCATTGATTTCGGCGGAAAATACAGCGATAGGCAAGGTCAACTCCGGCATATTCTTTTGGATGGTCCATTCAATATCGACAGCATGATGATTTTTACCATGAATGATGATGACTTCCTTCTCTCTGCCGATGACATAGATATGATTGTCTGCAATAAAACCAAGGTCTCCTGTACGGAAAAAACCGTCTTCTTGTGTATTGGAAAGTACCGCCTCAAAAGTGCTGTCCGTTTCTTCCTTCCTGTTTAGATAGCCCTCTGCCGTCCGATCGGATTTAATCCAAATCTCGCCGATTTCCCCTGGTAGGCATTGCATATGACTTTCAGGATGAACAATCCGTATTTCTGTTGGAGCTTCGATTTCCCCGCAGCTGACAACGGTCTTTGATGGATTCTTCTCATCTGTGTATTGGACTCTTCTTTGCTCCAAGCTAGGAATATCCAAATTAAGAAATCTCATCGATTGGCCCGGTTTTACACTGGTAACAGGACACAACTCAGATAAGCCGAGAAGAGGACAAAATATATCTTCTTTAAGCCCTAATGCCCGGAAATTATGAATGAAATTTTCGTAACTCTCCTTCCGAATGGGCTCACCTGCACATATAATAGCTTGGAGATGGTGTAGAGAATATTCCTGTAGTGAAGTTATGTCCAAGGTGGAGCAGCAGTAATCGAATGCAAAGTTTGGCGCAGCCGTATGGGTAGCCTGATACTTGTCAATCATTTGAATCCAGTGTTCCGGATTTTTAGCAAAGCTTTCTGGTGGGAGAAGAATGCTTGAGGCACCATTGAATAGCGGTACCAAAATATTGTTTTGCAGTCCAAAAGCATGGAATTGCGGCATCCAGGACACGATACGGCTATTTTGGTCAATTCTCCATTGCTCAGCCTTAACTTGATTCATCAAACATCTATGGCTGAGAATTACGCCTTTAGGCAGGGATGTAGAGCCTGATGTGTACAGCAAAAGGGCCATATCTTCAGGTGCTGGCATTCTCATCTTCATATCGACGTGGGCGGCGCTCTTCTGAAAAATCTCATCAATATTTAGGATACGAAACGTTCTATACTCTGGTTGTGTTTGGAGAAAGGCTTTGAATGCAGTATTTGTTATGATACATACAGCCTCGGAATCTGTTTGAATAGGCTTTATTTTCTCAAGCATTTTTTCATCTGGCTCTGCTGCTGTAATGGGTGTAGGGATGGCTACGATGTTTGCATAAAAACATGCCAGCATGCTGCTGATATATCCCAGACCCTGTGGAAATACAAGAAGCGCTCTTTCCTGCGCGGCCAGTTCTTTCATTAGAATGTTGCCCAAAGTTTGCACTTGCAGCAAAAGCGTGGTTCCCGTAAGAACTTGAGGATGCTCTCCTTCATTTTCAAAAGTAAACAACTCTGTTTCAGGAAATTGCCGGCAAGTTTCCATAAAAGAAACGATCGGGATATTAAGGTCTGATCTTTGATCATGTTTACGTGTCATTCATCCACCAACTCCTCAAAACACAAAATTTAAATACAACATGAGCTAAATGCTTATCACGATGTCTATTTTGAGCTGCTGTTTCACGTTTGAAGCGTTGCCTAATCGAAAGTAGCAAAGAAAAAACGAGTGATGAGAAAGGCTATGTGCCCCTTTCACACTCGTTTCCAGATTCCCATGAACAACCGTAAAAGGCGTTCAACAAATCTCGATAAATTAATCTATAAAAAATTGTTATTTTCCAAACAGGTTGATAATTCGTTCTTTAACCTCGGCTTGATGAAAGGTCTTCTCATGCATAATCAGCTCTTGTTCTACGATTTTGGGAAGCTGAGCTCGGAGTGGAGCAACCAGATGATCCTTTAACGTGATTAATGAAAATCTGGGTTTTTCGGCAAGCTGTCTAGCAAGGTCCAACCCATAGCTCATCACTTCTTTGCGAGGCAGAACTGGAAACGGCACTCCCCGCTTCTCCAGTTCTGCACCTCGGTAATTCCCCCCATTTAACAGTAATTCTTCTCCCAGGCTGAACCCCAGTTTTTGGGGAATAATGAACGTCGCACCCATTCCCGGTGTGAATCCATATCTCATAAAATTAGTCGTGTACATACTTTCTTTGCTCAGGATTACGAAATCAGAAAATAGCCCCATGACAAAGCCCCCACCAACCGCATGGCCCTGCATGGCAGCTATCACTGGAACTCTGCAGTTCAATGCCAGAGAGTAAATATTTTCATCAGTAAACTTCGATGTTCCTTCATGTATAGCCAATAGTCCTTCTTGCGTCCCACCAGTGGCAAAGTAGTTGTCATACCCTGTTAGAATTACGACTTTGCAGGTCGAGTCATCCTGGATCGTATGGAACGCTTCTCTAAGTCCATGAGTCATTTCAAGTGTAAATGTATTTTTATGAACTCTATCTTGCATTGTTACTTGAATAATCCCTCGCTCGAGTTCAAGTAACTCAACCACAGATTGTGACATGATGATCTACTTCCCCCTAAGCATCCCGTCTTGTGGCAAACGCCCATCAGTCCATCCACGGAAATTGACCTGTTTCGACATAGCGGAAAATGCCCTTAAGATTTTGAGCGTCTGAAAACACCTCTTGATTGGAAGCCAGCGCCAGTGGTTTGCACTGACGCAAATCGCTGAGTTCGTCCATAAAGCGCTTGTAGCGTAAAATACCCGTTTTGGACAATCGTCTAAGACGTAATAAATGCTTGCGCAGCACCGTATCGCTCTGTGCGTCATACACATCAACCAATCCCCATGAAAGGGCCTGTTGAACCATAATTGGCTGTGTCATTAATGTCAAATAATTCGCTTTTTGAAATCCAATTCTGCGTACTAAAAAGGGCAGAACACAAGCAGGGAAAAGCCCAAATAACAATTCCGACAGACTAAACTGTGCTGTCTGATCTGCTATCACAATGTCGCTGGCAGCAATAAATCCGATACCGCCAGCGTTTGCCTTTCCTCGCACATGAGAAATCGTGATATAGGGCCCCGTCGCCAGTTTTAACCACAGATCATACAGAGGTTCGGGATTCTGTGCATGCTCATGTTCATTTGTCATGGTTTCGTACATTCCTTGAAAATCCGCTCCAAGACAGAACACCTCCGGCAGACCTTCCAAAACGACGATCGTAACCGATTCCTCACACAGTGCAAGCACGTGCATGCATTCCTCAATGAGGATGTTATTAATCGTGTTATTTGCCTCCGGTCGGTAAAACCGTAAATAACAAATCGAATCTTGGAACCGAACCTGAATCGTTTGATAATTCATGATTCCCACCGATATTTGCGGTGGAATTCATAAATTTCTTCCAGATATAACCGCTGTCTCCCTTTCCCGGAATCAATCACTCCCGAAACCAATTGAAAATCCAGTTTGGTGTTGCGGGTTCCAAAGCGTACAGCACCGCTGCCTTTCAGCAAAGATTCATATTCATCCATGGATAATTGATAGCGATCATCCAAATTACGCTCGATCTCAAAACGACGCAGATACTCCTGGCCTTGCGGCATGACCACACCGCTATAAAATTCTGAGCAGCAGCCTGATCCATAGGAAAAGCAACCAATCCGCTTCGGAGAATCAAATGTGCCCTTATCAATCGTACCTGCCAAGGACAGGTACAAGGTCGCACCCATAATATTGCCGACTCGTTGGCAATACTCCAATCCTGGCTTGACACGTTGTAAATAATCCGCCTCAATCTCATTCGGTTTGGCCTGAGTCATCCTTCGCATCATTGTTCGATGCGCTCCTTTTACCATTCCACCGAATGGGGTATGGAAGGAAAGATACTGGAAGGTATCTTTATAATCCACCCCTTTTACCCGTTTCTGGTATTCCAGAAATGCTTGCTCGCAACAGTCCAGATAGGACATTAAAGACAAGTCCGCATCTCCGGCCTCGCTATCTGGTATCGGCCGGCAAGTATCCATCACCTCATAGCCATAATATCCATTAGCACCCGCATCGACTTGGAATATATGAGGATTTTCACTAATGAGCATGGCCACAGCTCCTGCTCCTCCGCTTGGTTCAGCGTAAGACCAATCCTCACTCAAAACATCCCCGCCTTCAGCGGCAATAAATCGTGAGATATCAGTGGCAATGACAAGCGCTTTGGCCCCTGGAGAAACCTGGGATAAAATAAAATTCACCGCCATTTGGAATCCGGCAGTCCCCGAATAACAGGCTTGCTTGAGTTCAAATAGCCTGCAATTCCGATTCAGCCCCAAATAGTGGTGAATATATGTACTGATTGATTTGCCAAAATCAATGCCTGATTCTGTACAGGTTATAAGCATTTCGATGCGGTTTTTTTCCGCTTCAGAGAGGGCGTCCACCAGCGGTTTTGCCGCATTGACTCCGAAGGTAACCGGATCTTCATAGGGCAGAGCAACAGCCTTTTCTTTCATTAATAAATTTTCAAATCTCGCTGGGTCCAACTGTCTGTGCTGCGCTAATTGCATGACATCCAGATAGGCTGAGCCCCCAAAAACGTTCATCGCCTCTATTCCTACCAATACCATAACGCTCCCCCTTTCTTAAATACCCGACTCACACTTTTGCATACAAATGGCAGTATTGATTCCGCCAAACCCCATGCTTAGGTTCATAGTATTATGAATAGCTGCTGGAATGGGCTCATTTTTCACCCAGTTGCAATCCACTCCGATAGGCTTCTCCAAATTACGCGTAGGATGAAGTTTCGACTCCTTCATTTGTAAAAGAGTAGCAATAATTTCAACCGTTCCAGCCGAGCTCAGGCCATGACCGATAATGGATTTGGTTGCATTGATGTAAGCGTGCGATAAATTGCAATCCTGTATTGCCTTTATTTCGATCTCGTCCCCAACGACTGAGCCTGTCCCGTGGGGATTAATATAATCAATCTTTTCTGGCTGCAGCTTCGCTTTCTTCAAGGCCCTTTTAATCACCTGAACCTCGCCTTCATAAGAGGGATTGGGATTTCGATTCCGATCCATCCCCATGTCCCAGCCTGTAAGCTTTGCATAGGATTTCCCCTGACGCTTCATTTTAAAATCTGACCGCTCAATGACGATAACTCCGCAAGATTCCCCATATATGAACCCGTCGCGCATCTGATCAAAGGGGCGACAAGCCTTTGCCGGTTCATTAGCGTATCGGTCGCTTCCCATGGCCCCCAAGGATCGCAACGCCTGGCATTCCATATACGAAATATCCATCAACGCCCCCATCGCAATGCACACATCAACCCGATTTGCTTGAATTGCCTCAATCGCTTGAATGATGGCGACTTGTCCGCTTGCGGAAGCCCCACCGACAGTATACGCTAACCCTTGAATGCCGAATTGCTCGGTACATAGTCCGCATAAATCAGTATCCATAAAGGATAGCCCATAGGTTGGAGGTACAAAGTGCATTTTTTCCCGATAAGCCTCATAGGTCTGAAATAATTCCCGTTGCTGAAAATTAGATCCTCCAATCACGAGCCCAATGCGGCTAGGGTCGACGTGATCCAGTTTAGCATCATCCCAGGCTTCTTGAAGGGTAACCATTGCCACCTGTCCTGAAAATGATGCGGTTCGTAACATTCGTTTGGATATGGACTCCGGATAAGATAGAGATGGCAGCTCCGCACCTATAAATGAAGCTTCTCCTTCTCTGCCGGGACGTTGCATAACTCCAAATGCATGTTGCCCTTTGAATAATGCCGAAGCAAAGGCCGTCTTCCCCTGACCAATCGCCGAAGTAACACCAATGCCCGTAATAACTAATTCAGGCTGTTTATAATTTGGCATAGAGCGCATCTGCCAATTCTCCTATATTTTTCACGCCAGATAACTCAACGCGCGGGATATTAAGAGATAATGCTTCCATAGTCTTCATTACAATTTCGGCTCGATCTACCGAATCCGCACCCAAATCTACCAAGCGATCGTCATACTGGAACTGGTGATCATTTAATTCCGGGAGCACTTCACAAATACAACCTTTAACGAGTTCAAACACTTCTTCTTTACGCATGTTTACCCTCCTAAAATTGGATTATCTACAAACAGCTTGGATGAAAAATCGAATTAAATTGCTCATACAATCGAGACATATTCATACTCCATTCCGTCTTCCTTGGCGCTACAATAGTAAAGATGTAGTTCCCCAACCGATACGACTGGGCAGCATATTGTGGAAAGTGCGAAAATGTACTCTGAAAGCATCCACTTTTAAATCTGATCTCGTTAATTTCAAGCACTTGCAATGATGCTGTAAAACCGGTGCGCAATATTTTCGAAATCGCCTCCTTTACCGTCCAAGAAACCGTCAATAAAACAGAGTACTCCTCTACTCCCCGAACGGCTACGATTCTTTCCCTTTCTTCCATCGTCAACTGGCTTTCCATGGTCTTATTTCGGTTAGGACTTATCCTCTCAATATCAACCCCCATAGGATGCGCTTCTGGAAAAACAACAGCGGTCCCAATATCATCACAGTGGGCGATGCTCACTTGGTATCCAGGGGCGCCGGTAGTTCGAAGCAAGGGCTGGCCGAAAACACCTGTCTCCACGCTTATGTTGCTCAGGTTCGACTCACTCAACAGCAACGATGCTGCCTGTTTAGCACTTAGCCTGCCGAGCAGAAAGTTGGATTTTCGGCGCTGGAATAGCAGGCTCTCAAAGTAGCTACATTCATCTGAATGAAAAATCTCTGGATCGAGAGAAGCACCGGCATAACAAACTGCATGTACAAAACTTACAGCCGCCTTCATCACAGTATCTTCCCGCGTCAATATGAGCTGTTCCGTATACAAGACCACATGCATATCCCCCTATGAACAGGCAAGCCCAAACCAAAAAAAACCTTCAAATCCCTTAAGGGCTCTGAAAGCTTCCACATGGAGAAAAATATTCTCACAATTGTTCTATTTAAACTTTACTAATAATTTCTAAAGCTACGTTCACTAGTCTGATATCACCCATAAATTCTAACTGAATAACCGCCTGTCTTTTATGCCTGTCTATCTTCTTAACTATGCTGCTTCTTCCTTTAAGTGGTCCTTCTATGATACGTATATTGTCTCCTTCAATAATTCCAGTTGAGCATTCTATACAATATCTATCATTGCATAAACTCTCTAAAACTTGTCTCTCGCAATCTCGCATGGAGGCTTCTAACTTCGAATATCTCAATAAACGAATGATATCACTGGAAGTATAAATCATTGAATTTGTACTTGTTACGAACTGCAAGTCAGGTAAGTTGGACTCAATAAATACATAACTGGGGAACAAAGGTGCTAATTCTTTCTTGACTGTTCCTGCTACTTTAAAAAGTCTCTCTTGGATCGGTATAAATGGTTTGTAAACTTCAGAATCAAACCACTTATTAAAAAGTTGTTTAACCCTTTCTTCCCTACCCGTTCGCACAAAAAGCACATACCAATTCACTCCGCTCATCTCCTAACAAAACATACTGCCAAAATCAACTCCTATAATGTCCGCTGCCAGTATATGCATAGCTTCGCCCTTTCACTTATCTGATGGATAAGCTACAATCTCTCACGATATGTCCCTCATCAGTGGTTAACGTGACCCGCCAGCGATTAACCGCAAACAAGTTCCTTTATTTTTCATATAATCATATAAATGGAATAGTATAATTCCATTATAATCCTCTGCCCAAACAGTGTCAATTGCCATTTTGGCAACACCCCAGTCTATCTTTAGGGGGGTGGATGCCCTATCCCCCTTTAGAACTCACCCTTTTTACCAACTCATTTGAAATTGAATAGACCTTTTTGGTTGGGACGCATTCTGAAATTAATAAACGGTTTCATACTCGTAAATTGAAAATAAATATTTTCATCCATAAGGTGACTGAGTGGGAAACCAGGTGCTTTACCATATGAATGAGCAGGATAAATTTGAATGGAGCTATCAACCTCTCGCTTTATTTTTTGAACGCTATGATATAAGTCTTTCGGATCTCCTCCATTCGGATCACAAAATCCACAACCTTCAATGAAAATGGTATCCCCCGTAAATAAGTGATTGGATAAAAGATAGCACACACTTCCCATGGTATGCCCAGGGGTCAGAAGACTTATAATTTCTGTTTCTCCAAGTTTGATAAAGTCCCCATCTTTAATAGGATGTAAATTTTTACATCTAAAATGGTAATAATCGATTTCTTGTATTGACATGAATACGTGCGGTCTATACTTTTCCAGGAGCGGATTTACCAAATTAACATGATCTAAATGTGAATGGGTTAATAAAATGGCTCTTAGATTACCATTCAACTGTCGAAGATATGACTCTATTTTTAATATATCCCATGACGGATCGACAATGGCAATGTCTCCTGTTTTTTTATCCATTACAATATATACATAGTTAATAAAATTCATAAAACGGACTCTTAACTGTTCCATATGGTATGTCAGACTCATGTCAGCTTTACTGAACCCACCTTCCATGGCCAAATCAAAATTTGTGCGTAAAATTCACTGTTCAAATGCGGCTGAATTGATCTGCATCACTACGCGTTTCCTATGCTGCAATCTTTGCTAAGAGTTCCTGAATAACAAGCATTCCTGCGCTTTTCGGGATCATTCTTGTCTCCGATGGTCTCTCTGTAAAAAGTTGCTGTACCAACGATTATAGCAACTTATGCAATAGAAGGGCTTTGACTCTCTGTTACAAGATTTTGCACTATAAAGTCGAAAAAGCTGCACTGAAAAGGCCGCAAGGCCCAGTATTACGTAACCAAAAAAATACCGCCCTACGACGGTATTTTTGGTTTCTCTTAATATGAACACTATTATTCACACTTTCATAAACTACTAATACAAAATACATTTTTTACAGAAAGAGAGTTGTTTAAATGAAACCTAAAAAAGCTGGAAAAAGTACAACTACTGTCCGTAGAGGGATGAATAGATCCCCTATACAACCTCACACATTGAAGAAGAAAAAAATTTTGCCTACCCAGGCTGTTGTTAGAAACGGTGGCTTTGAAGATCAGGATTTGACACCTTGGATTGCAAACGTCAGCAACGTGACAGGTCAAATCTTTATTACCAGAACCAACCCGCACAGTGGCAATCAAGCCGTCAGAATCTCAGCTAACCCGGGGCACAGCGTCTCGCTTAGACAAACGATTTCCGATCTGAGTAGAGGAAGAAGATACCGTGTGACCTTCTGGGTACGTAATTTGATCAGGCCTTTTGGCGGTCGGCTTCAAATTAGTCTAGGAGAGCAAACCTACACAATTCAGCTAAACTCGCTACCTTCATCACAATATGAGAGAGTCTCCCGTACCTTCTCAATCTCAGGGAATTCGGGGACAGTCTCTAGAGATTTAGTGTTCCGTGTTACAGCGCAGGATGCTTTTGCCACCATTCTTTTGGATGATGTATCAATATCCAGATTAAGATAACAAATCACTTGGTGGCATAATTATCCTTACAAAACACAAAACTAAACTGGATTTTTATAGCATGTAATTTACCAAAATAACAACGCCTCCTCCGCATACTAACGGTAAGGCGCTTCGTTGGTCCTGTGTACCTACGGATTGCTCCATTACAGCTACACAGGACCTAGCGTTATTTTCATCTGATTAACACTGATGAGATCGAGATAAAACATGAAATGCCGAGGACCAGGATTGAACCGGTACGGTAATCACCTATCGCAGGATTTTAAGTTATGAGTTTTTAATACACTGTAGTCGCACACAGTTCCACAAGCCAGTATTCTCAAGGCTTTTATGTGTTCGTATATGTTCTCATTTGGACTGTAATCTATACAAAACACTAGAGTCTGTCCCCAATAAAAAGAGCAGAAGGATTAATTCCTTACTGCTCTTTTTGCCTTCTATTAAATACAAAATCCTGGGAAAAAGCCAGTTTATTATGAACCGTGATAATTATTCTGAAATTAAAAAATGATACACCGTATACATTCTTAATGACTCTCTTGGTTCTGAATAAACTTGGTCTATTTTTTTATGAATAGCACCTTAGGCTTAAACTGTTCCATCCGTTCCTGCTCCTCACTATGAATTAACAGGACATGGTTATGAAAAAAAATTCATGATAATATGTATGTCACAGTAAGTAGATATGAATTAATTGTTTGGAGGGATAATTTTGACTAAAATTCACCAAAAGTTGACAGAGTTAATTGGAAATACTCCTTTGTTAGCACTGTTAAACTACAGCCAAATCCAAAATATTGAGGCAAACGTGGTAGCAAAGTTGGAATATCTCAATCCGGCTGGTAGCGTTAAGGACCGCATTGGATATGCTATGATTAAAGACGCTGAGGAGAAAGGCTTAATCAATAAAGACTCCATTATTATCGAGCCGACAAGTGGCAATACTGGAATCGGACTTGCATTTGCGGCTGCGGCTCTTGGATACAAACTTATAATTACACTTCCTGAAACGTTTAGTATCGAACGTCGCAAGCTTTTGACTGCGTTCGGTGCTGAGCTTGTGTTAACACCGGGATCCGAGGGGATGAGAGGCGCTATCAAGCGTGCTGAGCTTTTGGCTGCCGAAACACCAAACTCTTTCATACCACAGCAGTTTAGCAATCCTGCCAATCCAGAAATTCATCGCAAAACTACAGCTGTGGAAATCTGGGATGATACGGACGGCGGTGTAGATATTTTTATCGCGGGCGTAGGTACAGGTGGAACTATTTCGGGCGTTGGACAGGCATTGAAGGAACGAAAACCTTCTGTAAAAGTGATAGCCGTCGAACCGTTCGATTCACCAGTGCTGTCTGGCGGTAATCCAGGTTCACATCAACTACAAGGACTCGGTGCTGGTTTCATTCCAAATAACTTTAATGAAGAATATGTAGATGAGGTTTTCAAAGTTAAAAACGAAGATGCGTTTGAAACTGCTCGCCTGCTTGCAAAAACAGAAGGGCTGCTTGTTGGTATTTCTTCTGGGGCTGCGGTTTATGCAGCAACACAAATTGCGAAACTTCCAGAAAACAAAGGCAAGATGATCGTGGTCATATTACCTGATACAGGTGAGCGTTATTTGTCCACTCCGCTTTTCTCAGACGTAGAATTATAAAACTCCGAAGGCAGGGATCCCCCTGCCTCTTTTGTTAACTTTCCAGCCACATATAGGATTTTTCTTTTTTAGTTAATTAGCTAAAACACTAGCATCAAATGCTCCTCGAAAGACTTCGACTTGGATTGTCGCAGGTAAGGGGTTGAAAACATTTCTTGTTTGTTGGATAACGTCAGTAGAATATTTACTCCTTTTAGATTTTTGCTAGATACTTGCTGAAATGATACCCTCCAACTCGATCAAACTAAAATTATCCTCGCCACGAAACAGTTTTACTTCCCTACGAGCAGTATTTATAGACGTGATTACACCTGTGCGTTCTTCGTCATCGAATGGGCTAAAAACCACCAATGTTATAGGCTGACATGTGTTGTAGAGCTCTATAAGCGCTTGCTCGATCAACTGGGCTTCCTGATTGTCAAGTTCCGGCTTGCCTCCCCGCTGACGGTCTTTCATGAGTTTTAAGTACGCTTCCTTGTGTTCTGGTATGATAATCCGACTGCTTTCCCACAAGCCATTACCTTCACTGAACAACGTATACCCTTAATGGCTTAATGCAACAGCGAATAGTTCTATATCCGACTTTAACACTTTATATGTATGGTTCATGCTATTCACCTCAGAATAGGCATTTGCTGGATTGGTGTAGTATTCCTTTAACGACAGAAAAAGACTCGCCACTTATCCAGCGAGCCTTAATTTTAAGTTTAATGCAACGGAGCCAGATCCCAATCCGTCTGTAAATCGGCGCCAAACTGTCTTATTGCTTCTTTAGTAGCAAAAAGGCAGAAGTCTTGTTGGGAACCGTAAAAATTCAGCTGATATAGAGTACCCGAGTCAAGTTCTTCCCAGCTTAACTCATAAAGGTCTTTCTCGAATGAGGAGTAGAATCCATTCAAACTTTCTACGGGAAATTGCGAGGTTGCTTCAATATAATTCTTAAGTGTGATATTTGTCCACCCAAAATCCAAATCATATACCTTTCTATTTGTTTTAAAGTATTTGAAATTGAGCTGACACCCTTCACGTTCACCCGGGATATGATATTTGAATGTAAATTCAACCCATGTTCCTTCTTCATTTTTGTCTTTAAGAAGAGCCATTGTTTTCTCCTCTTTATTTAAAATTCCACATAGACTTAAACCAACGCTTTTTCACATTTACTCGGTAATTAATAGTGTCCTTACCGTTTGAAAAGTTGTTGTATTGTAAACTTAATTATATGACCAATTGATGCTGGTTGAGCTGCAAACGGAGTAATATGATTTTGACTAAATTCAGATTGAATGCCAGACTGATTTTCCTTGTATTCTTCATACACTTTATCCAACTGTCTGTCATATTCTTCAGTAACTTCTTCAGACTGATGAGTGATTTCTTCAGCTGAAGCTGAAGTTGCAGTCAAACCAAAAATATTAAATAATAAAATAACGGATAAAATTGCGGAAAAATACTTAGCTATTCTCTTCAAGTTAGCACCTCTATGTTTTATTTTTAACAAGTATGGTTGGCCAACCAATATTTACAATAATAGTATAACTTGAATTATTATACAATTATGTTCTTTTTTCACACTCGAAATTTTAACACATATTTTTGAATTTTATTTATTGAATTTAATTGTAGAAATGCAACAACACCCCACTAGCTTAGCTAGTGGGGTGTTGCCAATGCTTTCGGATTGCACAACAGTGCTTCCTTATGTGTTGTTGTCAGCATAATTATTCGGATGATTTTGTAAACAAAATATGTTAGTTCATGTTGATCACCTCGATCATTCATTCGGTGAATGGTGTGATAATTCCTTCAATGACAAAAAAGGCTCATCCGAATAACTGGGTAGATCCTTTTTAGTGGTTTTGAATTAATGATTATACCGCAACGCTCTCTGCCTTTATGCTGATACCTTGCTGTATGATTGAAAATGAGTGGGTTCCGAAGTACGCCGTAATAGAATTAAAGAACGGAACCACTTTGGAATCTCACTGCTCCAAAATCAACAATCACGTTCTGCCGAAAATTGGCCATATGCCTATTGATGAAGTTACAATCATGATTTTAGTGAAATTGTTCGCTGATATGAGAAAGCCTGGCGCCCGTGTTGATAAAAAAGATAAAAAGTCTACTCTTGCATCGCGTACAATCCAGTATGCTTACGATGTAACAGATAGCATATTCCAACGAGCTACAGAATGGCGTGTACTGATCAAAAATCCCCCGGGAGGCGTTAAACGTTCACAAATTAGCAAAGAGGATAAAAAGGCCAGGAAAGACCGCAAAAATTACTTTGAAGAAGATGAGGCAGTCGAGGTAATTGATAAGTTACTTTATACAGACTCTAAATGGAAACTCTTTTTCTTAGGAGCGATAATGGGAGGATTCCGACGCGGTGAGTTAATTGCTTTAGACGAAGACGATTGCGATTTTGAAAACAGCAGATTGAGGATTGACGAGAGCATTTCAAGCACCAAAAATGGCCAGGCGGACATTACAGATACTAAGAATAAAGCACCTAACGATTATGTAGATATGCCTTAATGGTATATGGAGGAACTGGTCGTCCATGTTAAAAACATGTGTAAACTAAGGTTTGAGCCAAAGGCAAATGGGATATGGAAAGGCGGGGATCGGAAGTTTATTTTTCACTCAGGTACAGGGAAACCTATTACCATAAAACGCCGTCCCAGCAGTGGAAAAACTAGTGTGAGGGGAACGATTTCCGTAATGCATCACTTCATGGTCTCCGCCATACAAATGCAACGTATTTGCTGGGTCAGGGAACATCCATCAAGGAGCTTCAACATCGATCGCGACATTCCACTCCACATCTCAGGTGACTTCAGATACCTATGCTCACGTCAGCAAGAAGCTCAGTCGTAAAACGACAGCGCACCTTGACATCTTCGATCCAAAAGTTCGTCCCCAATCCGTCCCCAAAAGCGAAAAAGGCGCTCGCTCCCTGTGATATGAGTGTTATGGTCTCAATTCCTAAAAAAGCAAAAAACCCTTGAATATCAAGGGTTTTTTACAAAAAAACTAGTATGCCGAGGACCGGGATCGAACCGGTACGGTAGTCACCTACCGCAGGATTTTAAGTCCCTTACGAATAGTAAGCGT
>NZ_JAHPJM010000029.1:0-20684 GCF_019042715.1 Paenibacillus sp. AK121
TTCCATCACATTTTGATGGATGGCTGGTGCTTGTCCTTTATGACACAGGAGGTATTCGGTAGCTATCTGGCACTGCGCGCGGGTCATGAGCCAGCGCTGGAGCCAGTCACGCCGTTCAGCCGATTTATCGAATGGTTGGAGCGTCAGGACCGTGAGGCGGCCTTGCAATACTGGAGTGGGTATCTGGCGGACTACGAGCAGCAAATTACGCTTCCACAGCAAAAAACACAGTCGAAATCTTTACAATCCGGGGAGTATGTCGCTGAAGATCTGGAATGTAACTTCCAGCCAGAGCTGGTTGCTCAGATCGAACGGGTGGCGAAGCAAAATCAGGTCACGATCAATACGCTGATTCAGACGGTATGGGGCGTTCTGTTGCAAAAATATAACAACAGTACGGATGTCGTGTTCGGTAGCGTCGTGTCCGGTCGTCCAGGGGATATTCCAGGCGTGGAGCACATGATCGGGCTGTTCATTAATACCATTCCAGTGCGTGTGCAGTCTGAACAAGGTGAAACCTTTGTCGAGCTGATGAAACGAACCCAGCAGCAGGCGCTGGCTTCCAATGCCTACGATGCGTTCCCGTTGTATGAAATTCAGGCGCTGACCGAGCAGAAACAGGATTTAATCAATCATATTATGATATTTGAAAATTATCCGGTGGGACAGCAGGTAGAACAGTTAGGTAGCGAGGGACAGGATAAATTTACGATTTCGAACGTGGTGGCTACAGAGGAAACCAACTACGATCTGAACGTAGCTGTTATGCCGGGAGAAGGCATCAAGATTCGCTTTATGTATAACGCGCTCAGCTTTGATCAAGCAGGTATTGAGCGTCTGCATGGGCATTTAGCACGCCTGCTGGAGCAAATTTCGCTCAACCCGCATGTTCGGGTTGAAGAGCTGGAATTAGTCACAGCAGCGGAAAAGCAGCAGATTACAGGAGCGTTTAATGCGACGGCTTCAGCATATCCAAGCCATCAGACGATCCAAAAGCTGTTTGAGGAGCAGGCTGAACGCACACCAGATCATGTAGCTGTCGTTTGGGAGCATCAATCCTTAACCTATCGTGAACTGAACGAGAGAGCCAACCGTCTTGCACGCACCTTGCGCACAGAAGGAGTAGAATCGGAACAGCCGGTAGGCATTCTGGCGCAGCGCTCGCTGGACATGATCGTAGGCATCTATGCGATCCTTAAGGCTGGCGGAGCTTATGTACCAATCGATCCGGAATATCCGGCCGACCGCATCCGCTTTATGCTGGAGGATTCGGGAGCGAAACTCGTGCTGACGTCATCGCACCTGGCCGAGCAAGCATCGCTGAGTTTCGACGGCCAGGTGCTGGTGTTGGAACGCAACGACATCTACCACGAAGATAGCTCCAACTTGGAACCGTTGTCGGGGCCACATCATGTCGCCTATGTGATCTACACCTCCGGTTCCACTGGAAAACCGAAAGGTGTAATGGTGGAGCACCATTCCGTGCTGAACCGGATTTTGTGGATGCATGATCGCTACGGCTTGAGTGCGGAGGATACAATTCTGCAAAAAACCACCTTCACCTTCGACGTGTCGGTGTGGGAGCTGTTCTGGTGGTCGATGGTCGGCTCGAAGGTGAGTTTGCTGTCAGTCGGCGGGGAGAAGAACCCAGAAGACATCGTTGACACGATTGCCCGTGATGGCGTGACCACGATGCACTTTGTACCTGCTATGCTGCATGCGTTCCTGGAGTACGTGGAGCAACAGCCACGGGAAGTGATGCAAGCGAAGCTGGGCACGCTGCGCCATGTCTTTGCCAGTGGTGAAGCCTTACCACCGCAGCATGTGGCGAGGTTCCAACGTCTTGTGTCGAGCCTGGCCGGAGCGAAGCTGATCAACCTGTACGGCCCGACGGAAGCGACGGTGGACGTATCGTACTTCGATTGCGAGCTGGATGAAGAATATACAGTTATTCCCATCGGGAAACCGATTCAAAATATTCGTCTGTACATCGTGAAGGAAGGCAAAGAGCAATTGCAGCCGATTGGGGTTGCAGGGGAGCTGTGCATCGGCGGTGTCGGCGTAGCCCGTGGTTACCTGAATCGGCCGGAGCTGACGGCCGAGAAATTCGTAGCCGATCCGTTTGCTGGTGGGGAAGCAGGCTATGAGCGGATGTACCGCACAGGCGATTTGGCGAGATGGTTGCCAGACGGGAACATCGAATATTTGGGACGGATTGACCATCAGGTAAAAATCCGGGGTTATCGAATCGAACTGGGCGAGGTGGAAACGCAACTGCTCCAGGTGGAATCGGTACGAGAAGCCGTGGTCATGGCTCGTGCGGATGAAACGGGCCAAAACCAAATGGTGGCCTACTATGTTGCGGGGCAAGAACTCAGTGCCAGTGAGCTGAGAAGTGAGCTGGGCCGAGAACTGCCAAGCTACATGGTACCATCCTACTTTGTACAGCTGGAGCAGATGCCACTGAGTCCAAACGGCAAAATTGACCGCAAGGCTCTGCCGGTACCCGAAGGCAGTCTGCAAAGCGGAGCGGAGTATGTAGAGCCGCGCACTGGAGCCGAACGGGCACTCGTAGCAATCTGGCAGTCCGTTCTGAACGTACAAACGGTCGGTATTTTAGACAACTTCTTTGATCTGGGCGGCGACTCCATCAAGGCGATTCAATTCTCTTCCCGACTGCTTCAAGCCGGGTACAAGATGGATATGAAGGACTTGTTCAAATTTCCAAATGTGAAGGAGCTGGCTCCGCATCTTCGGTTAGCGGACAAGCAAACGACCGAGCAAGGCGAGGTCACGGGGAAAGTGACGCTAACGCCGACCCAATACTGGCTTGCAGAACAAGGGCAAGTGCATGCGTATCCATTTAACCAGGCGGTTATGCTGCATCTGGAGCAGGGCTTTGACGAATCCGCCCTACGTCAGGCGCTCATTAAGCTAACTGAGCACCATGATGCACTACGGATGGTGTTCAGCAAGACGGAGCAAGGCTATGAAGCATGGAACCGTGGAGTACATGAGGGCGAACTGTATCATCTGGATGTATTGAACTTTAGAGATATCACTGATGAAGCCTTGCTTAGTGCGACGATTGAGGCGAAAGCCAGCGAAATTCAAAGCAGTATTTATGTGCATGAAGGCCCGCTATTTAAAGCTGGTTTGTTCCACTGTGCGGATGGGGATCATTTGCTCATAGCCATCCACCAATTGGTGGCAGACGGGGTATCGTGGCGCATTTTGTTGGAGGATTTAGCCACAGTCTATGAGAAAGCCGTCCATCAAGAAGTGCTTCAGTTACCGGATAAAACGGACTCGTTCCGTTCCTGGTCTCAAAGACTGTACAACTATGCGAATAGTGCAGCACTGGAAGGCGAACGCGCCTATTGGGAGCATCTGAACGCATCCGCTTTGGCTGACCAGGTACGCTTGCCTGAGGATCAAGCACAGGATGGCAAATTTATCTTGGCTGACACGGGTAAAATGGTCGTTAAACTTTCGGAAGAAGAGACAGAACGGCTATTGAAGCAAGCGCACCGCGCATATAACACGGAAGTGAACGATCTGCTGCTGACAGCTTTGAGCATGATGCTGTACACATGGACCGGTCATGAACGTAGCCTGATCAATTTGGAAGGATATGAACGTGAGGGCATTTTACCAGATACGGACCTTTCTCGTACGATAGGTTGCTTTACGGTTCAATATCCAATATGGCTGAACATCGGCAGTGATTCTACTTTATCGGGACGCATCAAACAGGTCAAAGAGAGTCTGCGTGATATTCCGAATAAGGGAATTGGCTACGGAATCTGGAGATATTTGAGTGAATCCGGCCAAGCCACGGGTCAGCAAGCAGATGCACTGAATCTCGGTCAACATCAAGCTTTTGCCGAGCCACAGGTAAGCTTGAGCTATCACGGACAGTTTGATCAGGATTTGCAAAACAGTGATATCCGTATGTCACCTTACTCGATTGGATCGGTCGTTAGTGATCAGGTGGAGATGAAATACGATTTCATTGTGGACGCGGGTGTAACTAACGGTATCCTGAAACTGGATATTCGATATAACAGCAAGGTCTTTCGTAAGGACACCATCCAAATGCTGGCTAACCTGCTAAAAGCCAATCTGCTTGAAGTTATCGAGCACTGTGTTGCAAGGGAGCAGAGCGAATTGACTCCAAGCGATGTACTGTTTAAAGGTCTGACCCTAGAGCAATTAGATACGATTAAGGAGCAGACAAAGACGGTTGGAGAATTGGAAAACGTGTACCCGCTAACGCCAATGCAAAAGGGTATGCTGTTCCATAGTTTGATGAATACACAAACCGAAGTGTATTTTGAACAGTTGACGTTTGATCTTGAAGGAGAGTTTGAACCGAGCATGTTTGAGGAAAGCGTGAAGCTGCTCGTAAGCCGTCATGCAATTTTCCGTACAAATTTCTACAGTGGCTGGCATGGTCAACCGTTGCAGGTTGTCTATCGTCATAAAAATGCGAGCTTCCGTTATGAAGATGCCAGAGGGCGTGAACACACTGTAGCTGAATTTGTGACTCAGGACAAAGCTCGAGGCTTTGATTTAGGCAAGGATGCGCTGATGCGTATAGCTGTCTTCCGTACAGGGGATTGCTCATACCGATTTGTATGGAGCTTCCATCATATCCTGATGGACGGCTGGTGTCTGTCACTTGTCATGGAAGAAGTGCTAAGTGCGTATTCGTCTTTGATGAAGAACAGGCAGCCGGAACTACCACCTGTCAGACCATATAGCCGTTACATTGAATGGCTGGAACAGCAGAAAGCGCAGGAAGCGGCTCGCTATTGGAGCGACTATTTGGCGGGTTATGAGCAACAGACCTTGTTGCTTGGTGAGAAAGCGCAGGCTTCTGTAACAGTGCAGAATGAGGATGCAGACGGAAGTGACGGGCGTTCGGAGACAGGCTATGTTTTGGAGAAGGTGACCTTTGGGTTAGGTAAAGAACGGAGTACCGCATTGAAGCGTATTGCAAAGCAACAGAAAGTAACAATTAATACGATTTTACAGAGTGCGTGGGGTGTTATTTTACAGAAATACAATAATAATCAGGATGTCGTGTTTGGTAGTGTGGTATCCGGGCGTCCGGCAGAAGTCGCAGGCGTGGAGAGCATGATCGGTTTGTTCATTAATACAATTCCGGTACGCATTTACAGTGAGCGGAATGCAACATTTGCTGAAATATTAAAGCGTACACAGGAACAGGCTTTGAGCTCCGGTCCATATGACACGTTTCCGCTCTACGATATTCAGGCGCTGACTGAACAAAAGCAAGACCTGATTAATCATATTATGGTCTTTGAAAACTATCCGATCGGGCAAAAGATATCTCAGGCGATTGATTCCGGCGAAGCAGACGCACATACAGGCTTATCTATAGCCAATGTGGCAATTGCAGAGCAAACCAACTACGATTTTAACCTGATTGTCGTGCCTGACGAGGATATCACGATCCTGCTGGAATACAATGAACTGGTATATAACCGGTCCGAAATGCAGCGCATCAAGGGTCATATCGAGCATGTCATTAGGCAAATTGTGGAGAATCCGAATATCCGTGTGAGTGAGTTGGAATTGATAACATCGGAAGAACAAGCGCAGATTATTCAGGTTTGGGGTGATACTGCAACAGCTTATCCACAGGATCAGACGTTAAGTGCGGTGTTCGAGGAACAGGTGGCACAGACACCGGATCAGGTAGCATTAATGTTTGGACATCAGAGTCTGACTTATCGGGAGCTGAATGAACGAGCCAACTCATTGGCACGAATACTTCAAGCACAGGGGGTAGGACCTGATAAGCTGGTCGGCCTGATGGTGCATCGCTCAGTGGAAATGATCGTAGGTCTGCTGGCCGTTCTAAAAGCAGGCGGTGCATATGTGCCAATTGATCCCGAATTTCCGTCATCTCGTATTCAATACATGCTGGAAGATAGCGAGGCCACAGTGCTTCTGACCAGTCGTGATCTGTTGGAAGAGCACCATTGCAACGCCAATGCAATATTTATTGAGGATGCAGAATTGTATCAGGGAGAAAGCAGCAACCTGGAGGCGATTGCCCGCCCAGAGCATTTGGCTTACGTCATCTATACCTCTGGTTCAACTGGAAATCCGAAAGGGGTTATGCTCCAGCATCGCTCAGTACTCAACTTTATTACAGGTATGCGCGAAGCAATTGACTTTGAAACGAGTCAAACCATTTTGTCACTGACGACCATTTCATTCGATATTTTTGTCTTGGAAACCATCCTGCCTCTGCTGGGTGGCATGACGGTTGTGCTTGGCGACCGCCAGCATCAGGTGAATCCTCAGGTACTTGGTGAGTTGATTACTCATCATCATATTGAGATGTTGCAAATGACACCATCGCGGGTGCAAATGCTACTGGGTCATGAAACAGGTTCCCGCGCACTGCAAAGCGTGAAGGCAATTATGGTCGGGGGTGAAGCTCTACCGTCCAAGCTGTTGGGAGATCTGCAAAAGATAAACGGTCCTCGCATTTACAATATGTACGGACCTACAGAAACGACAGTTTGGTCGACTGTACAGGAACTGACCCATGCTCATCAAATTAATATCGGACGTCCTATCGCGAATACCCAAATATATATCATGAACGCGGATGGGGGATTGCAGCCAATCGGTGTGCCGGGCGAATTATGTATTGCAGGGGAAGGATTAGCCCGTGGTTATTGGAAACGCGAAGAACTAACGGCCGAGAAATTTGTAGAGAACCCGTTTGCCGGAGGCAAAGCAGGCTATGAACGGATGTACCGCACCGGCGATTTGGCGAGATGGATGCCGGACGGCAACATTGAATATCTGGGCCGGATCGATCATCAGGTGAAAATCAGGGGTTATCGGATTGAGCTGGGCGAGGTCGAATCGCAGCTGCTCCAGGTGGAATCGGTACGCGAAGCCGTGGTCGTGGCCCGTATGGACGAAATGGGTCAAAACCACATGGTGGCCTACTATGTCGCGGGACAAGTAGTCGATGCCAGCGAGCTAAGAAGTGAGCTGGGACGGGAGCTGCCAGGCTACATGGTGCCATCCTACTTTGTACAACTGGAACAGCTGCCACTGACACCGAATGGCAAAATCGACCGCAAGGCCTTGCCGGCACCAGAGGGCAGCCTGCAAACTGGAGTCGATTATGCCGAGCCGCGCACTATGCAAGAACGCGCTTTGGTAGCGGTCTGGCAGTCGGTACTGGGACTACAGACGGTTGGTATTTTGGACAATTTCTTCGACCTGGGCGGTGATTCGATCAAGGCGATCCAAATCGCCTCCCGTGCGTTCCAGGCTGGCTATAAGCTGGACATGAAGGATTTGTTCCAGTATCCAACCGTTGAAGCCCTGGCACCGCATATGCATGAGGTCCGTCGTATGGCAGATCAGGAAGAAGTCAGCGGGGAAACGGCGCTACTTCCGATCCAGCATTGGTTCTTTGCGCAGGAGCGCGAGCGTCCGCAGCACTTTAATCAAGCGGTCATGCTCTATCGCGCGGAGGGCTTTGAGGAGACGGCAATTCGCCAAGCCATGGATCACCTCGTGAAGCATCATGATGCGCTGCGTATGGTATTCCGTCAGACTTCCGCTGGTTATACAGCTTGGACTCGCC
This sequence comes from Paenibacillus sp. AK121, assembly GCF_019042715.1. Classification (NCBI taxonomy): domain Bacteria; kingdom Bacillati; phylum Bacillota; class Bacilli; order Caryophanales; family Paenibacillaceae; genus Paenibacillus; species Paenibacillus sp. AK121. The sequence continues at coordinate 7,652 of NZ_JAHPJM010000029.1, forward strand.
ATGTAGAGGAAGGTACGTTATATACACTGGAAATGGTAGATTACCGTGAACGGGCCGCTTATGCGGAAGCGCTGGAAGCGAAGGCAACGGAAATTCAAAGCAGCATGGACCTGTCCGCAGGACCCTTGGTGAAACTCGGATGGTTCCGCACAACCGAGGGCGACCATCTGCTGATCGCCATTCACCACTTGGTGGTGGACGGGGTGTCGTGGCGGATTCTGTTTGAAGATTTCTCGACAGGCTACGAGCAGGCGATCCAGGGCGAGCCTGTACGATTGCCCTATAAAACAGATTCCTTCCAAACTTGGGCACGGGAGTTATCCTCTTATGCTAACCGTCCTGAGGCTGCATCGGATGAAGTCTATTGGAAGCAGCTGGAACAGGTCAAAGCTGAAGCTGCACCACTGCCTAAGGATTTTGCCTACGAGGGCTCCGTGAATGCAGACAGCGAAGTGCTAACGGTGGAGTGGACTGAAGCTGAAACCGAGCAACTGCTGAAGCAGGCCCATCGCGCCTATAACACCGAGGTCAATGATTTGCTGCTGACCGCGCTGGGACTCGCGGTGCACAACTGGACAGGCGCAGGACATGTACTGGTGAACCTGGAGGGCCATGGCCGAGAAGCGATCTTGCCAGAGGTGGATATTACACGTACAGTAGGCTGGTTTACGAGCTTGTATCCAGTGCTGCTGGAGACCGGCAAGGAAATGACACTGGCTCAGCGGATTAAAGAAACGAAGGAAGGCCTGCGGCGTATTCCGCATAAAGGGCTTACCTATGGCACTTGGCGTTACCTGTCCTCTGCGTTGCCTGCAGATGAAGTGGGCACGATCGCAGCAGAACCGGAAATCAGCTTTAACTATTTGGGTCAGGTCGATCAAGATCTGCAAAACAGTGGAATCACGTTGTCCTCCTACCGTGCAGGGGAAACAGAGGATGCTCATTCCCGCTTGGCATACACGCTGGATTTGAACGCGATGATCTCGGAAGGCACGCTGCGCTTGACGATCGCTTACAGCCGTAAGCAGTATCGCAAGGAAACGTTGGAACGGGTGGCGAGTCTGCTGCAATCCGCTTTGCAAGAGGTCATTGCGCATTGCGTCGCTCAGGAGCATCTAGAACTGACGCCAAGTGATGTATCCTTCAAAGGTCTGACGACTGGAGAGCTGGAACAGATCGCGGAACAGGCGGCACGTATCGGTGAGCTGGAAAATGTATACGCACTGACGCCGATGCAGAAGGGCATGCTCTTTTACAATCTGATGGATTCGCAATCGGGCGCGTATTTTGAACAGGCCTCCTTTGATCTGCGAGGACATTTTAATATCGCTGCCTTTGCAGCCAGTTTGGATGTCTTGGTGCAGCGGCATACGGTACTGCGCACGAACTTCTACAGCGGCTGGAAGGATGAACCGCTTCAGGTCGTGTACCGGAATAAGCGCAGCGAACTGTATGTTGAAGATTTAAGGGACATGGAGGACGAGCAGCAAAACGAATACATGCTCGAATTTACGCGTAAAGACAAGCAAAGAGGCTTTGATCTGGCGCAGGATGCTTTGATGCGTGTGGCTGTTTTGCGCACAGGTGAGGATGCGTATCGTTTTGTATGGAGCTTCCATCATATCGTGATGGACGGCTGGTGCTTGTCGCTGGTGACCAACGAAGTGTTTGCGAGTTATTTTGCGATACTGGCCCATAAACAACCTGAACTAGCCCCTGTCACGCCGTACAGTCAATATATCGAATGGCTGGAGCAGCAGGATCGTCAGGCCGCATCAAGCTACTGGAGCAAGGTTCTGGAAGGATACGAGGAGCAGTCCCGCTTGCCACAGGCAAAAATCCAAGGTAAGACGGGGTATCAGGCAGAGCGTCTGGACTTTGATTTGGGCGCGGAGCTCACAGCTGGTATTCAGCGCATAGCCAAGCGTTATCAGGTGACCATCAATACGTTGATGCAGACCGTATGGGGCCTTTTGCTGCAAAAATATAATGGCACCGATGATGTCGTGTTTGGCAGCGTGGTATCTGGACGTCCGGCAGACATTCCGAATGTGGAGCACATCATTGGTCTGTTTATTAATACGATTCCGGTGCGTATCCGCAGTCAGGTGGACAGCGTATTCTCCGACGTGATGAAGCAAACCCAGGAGCAATCGATTGCTTCCCATGTGTATGATACGTATCCGTTGTATGAAATTCAGGGGTTGTCGGAGCTTAAGCAGGATTTGATCAATCATATTCTTATTTTTGAAAATTATCCGGTCGAGGAACAAATAGAGCAATTAGGTAGTAGTGAGGCGTCCAGCTTCACGATCACAGGAGCCGAGTCTGTCGAGCAGACCAACTATGACTTTAACGTGGTAGTGCTGCCGGGGAATACCATTCACATGAGCTTTGGCTATAATGCCCTGGCCTTTGAACGGGAAAGTGTCGAGCAAATTCGAGGTCATCTGGTGCAGTTGCTGGAACAGGTGATAGCCAATCCGAACATTCGCGTACATGAACTGGACATGGTTACGATGCAGGAGCGTAAGCAGATCGTTGAGGTATGGGGAAACACAGCGGTAGCCTATCCAAGTAAACAAACGATTCACGGCTTGTTCGAAGTGCAAACTGCACAGACACCGGAGCAGACAGCCTTGTTCTTTGAAGGAGAAGCGCTGACTTATCACGAGCTGAATGAACGCGCCAATCGATTGGCTCGTACCTTGCGCAGTCAAGGCGTGACGAAGGATCGGCTGGTGGGTCTGATGACCGAGCGTTCGGTGGATATGATCGTGGGCATCTTCGGGATTTTGAAAGCTGGAGGCGCATATGTCCCTATTGATCCAACCTATCCGGAGGAACGTATCCGCTATATGCTGGACGACTCGGGTGCGAAGCTGCTGTTAACACAAAGTCATCTGATGGACAAAGCAGTTATCGATGGTCAAGTACTGGTATTGGATGGAGCGCAGGAGGTGTACCACGAGGATGGTTCCAACCTGGAGCCGCTGTCTGGTCCGAACGATTTGGCGTATGTGATTTATACGTCGGGTACAACCGGACAGCCGAAGGGCGTTATGCTGGAGCATCACGGGCTGTGCAATCTGAAAACGTATTTTGATCGGACGCTCAAGATTCGTGCGTCGGATCATGCGCTGCTATTTGCCAGCTATTCGTTTGATGCGGCTTGCTGGGAAATCTTCCAGGCGCTGTTCTGCGGGGCTACGTTATATGTGCCAACAACAGAGACGATTTTGAACTACGAACGGTTTGAGCAATATATGGCGGATCACCACATTACGGTGGCTGCTTTGCCGCCAACTTATGCAGTGTATTTGGAGCCGGGGCGGATGCCGCACCTGCGTATTCTGTTCACTGCGGGTTCAGCCTCATCCACCGAACTGGTATACAAGTGGAAGGATCAGGTGGCGTACTACAATGGCTATGGTCCAACCGAAAACTCGGTGGCAACATCCATCTGGCCGGTATCCGAGGATGAAAGGGCAGGACAACTCATTTCCATCGGACGTCCTGTGCCGAATCACCGGGTATACATGGTGGATGTGCATGGACATTTGGCGCCGGTCGGCGTAGCAGGTGAACTGTACGTGTCCGGTCCGGGTCTGGCGCGTGGTTATCTGGATCGACCAGAGCTGACGGCAGAGAAATTTGTAGCGAACCCGTTTGCGGCGGGTGAAGCCGGCTATGAACGAATGTACCGTACAGGGGACTTGGCGAGATGGATGCCAGACGGCAACATTGAATATTTAGGCCGGATCGACCATCAGGTGAAAATCCGGGGCTACCGGATCGAACTGGGCGAAGTCGAGGCACAAATTCTGAAAGTGGAAGACGTGCAAGAGGTCATCGTACTGGCCCAAGCGGACGAGCAGGGGCAAAACCAACTGGTGGCGTACTATGTCGCTGAAAGAGACGTAAGCGCTGGGGAGCTGCGCAGCTTCCTGGGTGAGGAGCTGCCAAACTACATGGTGCCTTCGTATTTCATTCAGTTGGAGCAGATGCCGCTGACACCGAATGGCAAAATCGACCGTAAGGCCCTGCCAACACCGGAAGGCAGTCTGCAAAGCGGAGCGGATTATGTAGAGCCGCGCACAGCGCTGGAGCAGACGTTGGCTTCGATTTGGCAGTCTGTATTAGGAACGAAGAACATCGGTATTTTGGATAATTTCTTTGATCTGGGCGGCGATTCGATCAAAGCAATCCAGGTATCCTCCCGCTTGCTGCAAGCAGGCTACAAGCTGGACATGAAGGATTTGTTCCAATATCCATCCATTTCGCTGCTAAGTGGTCATGTACACCCAGTTAGTCGTACGGCCGATCAGGGCGAGGTTTCGGGCAGCGTCAAGCTGACCCCGATCCAGCAGTGGTTTTTTGGACTATCGTCGGCAGAGCCGCATTATTTCAACCAGTCGGTGATGCTGCATCGAGCAGAAGGCTTTGATATAGGCGCATTGCATCGCACGGTGACCCAGGTGACGGAGCATCATGATGCGCTGCGGATGGTCTTCCGTCAGACCGAACAGGGCTATGAGGCGTGGAATCGCGGTGTGAACGAAGGCGAGCTGTATCATCTGGACGTTGTAGATTTGACAGGCGTCGAAGATACGGCAGATGTGATGATGGCGATTGAGATGAAAGCCAATGCCATCCAAAGCTCCATTTGTCTGGATGAAGGACCGCTGGTGAAGCTGGGACTTTTCCGCTGCATGGATGGAGATCATTTACTGATTGCCATTCACCATTTGGTCATAGACGGGATCTCATGGCGGATTGTGTTTGAAGATTTTGCTACTGGCTATGAGCAGGCCGTTCGGGGAGAAGCGATTCGCTTGCCTTATAAAACGGATTCGTTCTCCGCTTGGGCAGAGCGGTTGTCTCAATATGCCAATAGTCCGGCCATCGACAACGAACGCGAATACTGGCAGCGTCTTGCCCACATGGCAGTCGCATCGCTACCTAAGGATCAAGATAAAGCAGCAGGACAGCCTTTTTGGGTCAGAGATAGTGAGACGGTGACCGTGGCTTGGAACGAACAGGAAACCCGGTTGCTGCTTCAGGAATCACATCGTGCGTACAACACGGAGGTCAATGATCTGCTGTTAACCGCACTCGGCAGCGCATTGTACAACTGGAGCGGGCAGAAGCGTGTGCTGGTCAATCTGGAGGGGCATGGCCGGGAAGCTATTGTTCCAGATGTGGATATCACACGTACCGTGGGCTGGTTTACGAGTCAGTATCCATTGCTGCTGGATGTGGATGGAAAGGCAGAGATTGGGCAGCGCATCAAGCGGGTCAAAGAGGACCTGCGTCATGTGCCACATAAGGGCATTGGCTACGGTATTTTGAAGTATATGTCTTCGGATAATGCCGATCCTTCCTTGAATCTGCAGCCTGAGATCAGCTTTAACTATTTGGGACAATTTGATCAGGATTTGGAACAGAGTGACATCGTGCTGTCTTCGCATACGGACGGAGAGCCGATGAGTGGTTATACCGTGCTGGAGCAGCCGCTGAATGTGAACGGCATGATTAAAGCAGGCGTGCTGACCTTGGAAATTCGCTATGACAGCCAAGTATATCATCAGCAAAACGTAGAAAAGTTTGCGCAGTTGCTACGGGAAAGCTTGCAGGAAGTCATCAAGCATTGTGCCTCCCAAGAGCGGAGCGAACTAACGCCAAGCGATGTCTTGTTTAAAGGCTTGTCGTTGGAACAACTGGAGCAATTGACGGAGCAAACGGCTTCTGTGGGTGAACTGGAAAATGTGTATGCTCTTTCTCCCATGCAGAAAGGGATGCTGTTCCATAGCTTGATGGAACCGGACTCAGGCGCATACTTCCAGCAAGCCTCGTTTGATCAAAAAGGCAGATTCGATGTTGCTGTTTTCCGTCAGAGCCTGGATCTGCTGACACAGCGTCATGAAGCGCTGCGGACGAATTTCCATCGGTTTGAGACCGAACACGGTCAGGAGCCATTGCAACTGGTGTTCCGTCACAAAGATAGCGACCTTTCCTTTAAGGATGTACGCGGAATGCGGAAAGCAGAACAACAGGCGTATATCCAGGCGTTGAAGCAGGAGGATCAGGCTCGGGGCTTTGATCTCGGTACGGATGCACTGATGCGCGTACAGGTATGGCAGACCGATGAAGAAACGTATCACTGGGTCTGGAGCTTCCATCACATTATCATGGACGGCTGGTGCTTATCGCTCGTTACCGGGGAAGTGTTTGGTACGTACTTTGCGCTGCTGGAGCAGAAACAGCCGGAGCTTGCTCCAATCACACCATATGGCCAATATATCGAATGGCTGGAGCGTCAGGATGAACGTGCGGCAAAAGAGTATTGGAGCAACTATTTGGCAGGCTTTGAACAGCAGACGTTGCTGCCTGGATCGGATACTGCATCGAAAGATCAAGTGGCAGACAGCAGAGATAACACTGTATCCACTACAGCAAGTACAACCAGCGAATATGTTTGCGAAAAAATAACGGTGGAGCTGGATCCAACATGGAGCGAAGCCATGTACCGGATTGCCAAGCAGCAGCAGGTCACGATTAATACACTGATGCAGAGCGTGTGGGGCCTGATTTTGCAGCAATATAACAACAATGAGGATGTTGTATTCGGCAGTGTCGTATCTGGACGTCCGACGGATATTGCGGGTGTAGAAAATATGATCGGTTTGTTCATTAATACCATCCCGGTTCGGATTCAAAGTGAACGGAATGCCACGTTTGTCGACATCATGCGGAACACGCAGGAGAAAGCGCTGGCTTCGGGGGTATATGACAGCTTCCCGCTGTATGAAATTCAGGCGCTGACCGAGCAGAAGCAGCATCTGATTAATCACATTATGGTATTTGAAAACTATCCGGTAGAGGAGCAAGTCGAGCAGTTGGGTGAAGTTCGTCCGTCTGCATTTGACATTACGAATGTAGAGGTTGTTGAGCAGACGAACTATGATCTGGACTTGATTGTGATGCCGGATGAAACCTTCCGCATCATGTTCAGATACAACGCAAATGTGTACGACCGGTCTACGATCGAGCGGATGCAGGGACATGTACTGCATGTCATCGAGCAAATCGTGAACAATCCGCATATCCGTGTGAATGAGCTGGAATTGGTGACACCAGAAGAACAGGCACAGATCGTTCAGATATGGGGAGATACAGCGGCACCCTATCCGCAGGATCAGACGCTAAGCGCACTGTTTGAGCAGCAGGCAGCAATTACACCGGATCAGGCAGCGGTGATATTCGGGTCGGAGATGTTGACCTACCGTGAGCTGAACGAGCGAGCCAACCGTCTCGCGCGCACCTTGCGTGCGCAAGGGGTTGAACCGGATCAGCCTGTGGGCATTCTGCTTCACCGTTCGCTGGACATGATCGTAGGCATCTATGCAATCCTCAAAGCAGGAGGAGCCTATGTGCCGATTGATCCGGAATATCCGGCTGACCGCATCCGCTTTATGCTGGAGGATTCAGGCGCGAAGCTGGTGCTGACGCAATCGCATCTGGCGGAGCAAGCATCACGGAGTTTCGACGGTCAGGTGCTGGTGCTAGATCGTCAGGAGCAGGCTGGCAAGAATATTTATCACGAAGATGGTTCAAATCTGGAGCCACTGGCTGGGCCGCACCATGTCGCCTATGTCATTTATACCTCCGGTTCCACCGGAAAACCGAAGGGTGTAATGGTGGAGCATCACTCCGTGCTGAACCGGATTTTGTGGATGCATGATCGGTACGGCCTGAGCGCAGAAGATACGATCCTGCAAAAGACTGCCTTTACCTTCGATGTGTCGGTGTGGGAGCTGTTCTGGTGGTCGATGGTCGGCTCAAAGGTAAGCCTGCTGTCGGTCGGCGGGGAAAAGAACCCGGAAGACATCGTCGACACGATTGCCCGCGATGGCGTGAGCACGATGCACTTTGTACCAGCCATGCTGCATGCGTTCCTGGAGTATGTGGAACAGCAGCCACGGGAAGTGATGCAAGCGAAGCTGGGCACACTGCGCCATGTCTTTGCCAGTGGTGAAGCGTTGCCGCCACAGCATGTGGCCCGGTTCCAGCGGCTCGTATCGAGCCTGACCGGAGCGAAGCTGATCAACCTGTATGGACCAACCGAAGCGACGGTGGACGTATCGTACTTCGATTGCGAGCCGTTAGAGGAATATGCGGTTATTCCGATCGGGAAACCGATTCAAAACATTCGTCTGTACATCGTCAAGGAAGGCACGGAGCAATTGCAGCCAATTGGTGTGGCAGGGGAACTGTGCATCGGCGGTGTCGGCGTAGCACGAGGATATCTGAACCGTCCAGAGCTGACGGCCGAGAAATTTGTAGCCGATCCGTTTGCCGGCGGGGAAGCAGGGTATGAGCGGATGTACCGCACCGGCGATTTGGCGAGATGGATGCCGGACGGGGACATTGAATATCTGGGCCGGATCGACCATCAGGTGAAAATCCGGGGGTACCGGATTGAGCTGGGCGAGGTCGAAACGCAGTTGCTCCAAGTGGAATCGGTACGAGAAGCGATTGTCATGGCTCGTGGAGATGAAACGGGACAAAAACACATGGTCGCCTACTATGTCGCGGGGCAAGAAATCAGTGCCAGCGAGCTGAGAAGTGCGCTGGGGCAGGAGCTGCCAAGCTACATGGTACCATCGTACTTTGTACAGCTGGAGCAGATGCCACTGAGTCCCAATGGCAAAATCGACCGCAAGGCACTGCCAGCACCGGAAGGTAGCCTGCAAAGCGGAGCCGATTATGTCCCGCCGCGGACGTGGGTGGAAGTGAAGCTGGCGCAAATTTGGCAAGATGTGCTGGGCCTGGCGCAAGTTGGCGTGAAGGAAAACTTCTTCGAGATTGGCGGACATTCGCTGCGGGCGACGACACTAACCTCGAAGATTCACCAAGAGCTGAACAAGCAGCTTCCTCTGCGCAGTATTTTTGAAGCACCAACGATTGAACAACTGGCGGCTGTGCTGGAACAGCTGGATCAGGTGGCGTATGCGTCCATTCCGGTAACGGAAGAGCGTAGCTTCTATCCACTATCCTCGGCGCAAAAACGACTGTATGTGCTGCATCAGTTCGATCCGCTGGATGTGAACTACAACATGCCGTCGGTGCTGCAAGTAAGCGGTCCGCTGGACGTGAAACGAGTGGAACATGTATTCCGTCAACTGATCGCCCGCCATGCGACCTTGCGTACCCGCTTTGAGCTGGTGGACAATGAGCCGATGCAATGGATCGAGGACACCGTACCGTTCGAGGTGGAATATACGAAGGTACAGGCAGAGGATGCGACTGCGGATACAGATCAGGACACAACTACAGATACGTACACCAGGGTCAACATAGAGGCGCAACAGCTGGTGCGGCGCTTTGTCCGTCCGTTTGATCTCAAAGCTGCGCCGCTGCTACGAGTAGGCTTGGTGGATCTGGGCCTTCAAGGAGTAGAACAGGAATCCCAACATCTGCTTATGCTCGATATGCACCATATCGTCTCAGATGGGGTGTCCCTGGAGGTCCTGACTGATGAGTTTGTCCGTTTGTATGGCGGTGAAGAGCTGGCGCCATTGCGGATTCAGTACAAAGATTATGCCGTATGGCAGCAAAGCGAAGCCCATCAGGAATGGATGCAGCGTCAGGAAGCGTACTGGCTGAACACCTTCCGAGGGGAACTGCCTGTGCTGGATCTCTCTACGGACTTTGCCCGCCCAGCGGTGCAGAGTACGGCAGGGGATACGATCGAATTTGTACTGGAGCGTGAGGTTAGTGAACGCCTGAAAGAACTGGCTGCCCAGACCGGCTCTACCCTGTATATGGTGATGCTGGCGGCGTACACCACACTCTTGCACAAATACACAGGCCAAGAGGACATTGTAGTCGGTACGCCGATTGCAGGACGACCGCATGCGGAGCTCAGTAATCTAGTCGGTGTCTTCATTAACACGCTGGCGATTCGCAATTATCCATCCGGCGATACATCGTTCCTTGAGTATCTGCAAGAGGTCAAGGAGCAGGCACTTAATGCTTATGAGCATCAGGACTATCCTTTTGAAGAATTGGTTGAAAAACTGAATGTAGCGCGGGATACGAGCCGGAATGCGCTGTTTGACACGATGTTTGAGCTGAAAACAATGGAGCAGCAGGAGTTCGAGCTGGAAGGGCTGAGCTTAAGCTCCTATCCACTGGAAAATCATACGGCCAAGTTTGATCTGAGCTTGGAGGCGATAGAGCAACCGGAAGGCATTCTGTGCAGTCTGGAATACAGCACAGCGCTGTACAAGCGGGAGACTATGACGCGATTGGCAGAGCATTTTGCGGAAATCGTTCGAGCGATTGCCTATCATCCGCAGCAGCCACTGGCAGTTTTGAACATGGTAACCGATGAGGAACAAGAGCAACTCATCTACGGTTTTGGAGAAGTGGGCGTAACGGATGTTGCTGTTGAAGCAGGAACCCTGTTCCATACCTATGTGGAAGAACAGGCCCAGCTTATACCAGATCATGTGGCGGTGGTATACGAGGAGCAACAGCTTACGTACCGGAAACTGAACGAGCGTGCGAACCAATTGGCGCGCAGACTAAGAAATGAAGGTATCGGACGCGAGTCGATTGTCGGCATTTTGAGTGAGCGCTCGGTAGACATGCTGGTCGGCGTACTGGCAGTATGGAAGGCTGGAGGCGCATATGTGCCGCTGGATGCGGATTATCCGTCCGAACGCATTCGTTTCATGCTGGAGGACAGTGGTGCGACGGTACTGTTGACCCAAATCGGCTTACAGGAGCAAGCAAAGGCATGGCTCGAAGAAAGCCGACAGGCCTTGGCCGGAGGGCAGACTGAGAGTGAGCTGGAGACGGCAGTTAGCGCTGAAACGATGGAAAGAGACAGCCTGAATGAAGGCTTAAGCTTAAAATCAGATTCGAAGTCTGACAGCGAAGCAGCATCTGAATCGGCAACAAAGTTGCGTCTGCAAATCATGCTGGCATTGGACGATGAGTCACTGTACACCGGAGATACGACAGACGTTGATCACATCAACGAACCGCAGGATCTGGCGTATGTGATCTACACCTCCGGAACAACCGGACGTCCGAAGGGTGTTATGATCGAGCATCGCAGCTTGGTGAATACGGCTGCGGCGTATCGCCGGGATTATCGTCTGAGCGAGTTCCCAGTACGACTGCTGCAACTGGCCAGCTTCTCCTTCGACGTGTTCGTCGGGGATATGGCGCGGACGCTTTATAACGGCGGCACGATGGTCATTTGTCCGAAAGACGACCGACTTGATTTTAGCCGTCTGCACGGTTGGATTCGTGATTATCAAATTACCGTGTTCGAATCGACTCCGGCCCTGATCGTACCGTTTATGCAGCATGTGCATGAACAGGGGCTGGACATGAGCAGCATGGAACTGCTGATCACTAGCTCGGATAGCTGCAGCGTGACGGATTACCGGGTGCTGCAAGAACGGTTTGGCGCAGATATCCGCATCATGAACAGCTATGGCGTCACGGAAGCGGCGATTGACTCCAGCTTCTATGATGAAGAACTGTCGAAGCTGCCAAGCAGCGGCCATGTGCCGATTGGTCAGGCATGGCTGAACGCACGTTTCTACATCGTGGACAGCCAGCTGAATCCGGTACCGATTGGTGTACTGGGCGAACTGTGCATCGGCGGAGCCGGGGTCGCACGGGGCTACCTGAACCGTGCGGACCTGACGGCGGAAAAATTCGTAGCGAACCCGTACGTACCGGGTGAACGACTGTACCGCACCGGCGATTTGGCGCGGTGGATGCCGGACGGCAATGTAGACTTTATCGGCCGAATGGATGATCAGGTCAAAATCCGGGGCTTCCGGATTGAACTGGGCGAGGTGGAAGCGCAGCTGCTGACTGTGGATGGCATTGAGAAAGCCATCGTCACCGCCTGGGAAAACGAAAACGGAGACAAAGATCTGTGCGCGTATGTCGTAGCCTCGGAGGCGCTGAATTTGCCGGAGCTGCGCAGCACACTCCAGCCCAAACTGCCGAGCTATATGATCCCGACGTATGTCGTACCACTGGATCAATTCCCGCTGACACCAAACGGGAAAATTGACCGCAAAGCGTTGCCAGCACCGGAAGCGCGCCTCGAAGGAGGCACGGAGTACGTAGCGCCGCGCACACCGCTGGAAGAACAATTGGTACGTATTTGGCAAAGCGTTCTGAATCATCAGCGGGTAGGCATCCAGGATAACTTCTTTGAAGTGGGAGGACATTCTCTGCGCGCTACAACACTGATGGCGAAAATCCATCAGGAGCTGAATCACAAGCTGGCCTTGCGAGATATTTTCCAATATCCGACGATTGAGCAATTGGTACAGGTGATGGGTGAAGATCAGACCCAGCAAACGTATGTATCCATACCTGTGGCGGAGGAGCGCGAATATTATCCCGTTTCCTCGGCGCAAAAACGGATGTACGTGCTGAGTCATCTGGAAGGCGGAGAGGTGAGCTACAACATGCCAGGAGCTTTGATTATCGAAGGTTCCTTGGATAAAAAGCGACTGGAGCAAGCCTTCCGCCAGCTCATCGCCCGTCATGAAACCTTGCGAACCCGATTCGAGATGATCGATGGCGAGGTGATTCAGCGGATTGAATCTAACGTCCCATTCAGCGTGGAGTATGTGCAAGCAAGCGAAGAAGAGACACCGCAGTACGCACAGGACTTTGTACGTGCCTTTGATCTCGCACAAGCCCCGTTGCTGCGGGTTCAGCTGATCGAAAACGGACCGGGGCGTCACGTTATGCTCTATGACATGCACCATATTATTTCGGATGGCGTCACGGAAGGAATTATCGTGCAGGAGTTCTCTCAATTGTACGAAGGCAAGGAGCTCCCGCCACTCCGTATTCAGTACAAGGACTATGCCGTTTGGCAGCATGCAGATATGCAAAGTGAACGTCTTCGTGCGCAAGAAAGCTATTGGCTGAACACCATGTCTGGTGAAATTCCGGCACTGGATATGCCAACGGATTTTAC